>CAYGLV010000032.1:0-26943 GCA_964351025.1 uncultured Gaiellales bacterium | reverse complement strand
CCGCCTTCGCCGTTCACGGTGCGACGTCGCAGCCGAGCCTCGGTGGGGGCGGCGGTGGGTGCTGCGGCGGCTCCTGCGGCTGCGCTTGAGATCTGTCGGATCGTGCGTCCGCCGCGCGTCCTAGACTCCACCGCGATGGACGATGTCGTGACGCGCGCCGCGGCGCTGCGCGCCTACGCCGAGGAGACGGCCACGTGCGAGCTCTGTGCTCTCGCGGCGACGCGAACACAGGTCGTCTTCGGCGCCGGCGACCCTGACGCCGACCTGATGTTCGTCGGCGAGGCGCCGGGCTTCCACGAGGACCAGCAAGGCATGCCGTTCGTCGGCCAGGCGGGGAAGCTGCTCGAGCGGCTGCTCGGCGAGATCGGCCTCCAGCGCTCGGACGTGTGGATAGCGAATGTCTTGAAATGCCGCCCTCCCGGGAACCGCGACCCGCTTCCGGACGAGATCGCTGCCTGCGAGCCGCACCTCGTCCGCCAGATCGAGCTGATTCGGCCGAAGCTCGTCGCGACGCTCGGCAACTTCGCCACCAAGCTCCTCTCCGGCAGCCCGCTCGGGATCACGCGCGTGCACGGCGTCGAGCAGGAGGTCTCCCTCGGCGGGCTTCGCGTCACGCTGTACCCGATCTACCATCCGGCCGCCGCCCTCTACACGCCTGCCATGTTGAAGGTGCTGGCCGAGGACTTCGGTCGCATTCCGGGTCTGCTGGGGCAGGTTGCGCCCGCCGGGCTGCCCACCGTGGCCGCTGCGCAACCGGAGACCGTCGAGGCAGCCGACTCGGAAGCTGCCGCCACGCAGCTCGGCCTCTTCTAGTCTCTCCCGCGTGGAGCTGACCTCATCCTCCCCGCGGGAGACGGAGGCGATCGCCGCGCGCGTCGCGGCGCTGCTCGAGCCCGGCGATGTCGTGACCGTTGCCGGCGAGCTGGGGACGGGCAAGACGACGTTCGTGCGCGGCGCCTGCCGGGCCCTTGGCGTGACCTCGCCGGTGACGAGCCCGACGTTCACGATCGGACACCGCTACCACGGGCGCCTGGACGTCTCGCACCTCGACCTGTACCGCTTCCACGGGATGTCGGCGGCGGAGTGGGGGGATCTCGAGCCGTACTTCGACGAGGCGATCGTCTTCGTCGAGTGGCCCGAGGCCGCTGCCGGTGCCCTGCCGCCCGCGCGTCTCGCCGTCCGGCTCGCGCACGTCGACACCGAGCACCGGACGATCAGCCTCGACTCCGCCGAAACGGCGCTGCTGGAAGGGCTCTGACGTGCTGATCCTCGCATTCGACACTGCGACGGGGCGCGCGACGAGCGCGCTCGTGGACGACGGCGAGCTGCTCGGCGAGCGGGTGTCGACGACCGTCACGCTGCTCGCAGATCTCGACGCTCTGCTCCGGCAGGCGGGCGCCCACGTGGGCGACGTCCAGGCGCTTGCCGTCGGCACAGGGCCGGGGAGCTTCACGGGCATCCGGATCGGGCTTGCGGCGGCGCGCGGGTTGGCGCTCGCACTGGGGATTCCGGTTGCCGGCGTCTCGACGCTCGACGCTCTCGCCGCGGGTGGGGCGGGCGCCTTGCCGGTGATCGACGCGAAGCGGCGTGAGGTGTTCCTGCCCGGGCCGCGCTGCCTCGAGCCTGCCGCTGTCGCTCTCGAGCCGGGCACGGTGTGCGTCGGCGACGGCGCCGTGCGCTACCGCCTGCTGCTCGAGCAGCTGGGTGCCGTCGTGCCGCCCGACGAGGACGAACGGCACCTGCCGCACGCACGCTTCCATGCCCTGCTGGCGCACGACTTCGGGCCGGCCGGTGCGGTTGAGCCGGTCTACGGGCGCCTACCCGACGCGAAGGCGCTCGCGTGAGCCTCGAACTGCGCCCCCTCGCCCTGCGTGACCTGAACGCGATCGAGGAGATCGAGCGCGCCTCCTACCCGACGCCGTGGTCGCGCTCGATGTTCGCGAGTGAGCTTGCGAAGCCGACGTCCATCTCGCTCGGCGCCTTCGACCCCGAAACGGACGAGCTCGTCGGCTTCCTGGTCATCTCCCGCTACGTGGATGCCTGGCACGTGATGAACGTGGCCGTCGTGCCGCACCGCCGGCGGCAGCGGATCGCGACGCTGCTGCTCGAGCGGCTGTTCGAGCAGACGGCGGACGATGAACGGCGCGGCTACACGCTCGAGGTGCGGGTCTCCAACGCATCCGCGATCCGGCTCTACGAGGAGCTCGGCTTCCGCCCGCGCGGCGTCCGTCGCGGCTACTACACCGACAACCGCGAGGACGCGCTCATCATGTGGAGAGACCCCATTCACGGGCTCGCAGAGCGTAAGGCGCTCGAATCGTGATCCTGGGGATCGAGACGTCGTGCGACGAGACGGCCGCCGCGCTCGTCTCACCCGGCGGGCGGATTCTCTCCAGCGTCGTCTCGTCGCAGGCCGACCTGCACGCGCGCTACGGCGGGGTGGTGCCGGAGGTCGCCTCCCGCCGCCACCTCGAGCTGATCGTGCCTGTGATCGAAGAGGCGCTCGCGCAGGGCGACGCAACGCTCGGCGACGTTGAGCGGGTCGCGGTCACCCGCGGCCCCGGGCTCGTCGGGGCCCTGCTCGTCGGCCTCTCCGCGGCGAAGGCGATCGCCTGGGCGCGCCGGCTGCCGCTCGCGGGGATCGATCACCTGCACGGGCACGTTGCGTCTCTCTATCTCGGGCCCGAGCCCGTCGAGCCGCCGTTTCTCTGCCTGCTCGCGAGCGGTGGGCACACGCTCCTGCTCGACGTGCGGGAGCGTGGAAGCTTCGGGCGGCTCGGCACGACGCTCGACGATGCGGCCGGAGAGGCGTTCGACAAGGGCGCGCGCCTGCTCGGCCTCGGCTACCCGGGCGGCGCGGCGATCGACCGGCTGGCACGGGAGGGCGACCCGGAGGCCTTCTCCTTTCCCGTCGCGCGGGTGCCGGGGCTCGACTTCTCCTTCTCCGGCCTGAAGACGGCGCTGCTCTACACCGTCCGCGATCTCGGCCCGGGGGACCTGGAGCGGCGCCGTGCCGATCTCGCCGCCTCGTATCAGCGCGCGATCGTCCGGGCCCTGGTCGGGCAGGCGCAGGCGGCGGCCAGAGTTGCTGGGCTCGAGACGATCGCGGTCGTCGGCGGCGTGGCCGCCAACTCGGAGCTGCGCGCGTCGCTGCCGGGCGCGCGCTTCGCGCCGCTCTCCCTCTGTACCGACAACGCTGCGATGATCGCTTCCGCCGCGAGATTCGTCGAGGCGCTGCCGTATCCGGCGTACCTCGACCTCGACGCCTACGCGTCGCTCGACTGATCCGCGATAGGGCGCAGGTCCGGTGCGGGGTTGTACCGAAGTGCACCGGCTGGAGGCGGGCGTATAGTGCGGCCGTCCCGAGTCAGGAGGACTTATGACCACCGCACCAACGATCTCCCATCTGCGCGAGAACCCCTATGAGATAGCGCGGCAGCAGCTGCGCCGGGTCGGCGACGTGTTCGGCATCGACCCGAACCTGATCAACGTCCTCGAGCGGTGCAAGAAGACAATCGAGGTTTCGATACCGGTGAGGATGGACGACGGCTCAACCCGGGTCTTCGACGGCTACCGGGTCACGCACAACGTCGCCCGCGGCCCCTCGAAGGGCGGCATTCGCTATCACCCCGATGTCACGCGCGACGAGGTCAAGTCCCTCTCGATGTGGATGACCTGGAAGTGCGCGCTGATGGGGCTTCCCTTCGGCGGCGCCAAGGGCGGTGTCGTCTGCAACCCGAAGACGCTCTCTCGCGGCGAGCTCGAGCGGATGACACGCCGCTTCACGACCGAGATCATCAACGAGATCGGGCCCGAGAAGGACATCCCTGCGCCGGACGTCGGCACCGACGGGAGCGTGATGGCCTGGATCTTCGACACGTACTCGATGAACAAGGGCCACTCGGTGCTCGGCGTCGTCACCGGCAAGCCGCTTGCAATCGGCGGCTCGCTCGGCCGCATCGAGGCGACGGCTCGCGGTGCCCTCTACTGCATCCACTCGGTTGTCGAGAAGCAGAAGCTGGTGCTGTCGGACCTCAGCGTCGTGATCCAGGGGTTCGGCAACGTCGGCGCGAACCTCGCGCGGATGCTGCACGAGGAGGGCGCGACGGTGATCGCGATCTCCGACTCGACGGCCGGTCTCCACAACCCGAAGGGGATCGACATTCCGGCTGCGCTCGCCTTCAAGGAGGAGACGAGCTCGCTCGCCGGCTTCCCGGGCGCGCAGGCGATCTCGAACGAGGAGCTCGTTCTGCTCGACTGCGACCTACTCGCCCCATGCGCGCTGGAGCAGGTGATCACGGACGAGAACGCCGGCAAGGTGAAGGCGAAGATCATCGTCGAGGGGGCGAACGGCCCCGTCACGCCGCGCGCCGACGACATCCTCGAGGAGCGCGGCGTGCTCGTGCTCCCCGACGTGCTGGCGAACGCCGGGGGCGTCGTCGTCTCGTACTTCGAGTGGGTCCAGGGCCTCCAGGAGTACTTCTGGAAGGAGGAGGAGGTCAACGCGCGGCTGAACGACATCGTCACGCGGGCCTTCGAGGAGACCTGGGAGGTGCGCGAGCGCCGCGATGTCAGCATGCGCCTCGCCGCCTATGGCCAGGCCGTGTCCCGTGTCGCCGAGGCAACCGTCACGCGCGGGCTCTACCCCTAAACCACCGTGGGGGAAACCATGTTTCCCCCACGAGCCCCCTTCTTCTGCAGCTCTCGTTGTTCGAGCATGGGTGTGCGCTGCGCGGGAGTGAATCCCGCTCCGCGCGACGGCGGGTCTCGTTGGTCGGGCTTGCGCCTCGCTTCGCTCGCGCCCAGCCGTCTAGATTGACGGCGATGACCGACATCGCTCTGTACGGCGCGGCGGACTGCGAGCTCTGCGAGGGCGCCGAGGCGGTGCTCGATCGGCTCGCCGGCGAGCTCGGCTTCGACTATCGCAAGGTGGACATCGGCGGCAACGCGATCCTCGAGGCTGCGTATCGCGAGCACATCCCTGCCGTTGAGGTCGACGGTGAGCGCGTTTGTACCCATTTCGTATCGCCGCGGGTGGTGCGCGAGCGGCTCGCCCGTCGGCCGTAAGCCGGTTCGGACGTCGTGCGCACGGCGGCGCTGGCAGAATGTGACGCGCTGTTACAAACCCTCTGAACCGAAGGAGCACGTCTTGGCGGATCGGTTGACGGTAGGGGTCGCCGCGCGACTGAGCCGGTACCTGCAGGTGCTCGCCCAGGCGGAGAAGATGGGCAAGGAGCGGATCTCCTCGCAGGAGATCTCCAACTACACCAACATCAACGCGACGCAGATCAGGCGCGACCTGTCCGGCTTCGGCAAGTTCGGCAAGCGGGGCGTCGGGTACAACATCAACTCGCTGCTCGGTGAGATTCGCAAGATCCTGCGCACGCAGGGACAGCACAACATCGCCCTCGTCGGCGCCGGCCGGCTCGGCCAGGCGATCGCGAGCTCGCCGATCTTCGCCGAGCACGGCATCAACATCGCCGCCGTCTACGACAACGACCCCGACAAGGTCGGCCGCAGCATCGGCAACGTGACCGTCAGCCCGTACGCGGCCCTCGCCGACGGGATTCGCGAGCACAACATCATCGTCGGCGTGCTCGCCGTGCCGGCGGAGGGCGCACGCCAGGCCGCGGACGATCTGATCGCCGCAGGCGTGAAGATCATCTTCAACTACTCCGAGGCGCTGCTCAACACGCCGGCGGACGTAGCCGTGCACACGTCCAATCCGGCCGTGGAACTGCTCTACGCGCTGTACTTCCACTTGGCGTAAGCGCTGCCCTTCCGGGGTTCGGGCACGATGAGTGCATGAGGATCCTCCTCTGGCACGGCTACCTGCTCGGCGGGACCGGCTCCAACGTCTACACGCGCGCGCTCGCACGCGAGTGGAGCCTCGCCGGTCACGAGGTCGTCGTCGTCTGCCAGGAGCGTCACCCCGAGCGCTACGACGTCGGGAGGGCAGAGGTCGTCCGGCCTGACCCGGGCGCGATCCTGCCGGTCTTCGTGCTCGACCGCTACGAGGGGATCGAGGCGAAGCTGCTCCAGGACTGCACGCGGGCCGAGCGCGACCGGTTCGTCGAGGCCAACGCGGGAGCGTTGCGCGAGCTGCTGCCGGCCGACGTCGTCTTCTGCAACCACGTTCTGCTCGGCGCCCCGGTCGGCGCCGCGGCGGGCGCGCAGTTTGCCGTCAAGGCGCACGGCTCCGAGCTCGAGTACTCGATGCGCGGAAACGCGGAGCTCGCGGCGTGGGCAAGGGAGACCCTCACCCGGGCCACAGCCGTCTTCGCCGGCTCCGAGCACATCCGCGAGGTCCTCGACGAGGTGGTGGGGCCGGCGGAGAACGTCTTCGTCGTTCCACCGGGAGTGGACACGGACGAGTTTCGCCCGCAAGACCGAGCCGAGGCTCTCGTGCACCTCCTCGAGGAGGCTCGCCGTGACTCGCCGAATCCGGGCAACGCGGCCGAGCGACTGCCCGACGAGGGAAACGCGGACCGGCTTGCTGCATTCCTCGCCGGCGATCAGCCCACGATCGTCTACTTCGGGAAGCTGCTCTACAACAAGGGCGTCCACGTCCTGCTCGAGGCGTTGCACGACGTGAGGGCACGCGCGGTGATCGTCGGGTTCGGCGACTATCGCGACGAGCTCGAGCGGCTGGCCGGCGAGCGCGTCCTCTTCACCGGCCCGCTCGAGCACCGGCACCTGCGCCACCTGCTTCCGCTCGCCGACGTGACCGTCGTGCCGTCGATCTTCCCCGAGGCGTTCGGCATGGTCGCTGCCGAGGCCGCGGCGGCGGGCTCGCCACCCCTGGTCGCGCGCCACTCCGGGCTCGCCGAGATCGCGGACGGGCTCGAGGAGGAGTACCCACCCGGCTTGCGTCACCTCGCGGCAGTGGCCGCGGGCGATCCCGCCGAGCTCGCCTCGAAGCTGCGTGAGCTGCTGGCGCTTCCCTCCGCCGACCGCGACGCGCTTGCCGCCGCGGCGCGGCGAGCCGCCGTTGCGCGCTGGAGCTGGGCAGGCGTCGCCGAGCGGCTGCTGGCACCGTTCGCCTGACCCATTGCTTCAACTAGTGTAGTGCGGCTTATGGGTGACGCTCAACGCTTGAGCCCCGACGAGCAGCTCGCCTTCGCACGCGAGCAGTTCGAGCAGGGGGACGACTTCACGGTCGCGGTCGAGGAGGAGTTCGCGCTCCTCGACCCCGGGACGCTCGGCCTCGTCAACCGCTTCGAGGACGTGCAGGCCGCCGCGCAGGGCTCGCCACTGCAGCCGAACCTCGCCGGCGAGCTGATCGCCTCCGAGGTCGAGGTGAAGACCGGTCGCTGCGAGAGCTTCGCCGACGTGCCCGCGGCGATGGCCGAGCGGCGCGCGCAACTTCAGGCGCTGACGGAGCCGATGGGGCTCGCGCTCGGCGCGACCGGCACGCATCCCTGGTCGCCGTGGCAGGAGCAGCGGATCATCGACACGCCGCACTATCGCCGCAACGACGAGCTTCTCCGCTACGTCGTCTGGCACAACAACACCTTCGGCCTGCACGTCCACGTCGGGATCCGCGGCGCCGACCGGGCGATCGCGGTCGTCAACGGCCTGCGCAACGTCCTGCCGGAGCTGCTCGCGCTCTCGGCCAGCTCGCCGTTCGTCGAGAACGTCTTCACCCACTTGCACTCCGCGCGGACGCAGGTCTTCACGCGCTTCTTCCCGCGCTGCGGCGTCCCGGACACGTTCGCCTCCTGGCGCGAGTACGAGGAGTACGTCCGTTTCCTCTACGCCACCGGCTCGGTCACCGAGCACACGCAACTCTGGTGGAGCGTCCGTCCGCACCTCGCCTTCCCAACCGTCGAGATCCGGATCTGCGACGGGCAGCCCGATCTCGGCGAGGCACAGTCGCTCGCCGCCTTCGCGGCCTCGCTCGCCGCCCGCATCGCGCGCGCCCATGACGAGGGCGAGCCGCTGCCCGACCTGCCCCACCGCCTGATCGAGGAAAACATCTGGCGCGCGATCCGGCACGGACTCGCGGGCGAGCTGATCGACTTCGAGCGTGGCGAGGCGATTCCGGCCCGGGCCCGCCTCGAGCAACTGCTCGAGTGGGTGGCGCCGCTCGCCGAGGAGATCGGCGCAGCACCGTACCTCGCGATCCCCGAGCAGAACGCCGCGGAGCGCCAGATCGCTCGTCACGAGGAGGGCTGGTCGCTCGAGGAGATCTACGCCGAGCAGGTCGGGGTGACGGAGCGTGTCCGTGGCTGAGAAAGAGCTGACGCCGGACGAGCTCGCCGAGCAGATCCGGCAGCTCAAGGTCTCGGACGTCCTCGCCCAGACCCTGACCATGGTCTCCTCGCTCGGCTGGCAGAAGCTCGAGGTCGGCGACCTCGTCCAGGCGCGCGTCGCAATCGACGCGATCCGAGCCGTCCTGTCCGTGCTCGGAGACACTGTCCCGCCCGAGTTCGTGCGCGACCTCAACCAGGTGGTCGCCAACCTCCAGCTCGCCTACGCGAAGGCGGTGGCCGGCGGACCGGCAGCCGCGGCGGAACCCGAGCAACCGCCCACGTAGCGCCGCGGGCTAGGTCGGGTCGAACACCGGCCCGGAGGCGTACCACTGGAGCCAGACGAAAAGCAGGCTGAAGAGAATCGCTCCCAGGGGCACGCCCGCGAGCACCGCGCGGAGCCCGCCGCTGGACTGAGTGCGGAGCACGGAGACCCCGACGACGACGCTCCAGACGAAGCCGGCGGCGAGCAGCACCGAGGCGGCCGGCTGGACTGCGCCGAAGAGCTCGAGGGCGTCGTCTCCGAAGGCGATCAGGGCGGTGCCGAACTCGAGCGGTAGGAAGATGTAGCCGAACGTCGAGAGGGCCCGCCGTAGAGGGATCCCGGCGAGCGGAGCCGAGAGGGAGCACGCGGCCACGAAGACGAGTGTCGAGAGCGCGACGAAGCCGAAGAAGAGCAGGGGCCAGGGAATCCGCGCGAGCTCCGGCGAGCGGTGGCCGACGGCCATGTACATGCCGAGCATCGACGCGACGAACAGAGACTCCCACGCGTTCGGAGCGTGGGGCCGCAGCAGCTCGGCGCCGGGCGCTCGCCACGCCAGCCGCAGTGACGACCGCTCCGGCGGGCAGTTGGCGACGCACGACCAGCAGGCGAGGCAGTGCTGCGTCGAGGCGAGCCGCGGCGGGTTGAGAGCAACCGGGCACCGGCCGGCCCGAGCGGTGCCCGTCAGGCATGGCTTGTCGACGCACGTCGCGCACACGCCAGGGTCGGCGCGCAGCGCGAGCGGGCTCAGCCTTGCGACGCGTGCGAGCCAGCCACCCGCTGGACAGAGGTAGCGGCACCAGGTCCCGGTCCGGAACAGGAAGCCGACCAGGACCGCGAGCCCGCTGACCGCGAGGAGAAAGACGGCGCCGACCGCCGCGACGCGCTGCACGTCGAGCCATTTGACGAGGAATGTGACGAGGATGAACGCGCTCGGCAGCAGCCAGCCGAGCCGGAGCCGGCGCGACGTGCCCGCGCCGCGGAAGCCGAGCCGGTCGCCGAGAGCTCGCGCCGCATCGGTCGCGAGGCGCAGCGGGCAGAGCGTGCCGCACCAGACGCGGCCGAGCAGAAGCGTCGCGACGGTCAGCAGCGGCAGCCACAGCACCCAGAGGGCGAAGTTGAAGAGGCTGTTCTCGTTCTCGCCCCCACCGGCGAACGGCCCGACCCGCAGCGGCCCCTCGTTGTCGAACGGGCCGACATCGAGCCGAAGCAGGGCCACGGCCAGCAGCAGCGTGAGCAGGACGCCCATCGCGGCACGTCCGACCAAGGTCAAGCGGGGCGCTCGCAGGAGGCGGTAGAGACGGTCGCCGTAGCCCGTCCCGATCGGCGCCGCGCGCCAGGCACCGTCCGTGACCGGCCGGCCGCTACCACCCGTCCAGAGTGCGGCCACCAGCGCGATGTAGCCGAGCCAGAGCACGAGCTGGAGCAGCGACGGGGCGGCGGTGTAGCCGACGAGGCCGCGCAGAATGCCGCCGACCAGGCCCGTGTCCGGCACGAGCTCGCTCGTGTTCCACACGGTGATCGTGCCCGGAAAGACGCCCAGCGCCTGGAACTCGAGCGTTGCTCGTGCGACGAGCCCGGCGGCGAACGCAAGCAGCACGACCTCCGTGACGGCGAAGAAGCGGCGCGGGTCGCGCGCGTGCATCCCGCCCGCGTACGCCAGCCAGCCTGTCGTCGCGGCCGCCCCGAACCCGAGGCCGGCGCCGGCGGCCACGGGCGCGGCGCCGGCGTCGCCCGCAGCGGCCGCCAGGTAGAGCGCCGTCTCGGCCCCCTCGCGGAACACGGCGAGGAAGACGACCCCGGCGACGGCCAGCCGGGAGTGTTGGGCGAGAGCCCGCTCGGCGCCGGAGGCGATCGCCCCACCGAGCTCGCGCGCGTGCCGGCGCAGCCACCAGAGGACGTAGGTCAGCAGCCCTGCAGCCGCCCACATGAGCGCGCTCTCGCTCGCCTCCTGTGGAGTCCCGCCGAGACCGCCGAGGGCGAGCAGGAGGACGGCGGCGAGCACGGCGCTCGCGGCGAGCGCAAGCGCGGCGCCCGCCCAGACAGCCGTTCCGAAGTCGCGTCCGCCGCCGCGTCGCAGCACGGCGAGCACGAGGCCGAGCAGGAGCGTTGCTTCGAGCGTCTCGCGAGCCGTGACGACGAGCGCGGACGTCACGCGCTTGCTCCGGCCCCGGTCGTCTGCCCCGCCATCTTCGGCATGACCCTACACAACATGTAAGGCAAGCCTTACACTATGCGGCATGCCCAAGCGCCCAGTCGTTGTCGCGTGCTCAGGCGCCTCCTCCGACGCGTCGCTCGCAGCCGACGTGGCCGTAGAGGCCAGGCGGCTGCTCGACGGAGCCGGCAAAGAGGCAGCCGTTGTTGCGATCGACGGCTGCGCCTCCGCCTGCGCGACGCGCTCGCTCGTCGCGCATGGGGAGGATGTGGTCTCGATCGGCCTCGAGACGCTCGAAGGTGCGCCAAGCGCCGCAGCCGTCGCGGCCCTGCTCGAGGAGGCGCTCGGCGCGGGCCGGACGCACGTGGTCCGGCGCTTCGCGTCGGCCCGGCCCGCGCTCCGGCCGGGCACCAAGCGGTCGCACTCCCCCGAGGACTACCTCCAGGCGGTGTACGCGCTCGCCTCTCCGGCCGTCGACTGTCGAGCGGTCGCGCCGGTCCTTGCCGCGCATGTCTCGCGCGCGCTCGGCGTCTCACGGGCAACGGCGGGCGAGGCGCTCGCGCGAATCGAGGCGGCCGGGCTCGTTCAGCGCGGGGCGGGGCGCGAAGTGCTTCTGACCGAGGCCGGGCGGGTCGCGGGCGAGCGGGCACTGTGGCGGCACCGCGTGCTCGAGAGCTTCCTCGTCGAGTACATGGGGTACGCGCACGGCGAGGCGCACGAGCGCGTGGACTCGATTCGCGACACGTTCGACGACGAGATGATCGAGCGGCTCGAGCGCCGACTCGGCCCGCCGGTGCCGTGCCCGCAGCTCGAGCTTTCGTGACCCTGCGGTTCTCGTCGCTCCGGAGCGGGCCCGTGTGATAGATAATCCTCCGCGCCGGGGACTCCTCGGCGTTTGCTTTGCGACGGGGCCAGGAGGAAACGGATGGACTTTTTCAACGATCACGCCGTAGCGTTCGCACTCGCGTGCGCAGGCGTCGCCGTCTTGTACGGCCTGTACCTGACGATGTGGCTGCTCAGGCAGCCCGCCGGCAACGAGCGGATGCAGGAGATCTCGCGCGCCGTGCAGGAGGGCGCCGCGGCGTACCTGCGCAAGCAGTACACGGCCATCGCGATCGTCGCGGTCGTGCCGCTGCTCGTGATCGGTTTCTACGACAAGCTCGGGTGGGGGACAGCGATCGGGTTCCTCATCGGCGCCGGCTTCTCGGCGGCGGCGGGCTTCATCGGCATGAACGTCGCGGTGCGCTCGAACGCACGCACCGCCGAGGCGGCTCGCGGCGGCGTCGCGCCGGCGCTCAATGTCGCCTTCCGTGCCGGCTCGGTCACCGGACTGCTCGTCGTGGGCCTCGGCCTGCTGGGTGTCGCCGGCTACTACTGGGTGCTCACCGGCTGGCTCGACAATTCGTCGAAGTCGGCGGTGGACGACCTCATCGGTCTCGCCTTCGGCGGCTCGCTCATCTCCGTCTTCGCGCGGCTTGGCGGCGGCATCTTCACGAAGGCCGCGGACGTGGGCGCGGACCTCGTCGGCAAGATCGAGGCGGGCATCCCCGAGGACGACCCCCGCAACCCGGCCGTGATCGCCGACAACGTCGGTGACAACGTCGGCGACTGCGCCGGCATGGCGGCCGACCTCTTCGAGACCTACGCGGTCACCGCAGTCGCGGTGATGCTCCTCGGGATCTCGTTCCCGACGAGCGGCCTCGTCGTCTACCCGCTCGCACTCGGCGGCATCTCGATTCTCGCCTCCGTCATCGGGACGTTCTTCACCCGTGTCGGCAAGGGGCCAAACGCGATCATCAACGCCCTGTACAAGGGCGTGCTCGTCGCCACCGCGCTCTCGGCGCTCGGCTTCATTCCCGTCACGATGGCGTTCGACGACGGCAAGTTCACCTTCGGCGAGCTCTACGCGTCCGCGATCGTCGGCCTCGTCGTCACGTTCCTGCTCGTGGCGATCACCGAGTACTACACCGGGAGCCGCTGGAATCCCGTCAAGTCGATCGCCAAGGCCTCACAGACAGGCCATGCGACGAACATCATCGAGGGCCTCGCCGTGGGCATGCGGGCGACCGCGGCGCCGGTGCTCGTGATCGTCGTCGGCATCCTGCTCGCCCATCACTTCGCCGGCCTCTACGGGATCGGCGTGGCGGTGATGGCGCAGCTCTCGATGACCGGCCTGATCGTCGCCCTCGACGCCTACGGCCCGGTCACCGACAACGCCGGCGGGATTGCCGAGATGGCCGATCTGCCTGAGTCCGTGCGTGCGGTCACCGACCCGCTCGACGCGGTCGGCAACACGACGAAGGCGGTGACGAAGGGCTATGCGATCGGCTCGGCCGCACTCGCAGCCCTCGTCCTCTTCGACAGCTACACGACCGGCTTGACCGACGGGGGGCTCGAGACGATCTTCAGCCTCGGCGACCCGTGGGTGATCGCCGGCCTTTTCGTCGGCGGCCTGATGCCGTTCCTGTTCGCCTCGCTCGCGATGACGGCCGTCGGCCGCGTCGGCGGCGAGGTCGTCCAGGAGGTCCGGCGCCAGTTCCGCGAGAACCCCGGGATCATGGAGGGCACGTCCCGGCCGGACTACTCGACGGCCGTGGGGATCGTCACCAGCTCGGCGATCAAGGGGATGCTCGTTCCGGCGCTGATCCCGATCGTCTTCCCGATCGTCGTCGGGATCATCAGCGCCGAGATGCTCGGCGGCCTGCTGATCGGGACGATCGTCACGGGCCTTTTCCTCGCGATCTCGATGACCTCGGGCGGTGGTGCCTGGGACAACGCGAAGAAGCTGATCGAGGACGGCCTCTACGGGGGCAAGGGCTCCGAGGCGCACGCCGCGGGCGTCACCGGCGACACCGTCGGCGACCCGTACAAGGACACGGCGGGCCCCGCGATCAACCCGATGATCAAGATCACGAACATCGTCGCGATCCTGATCATTCCGCTGATCATCTCGATCCACGGCTAGAGGTTTGCGAGCGTGTGGGCGGGCGGGACCGCGAGGTTCTGCCCGCCTCCGCTTGAAACTCGCCCTCCGACGTCCTGGCATTCCGGGCGCTTGGTCGGTCGCTGGGGATAGCGGCCGTAATTCAAGGGGGGAGAAAACAGATGCGACTCAGAACCACCGCGACCCTGGTTGCGCTCGCTGCGGCC
Source organism: uncultured Gaiellales bacterium (assembly GCA_964351025.1). Lineage (GTDB taxonomy): Bacteria > Actinomycetota > Thermoleophilia > Gaiellales > Gaiellaceae > CAYGLV01. The sequence continues at coordinate 13,124 of CAYGLV010000032.1, read as the reverse complement.
GTCGCGCTCTTCGTCGTATCCGGCGGCGTCGCCGTCGGTGCGCAGGAGAAGAGCACCTACATCGTTCAGATGGTGCAGAGCCCCGTCGTCGCCTATGACGGCGAGATCGCGGGCCTCAAGGCGACGAAGCCCGCTAAGGGTGAAAAGATCGATCCGCGCTCGGCCGCGGTCACGAAGTACGTCGGCTACCTGAAGAGCGCTCACGACTCGACGCTCGCGAAGGTCGGCGGCGCCGAGAAGCTCTACGACTACGCCTACACCTACAACGGCGTCGCCGCCAAGCTGACGGAGAGCCAGGTTCTGCTGCTCCAGAAGCAGGCGGACGTGATCGCCGTCACGCCGGAGGAGATGGTGACGCAGGACACGTCCTCGACACCGGCTTTCCTCGGTCTCACTGACTCGGGCGGGCTCTGGGCCCAGCTCGGCGGCCCGACCGGCGGCAAGAACACCGCCGGCGCGGGCGATGGCATCATCATCGGCATCGTCGACTCCGGCATCTGGCCGGAGAGCAAGAGCTTCACCGACCGCGACGCGAACGGGAAGCTCATCTACCAGCAGATCCCGGGTTGGCACGGCAAGTGCACGCCGGGTGAGGCCTTCAACGCCTCGATGTGCAACCAGAAGCTGATCGGCGGTCAGCACTTCAACGCCTCGTGGGGCGGCGACGCCGCGCTCGAGGCTCAGCGGCCGTGGGAGTTCATGTCGGTCCGTGACTACAACGGGCACGGCACCCACACGGCGTCGACCTCCGGCGGCAACTACGCGACGCCGACCACCGGCCCTTCGGCCGCGTTCGGCTCGGTGAGCGGCATGGCGCCGCGCGCCCGCATCGCCTCGTACAAGGCTCTCTGGTCGACGCAGGACGCGTCCACGGCCAGCGGCCAGACGGGTGACCTCGTCGCCGCCATCGACCAGGCGGTCGCCGACGGCGTCGACGTGATCAACTACTCGATCAGCGGGACGCTGACGAACTTCCTCGATCCCGTCATGGTGGCGTATCTCTTCGCCGCCGACGCGGGCGTCTTCGTCTCCGTCTCCGCCGGCAACAGCGGGCCGACCAGCTCGACGGTCGCGCACCCCGGCCCGTGGGTGACGACGGTCGCGGCTGGCACGCACAACCGCAACGGCTCCGGCTCGGTCACGCTCGGCAACGCGGTGACCTACCCCGGCGCGTCGGTGGCTACCGCAGTCGGCCCGGCTCCGCTCGTGGACTCGGTCACCGCCGGTCTGCCGCTCGCCGTTGCGGCCCAGGTCGAGCTCTGCTATCCGGGGACGCTCGATCCGGCCGTTGTGACAGGCAAGATCGTGCTCTGCAAGCGCGGCGTTATCGCCCGCGTGGACAAGAGCCGTGCGGTTCTCGACGCCGGCGGCGTCGGCATGATCCTCTACAACAGCCCCGACAGCTCGCTGAACGCGGACTTCCACTTCGTCCCGACGGTGCACGTGAACCTGGCGAACGGCCTGGCCATCAAGGCCTACGCCGCGACCCTGGGCCCGACGGCGACGATCAACACCGCGACGCTCACCTTCGCCGACCCGGCGCCGTTCACGGCGAGCTTCTCGTCGCGCGGCCCGCTGCAGGCTGGTGGTGGCGACCTGCTGAAGCCGGACGTGATCGCTCCGGGTCAGGACATCCTCGCGGCGGTGGCGCCTCCGGGCAACGCCGGCCGTGACTTCAACCTCTACAGCGGCACGTCGATGTCGGCACCGCACGTCGCCGGCCTCGCCGCGCTGCTCAAGCAGCGTCATCCCGACTGGTCGCCGATGGCGATCAAGTCGGCGCTGATGACGTCGGCCTACGACGTTCTCGACGGGCCGAACACGAATCCGCTCGTGATCTTCCGCCAGGGCGCGGGTCACGTGCGGCCGAACAGCGCGGCCGATCCGGGCCTCGTGTACGACGCCGGCCTGATCGACTGGCGGGGCTTCCTCCGCAGCCAGAAGCTGTGCACGTTCTGCTTCGGGAGCTCTCCGGCGCCGGTCTTCGACCCCAGCGACTACAACAGCCCGTCGATTGCGATCGGCGATCTCGCTGGTGCCCAGACCGTCACCCGGCGGGTGACGAACGTCGGTAGCGCGGGGACGTACACGGCTTCGGTGAGCGGCCTGAGCGGCATCACCGCCGTCGTCAGCCCGTCCTCGCTGGCGCTCGGTTCGGGCCAGACGGGGACGTTCACCGTCGCGTTCACCCGGACCACCGCAACGCTGGGCGCGTACGTCGGCGGTCAGCTGACGTGGTCGGACGGGACGCACAACGTTCGCATCCCGATCGTCACCCGGCCCGTCGCGATCGCAACGCCGGCCGGGCTCAGCTCGAACGGCGCTCCGATCAGCTGGCAGGTCACCACAGGGTACAACGGGGCGCTCAACGCCAACGTTGGCGGCCTCGTCGCGGCAACCCAGACCCCGTGGACGGTCGCGCAGGATCCGGACCAGACGTTCAATCCGGCCGACCCGACCGGCACGTTCCTCTACAGCACCGCCTCGGTGCCGGCGAACACGGTCTTCCGGGCCGGCATCTACGAGGACGCGATCACTCCGACCGGAACCGACCTCGACCTGTTCGTCTACCGCTGCGCTCCGGCCTGTTCGCTCGTCGGCCAGAGCGCAGACGGCGACTCGAACGAGGAGGTGACCCACGTCAACACGGGCACCGCAACGTACAACGTGTACGTCCACGGCTGGAGCACGAACGGGCCGTCGGCGACCGGCACGCTGTTCACGTGGATCGTGACGACCGCCAACGCGGGCAACACGACGCTCTCGGGCGTCGGCCCCGCGACGACCGGCGGCGTCCAGACGCACACCGCGGCGTTCACCGGCCTCGCGTCGGCGACGCGGTACCTCGGGCGCGTGGACTACGACGACGGCGCAGTTCTGGTCGGGCGCACGCTCCTGACCGTGCGCACGCCGTAGGACCGCACCGACAGGAAGACAGCGAGGGGTCGGCGAGAGCCGGCCCCTCGCGGTTCTAGACTGCGCCGGTGCCGAGTAGACGCCGTCGCCAGGTCCAGCTCGAGCGGGTGCTCGGAACGCCCGCGCTCTTCGCCACCGCGTACGGGAACGTCGGCTCCTCGATCTACTACGCGCTCGGCCTCACGGCGGTCTTCGCGCTCGGCCTGACACCGCTCGTCTTCGTCGCCGCCGGCCTCATCTTCGCCTGCACGGCCGCCACCTACGCGGAGGGCACCGTCCGCTACCCGGAGGCGGGCGGCTCGTCGAGCTTCGCCCGCCACGCGTTCAACGAGCTCGTCAGCTTCGGGGCGGCGTGGTCGCAGATGCTCGTCTACGTCGTCACGATCGCCGTGTCGGCCTTCTTCGTGCCGCACTACCTCTCGATCTTCTGGGCACCGTTGCGCGACAACCCCTGGGACGTCGTCGGCGGGATCGTCGTGATCGTCGTTCTCGTCGCGCTCAACGTCGTGGGCGTCCAGGAGGCGGCGAGGCTCAACGTCTTCCTGGCCGTCGTGGACTTCGCGACGCAGCTCCTGCTCGTCGGGCTCGGGTTCGCGCTCGTCTTCAACTGGGAGGTCCTGACCGGCAACATCCACTGGGGGGTCGCGCCGTCGTGGGGGAACCTCGCGCTTGCGGTGCCGGTGGCGATGCTCGCCTACACGGGGATCGAGACCGTCTCGAACCTGGCTGAAGAGGCACGCGACCCGGTGCGCTCGATTCCCGCCTCGATCCGGCTCGTCGCGCTCGCGGTGTTCGCCATCTACTTCACCCTGCCGCTCGTCGCTCTCTCGGCGCTGCCGGTGAAGCTCGTGGACGGCGAGTACAAGACGCTGCTCGGCCTGCCGCCCGAGCAGGGAGGCTTCGCCAACGACCCGGTGCTCGGGCTCGTCCAGCACCTCGGCCTGTCGGGGAGCATGCTCGAGGCGGCGAAGGTCTACGTCGGCGTGCTCGCCGCGACGATCCTCCTCGTCGCCACGAACGCGGGCGTGATCGGCGCCTCGCGGATCACCTACGCGATGGCGAGCTACCGGCAGCTCCCCGAGGTCTTCCGTCGCCTGCATCCGCGCTTCAAGACGCCGTGGCTGTCTTTGCTCATTTTCGCGGGGGCCGCTCCGGTCGTGATCATCCTGCCCGGGGAGACGAACTTCCTCGGCACGCTCTATTCCTTCGGCGCGACGCTCTCGTTCACGGTCGCGCACGCGTCGCTCGTCATGCTGCGGGCGCGCCGCCGGGACGAGGAGGTGCTGTTCCGGGCGCGCCCGAACCTCCGTCTGCGCGGGGTCGAGTGGCCGCTCTTCGCCATTCTCGGTGGGCTAGGCACCGGCGTTTCGTGGCTCGTGATCGTCGTCCAGAACGCACCCACCCGCTGGACCGGGCTCGGGTGGATCGCCGCCGGGCTCGTCTTCTACACCATCTACCGTCGCCGCTTCGTGCGCGAGCCGCTGACCACGACCGTGAAGGCGCCGCCCGCGTTCGGCCCGGCGCTCGCACTCGAGTACCGGCGCGTGCTCGTGCCCGTCGTGCCGGGGCAGGCGTCGGATGACGCGCTCGACGTCGCCTGCGGCCTCGCCTCCGAGCGCGGCTCGCGGATCACCGCGGTGACCGTGCTCGAGGTGCCGCTGCACCTGCCGCTGACGGCGGAGCTGCAGTTCGAGGAGGAGCAGGCGAACGCCCAGCTCGACGAGGCCGAGGCGATCGGCGAGGCGTACGGCGTCAAGGTTGTGCCCCGGCTGCTGCGAGGTCGCAGTGCGGGGCGCGAGATCGTCGTCGAGGCCGAGCGGCTGGGCGTCGAGATCATCGTGATCGGATCCGCGAGACGCGATCGGCGGCACCTCGACCTCGGCCACACCGTCGACTACGTGCTCAAGAACGCCGGTTGCCGGGTGATGCTGACGGCGCAGAAGAGCGGCGGATGAGGCTCTACCGCACAGCCGTCACCGTCTTCTCACTCGTCTTCATCGGCCTGGGGATCGCCCTGCTCGCGGTCACGGCCGCCCACGGGGGCGGCGTGACCGGGTTCGTTCTCGGGGCGCTTTTCGTCTGCCTCGGAGCGGGTCGCCTGACCATGCTCCGTCGGGGGCGTCCGTAGTGGCGCGCAAGCTGCCCGGCTTCCAGCGCGTCCTCGACGCGCCCGCACTCTTCTCCGTCGCCTACGGCGAGATCGCCTCCTCGCTCTATTTCGCGCTCGGCATCGTCGCGCTGCACGCACTCGGGCTGACTCCTGCCGTTCTGCTCGCCGCCGGTCTGCTGTTCTTCGTCGTCGCGCTCTCCTACGCCGAGGGCACGACGTCGATCCCGGAGACGGGCGGCGCGGCCACCTTCGTGCGGCGCGGCTTCAACGACCTGCTCGGCTTCGTCACTGGCTGGGCTCTGTTCCTCGACTACCTGATCGTGATCGCGCTTTCCACGCTGTTCCTACCCCACTACCTAGCAGCCGCCTTCTCGGCGCCGTCGCTGCGTGAGAGCCCGTGGGATGTCGTCGTCTCCGTCTGCGTGATCGCGGCGATCGCGCTCCTCGGGCTCGTGCGGGGAACACAGATCCCCCGGGCCGGCATCGTCGTCGCCGGGCTCGATCTCGCGACACAGCTCGCGCTCGTCGTCCTCGGCGTCGCGTTCCTCTTCGACCCCGGCGTGCTGGCGCACGGGATCTCGCTCGGTGACACGCCGGGCTGGCGCGAGCTCGCCTTCGCACTGCCGCTGGCGATGCTCGCCTTCACCGGGCTCGAGACGGTGGCCAACATGGCGGAGGAGGCCCGCGAGCCCGGCCGGACGCTGCCGCGCAGCCTGTTCTCGGCGATCGGGCTCGTCGTCGCGATCACCGTCGCGATCGCCGTCGTCGGGCTCGCGGCGTTTCCCGCGGAGGACGGCTCGACAGCGCTGGGCGGCGAGTGGCTGCGCGCCCCGCTCTCCGGGATCGTCGCCGCGCTCCAGGGATCCCTGCCGAATGCGATCGGCGACGCGCTGCGGGTCTACGTGGGGCTCACCGGCGCCCTCGTCCTGCTTGCGGCGGCCACGACGTCCGTCTCCGGCTTCGCGCGGCTCGCCCACTCGCTCGGCGAGCACGGCCAGCTGCCCCGCGCCTTCGGGCGGCTGAACAGGCGCACGCTCGTGTCGCCGTGGGCGATCCTCGCCGCGACGGGGATCTCGATCGCGCTCGTCGTCGGCAACGATGTGCTCCGCGACGACGTGGACGGGCTCGCGAGCCTCTACTCGTTCGGCGTCCTGCTCGCCTTCACGCTCGCCCAGCTCGCCGTCATCCGGCTGCGCTTCCGCGAGCCCGGACTGGAGCGGCCGTTTCGTGTCGGGCTCGGTGTTCGCGTCGGGCGGGCCGTTGTGCCCCTGCCGGCGGTCGTCGGTGCCGTTGCGACGTTCGGGATCTGGATCGTCGCTCTCGTCACGCATCCGGGCGCGCGCTATGCGGGCCCGGCGTGGCTTGCGGTTGGGCTCGGGGTCTACCTCGTCGTGCGCGTGCGGGCGCGGAAGGGCCTGCTCGAGGACGTCATCCCCGTCCGGCGACTGCCGGCCGAAGCGACGTACTCGCGGATCCTCGCACCGCTCAAGCTCGGTCCGATCGGCGAGGAGATGGTCGCCACGGCGGTCGCGCTCGCGAAGGAGCGCAGCGCCGGGCTCGAGGCGCTGTACGTCGTGGCCGTTCCGCTCGCGCTGCCGCTCGACGCACCGCTGCCGGAGCAGGAAGAGCGTGCCCTTGCTTCGCTTGCCGAGGCGCGGCTGCTCGGGGAGGAACACGGGGTCGAGGTCCAGACGGTGACCGTCCGCGCGCGCTCGATCGGGCACGCGATCGTCGAGCACGCGCGGGAGAGCGGGGTGGATCTGATCGTGCTCGGCTCGTCGCCGCGGTGGCGGCGGCAGTCGGCATTCTTCTCACCCACGGTGGAGCATGTCCTTCGTTACGCCCCCTGCGAGGTGCTCGTCGTGGCGTTTCCTCAGGGCGTGCTGGAAGATTCCTGAGCTACGCTGGGCTCTGTGAAGGCCATCGTCGTCGGCTGCGGCCGTACCGGCTCCGCGATCGCGCTCCAGCTCTCGACCGAAGGGTGGGACGTGACGGTCGTGGACGAGCAGGAGGAGGCGCTTGCGCGGCTCGGCTCGCGCTGGCAGGGCCGCTTCGTGGTCGGTCACGCCCTGGACGACGCTGTTCTGCGCCGCGCCGGCATCGAGGAGGCGGACGCGGTGACGGTCGCCACCGACGGCGACAACACGAATCTCGTCGTCGGTCAAGTGGCGCAACTCCGCTACGGCGTCAGGTGTGTGGTCGTGCGCGTGCTCGACCCGGCGCGCGCGGACTTCTATGCCGCGCGCGGCCTGCGAACGGTCTGCCCGACCCAGACCGCGATCTCGGTGCTGGCAGACGCGGTCCGGGCGTGCAGCGCCGAGGCGGGCTCCTGATGTACGTGATCGTCGCCGGAGGTGGCAAGATCGGCGCGAGCGTCGTGCGCTCGCTCGTCGCGATGGGGCACGAGGTGACGCTGATCGAGCAGGCGCGCGACCGCTTCATCCTGCTCGAGGAGGAATTCGGGCATCAGGTCCTGCGTGGGGACGCGACCGAGATCTACGTCCTGGAGAGCGCCGGCATCGCCCGCCCTCCCGATCAGGTGCTCGCCGTCACGGGCGACGACGAGGACAACCTCGTCATCTGCCAGATCGCGAAAGAGGGCTACGGCGTGCCGAAGGCGATCGCTCGGGTCAACAATCCCGATAACCAGCAGCATTTCGACCTGCTCGGCATCACACAGACGGTCTGCGCGACGACGAGCATCCTCGGCCTCGTCGAGCACGAGGCGCCCGAACACGGGCTCGTTCGGCTGTTGCCGCTGCGCAAGGAGAACCTCGAGATCGTCGAGGTGCAGATCCCGGTCCGCTCCCCCGCCGTCGGCGCCCGTCTCGATCAGATCGTGCTGCCCGAGGGCGCGCGGGTGATCAGCGTGATGCGCGACGGGAAAGCCGAGGTCGCCGTGGGCGCGACCGAGATCAGGGCGGGCGACGAGGTGCTCGCGCTCCTGCGTCCCGGGTTGGAGACGGATCTCCGCCGCGTTCTCCTCGGTGAGCCGGCGTGAGAACGGCGGCCCTCGCCGCGGTCCTGCTCGCGCTCACAGCCTCGGGCGCAGCCGCCCGTCAGGAGAGGTCCGCGTTGCGGCTCGTCCCTGTCGTCCGCGGTCTCGCGGCGCCGGTGCAGGTCGCAGCCCCGGCGGGCGAGCCGGGCCGGCTCTACGTGGTCGAGCAGGCGGGTGTGATCCGGGTGGTCGTGCGCGGCCGCCTGCGCTCTGCGCCGTTCCTCGACATCCGATCGCTCGTTCGCTCCGGTGGCGAGCAGGGGCTGTTGTCGGTCGCGTTCCACCCCGAGTATGCGCGCACGCGGCGCTTCTACGTGAACTACACCGATCTCCGCGGCGACACGCGGGTCGTCGAGTACCGCTCCGACGGTGTTCGAGCGCTGCCGGCGACGCGGCGAGAGATCCTCCGCGTCGCCCAGCCGTATACGAACCACAACGGCGGACAGCTTGCTTTCGGTCCCGACGGGAAGCTGTACGTCGGCATGGGCGACGGCGGCTCGGGCGGCGATCCCGAAGGCCGCGCGCAGAACATGCTCTCGCTGCTCGGCAAGCTCCTTCGGCTCGACGTCGTCGGGCCGGCGCACGTCAGGATCGCGGCGCTCGGCCTGCGCAACCCGTGGCGCTTCTCCTTCGACCGGGCGACCGGCGACCTCTGGATCGGCGATGTCGGCCAGGGCGACTGGGAGGAGATCGACGTCCTGCGCGCCGGCTGGTCGGGCGTGCCGAACTTCGGCTGGGACGTCTGGGAAGGCCGCGCCCGCTTCGAGGACAAGCCGCTCTCGCCGGGCAAGCTCGTCCGGCCTGTCGCCGTCTACTCGCACGGCGCGGGGTGCTCGGTGACCGGAGGCTTCGTGTACCGAGGACGGGCGGTGCCCGCGCTCGCCGGTCGCTACGTGTACGGCGACTACTGCAGCGGCACGATCTGGAGCCTCGCGGCCAAGCAGGGCAAGCCTGTGCCGCGGCGCGAGCGCATCAGCGTCGCCAACCTCGTCTCGTTCGGCGAGGACGCTGCGGGCGAGCTCTACGCCGTTTCGCACGGCGGCACGGTCTACCGCGTCGCGCGCTGAGCGGCCAGCGAGAGCTCCGCCCGTGTGCGGACGACGACGGCGTCGCCGCCGAGCTCCACGAGTAACCGTTCGAGGGCGCCCTCGCCGCACTCCACCAGATCGACGCGGCGGGCTGCGCCGACGTGCGCGAGGGCGACGAGCGCGAGCGGCTCTGGAGCGTCCGTGAAGGCCCCGAGGCGCGCCCCGGCACCCTGAAGGCCGCGCAGCAGTGCTCCCACCTCGGCGTGCGGGCGCAGGTAGACCGGCGCGCGGTCCTCGGCGAAGCGCTCGAGCAGCACGCGCCAGTTCCCGCTGCCGGAGGCGTCGAGCGCGGCGGCTGCGGCCCCGCGGTCGTGCGGCAACGCGACGGGATCCACGCGGAGCACACGTGCCGCGCCGGCGAGCCAGTCCGCCCAGAGCGGGCGCGTGTCGCCGAGCACCCCGTCCAGGTCGATCGCCACGGGCTTCACGATGCGAATCGCCGCCAGAGAAGCACACCGGCCAGAACGCCGGCGGCGTCGATCAGCACGTCGAGCGGCTGGCCCTGGCGCCCCACCACGAACGTCTGGTGAACCTCGTCGCTTGCGGCGTAGGCGATCGCGAGCCCCGCGGCCGGCAGCGGGCGCCGCAGCGCGCGCAGCAAGAGCGCTCCGAGCACCGCGTACTCCCCTGTGTGCGCGAGCTTGCGCAGGGCGAGATCCCACGAGCCGAGGCCGGTGCCGAGGTCGGGCACGGAGGAGAGGGCGAAGATGAGCGCCGCCCACGCGGCGACGGGTAGCCAGAGGCGCAGGGCGGTCGTGGACGTCACCGTCCGATGATAGGGTCAGGCGACATACGGAGCTCGGTGAGGGAACCCGGTGCAAGTCCGGGACGGTCCCGCCGCTGTGAGGGGAGACGCTCCACCGCCGACGTGCCACTGGCCTCCGGGCTGGGAAGGCGGCGGGGGGAGGGAGCCCCAAGTCAGAAGACCCGCCGAGCGTCCGCTGTTCGAACCCCTCGCGGAAGGAGGATTCGTGCTTCGACGCTCTCTCGTGCTCGTCGCCGTTCTCGGTCTTGTCCTCGTGCTCGCCGGCGCTGCGCTCGCCGCCACCGTCAAGGTCAGGGTCGAGGGCAGGACGCAGACGATCTTCGGCTCCACGCAGCCGGTGCTCCAGGCCGGCAACGCGCTCCAGGCCCTCGAGGCCGCGAGCATCGCTGGTGAGTTCCACTACGCGCTGACCGCAGCGTCGTTCGGCGACTACGTCAGCCAGATCGGCAAGTACCCCGCCTCGGAGAGCTCGGGGTGGGTGTTCAAGGTGAACGGCGTCTCGCCGCCCGTCGGCGCCGATCAGGTTGAGCTGAAGAACGGTGATGTCGTGCTCTGGTACTGGGCGACGTTCGGCCCCACCGGGGGGCCGCCGACCCTCGAGCTGGAGCGGTTGCCCGGGGACTGCTACCGCGTTGGCGCCGTCGACGACCAGGGCCGGCGCACGCCCGCCTCCGGTGCAGTGCTCCACATCGGCACCCGGCGCGTGAAGACGAAGGCCGGCCGCGGGTGCGTCGGCCGGCACCAGGGCGTTGTCAAGGCCTTCGCTCCCGGCGCCGTCCGGTCGAACGCGGTGAGATGAGCCGGGCCCGGCCCGTCGCGCTCCTCCTCCTCGCGCTCGCGCTCGCGGGTTGCGGCGGGGAGGAGCGCGGCAGCGGGCAGGCCACGCTGTGGGTGACCCGCGACCGCGGGGAGACGCTGGTGCTGGAGACACGCGTCGAGGCCGGACAGACGCTGATGCGCGCCCTCCGCGGCGTCGCCAAGGTGGAGACTCGCTACGGCGGCCGCTACGTCCAGGGCGTGAACGGGATCGAGGGCAGCGTCGCCTCGCAGCGGGACTGGTTCTGGTTCGTGAACGGCTACGAGGGCGACCGCAGCGCCGTCGAGTACGCGCTCCGTCCTGGCGACATCGCGTGGCTCGACTACCGCTCCTGGCGCGATGAGGATCGGGCGCCGGTGGTCGTGGGCGCGTTCCCCGAGCCGTTCCTGCACGGCTATGACGGCGAGCGGCGGCCGGTCGCGGTCCGCTACGCGGCGCCGGAGCTCGAGGGCGGCGCCCAGGCAATCGGCGACCTGCTGGAGGCTGAAACGATCGCTCCGCTCGACTGGCCGGTGCCAGAGGACGCGAACCTCTTCGTGCTCGTCGACGGCCCGCCGCAGTTCCGCGCCGAGCTGCGGGAGCCGGGCTCCGCCGCCGGCTCGCCTGTCCGCTTCACCTTCGCCGGCGATGCGCGCGCCCTCTCGGAAGACCCGACCGCCGTCGCCCTGCGGAGGTACGAGGCTCGGTGAGCCCTGCTCCCGCAGCGCTGCTGCTTGCCGGTGCCGGAGCCGCTGCGCTGCTCGCGGGCCGGATCTGGGCCGTCGGCGCGCTCGCGCTCGCACTCCTCGCGCTGTGCCTGCGCGCGCCGCGCAGGCGGCGCGGGCCGTACCTCTTTGGCGCGCTCACGACGGGTCTCGGCGTTCTCGTTCTCTCGCCCTTTCTCTGGGTCGGGGGTGGCGACGTGCTCTGGTCGGGGCCGAGCGTTCCGGTGCTCGGACCGCTCGACGTGACGACGGAAGAGCTCGGCGATGCCGCGCTCAACGGCCTGCGCCTGCTGGCGCTAGGCCTCGCATTCGCGGCCTACGCGCTCCTGCTCGACCATGACCGGCTCGTTGCCGCGGTCCCGTTTGCCCGCCGTTCGGCGCTCGCCGTCGCGCTTGCGACCCGGCTCGTCCCGTCGCTCGAGCGCGATGCGCGCGGTCTCGCCGAGGCGGTGCGCGGTCGCGGGGTGGAGCTGCACGGCGTGCGCGGCTACGCGACCCTGCTCTCGCCACTCGTTGCAGGGTCGCTCGAGCGGGCCTCCAACCTCGCCGAGGCGTTGGAAGCCCGTGGGTTTGCGCGACCGGGCGCGACTCGTGCCCTGCGCCCGAAGTGGGGGGTCGTCGACTGGTGCGCGGTCGGCTGTGGAGCGCTGCTCGTCGTCGTGGGGGCGATATGGCTCTAGCGACCGTCGAATCCCTCACCTTCTCGTACCCTGGAGCTCCAGCGGCGCTACAGGACGTGTCGCTCGAGCTGCACGAGGGCGAGGTCGTCGCGCTGCTCGGCCCCTCCGGCTCGGGCAAGTCCACGCTGCTGCGGGCGCTCGCCGGCCTCGTCCCGCACTTCCACGGGGGCCGCTTCGCGGGCCGTGTGGAGACCGCGGGGCTCGACACGCGTTGCGCGCGGCCGAGCGAGCTCGCCGGCGCGGTGGCGACGGTCTTTCAGGATCCCGAGGACCAGGTGGTGATGACTGTCGTCGCGAACGAGGTTGCCTTCGGTCTCGAGAGCATCGGCGCGGCTCCGGCGGCGATCTGGCCGCGCGTCGAGCGGGCGCTCGCGGCTGTCGGCGCAGGGCACCTCGCGACCCGGCGGACGGCGGAGCTGTCCGGAGGAGAGCTGCAGCGCGTCTGTCTCGCGTCCGCGCTCGCGCTCGAGCCCCGCTTGCTGCTGCTCGATGAGCCGACCTCGCAGCTCGACCCCGCCGGGGCGGATGACTTCCTCGCGTACGTGCGCGGGCTCGGCACGGCGGTCGTGCTCTCCGAGCAGCGGGTCGGGCGCGCACTCGCGCTCGCCGATCGGGTCATCTTCGTCGAAGGGGGGCGGATCCTGCTCGACGCGCCTCGTCGGGAGGCGCTCGGCTGGCTCGCCGCGGAGCGGCCTCGCTACGCCGCGAGTGTAAAGACCCCGGTACCGGGTACGGTAAAGATCACGGTGCCGGGCACCGGAGCGGCGGTCGTAACGCTTCGCGGCGTGACGTACGCGTACGGCGACATCCGCGTGCTCGACGGCGCCGACCTCGAGCTCCGCCGCGGCGAGGTCGTCGTGCTCGAAGGGCCGAACGGCTGCGGCAAGACGACGCTCGCAAAGCTCGCCGCGGGGCTGCTTGATCCGCAGACGGGCACGGTGGAGCGGGCCGGACGCGCGTGCTACCTCTCGCAGGATCCCGGCCGCTACCTCGTGCTCGAGACGGCGCTCGACGAGGTGGCGCTCGGCGCCGGCGGCGACCGCGG
>CAYGLV010000031.1:11321-27352 GCA_964351025.1 uncultured Gaiellales bacterium | reverse complement strand
TTGGCGCGTTCGGCGTCCTCGTCCAGAACGTCATCCGAACCTCGCCACGGCGGGCCGGCGAGGACACGCGCTCGAGCAGGATCCCAGATCCCGGCTCGCGGCGCCGCCCCGCACGCCGCTTCTACCTCTCGAGCCCGGCCCTCGTTTCAGGGCTCGGAATGCAGAAAACCGGCGCAGACCCGTTAGGCTCTGCCGGCCATGGCCGGCGTCACCTTCGAGCACGTGACCAAGCGCTATGGGGTGGAGGTCGTCGGCGTCGACGATCTCAACCTCACGATCGCGGACGGCGAGTTGATGGTGCTCGTCGGACCGTCCGGCTGCGGGAAGACGACCGCGCTCCGCTGCATCGCCGGGCTCGAGGAGATCAGCTCGGGGCGGCTGCTGATCGGCGACCGGATCGTCAACCGCGTGCCGCCGAAGGATCGCAACATCGCGATGGTGTTCCAGTCCTATGCGCTCTATCCGCACATGAGCGTGTTCGAGAACCTCGCGTTCGGCCTCAAGCTGCTGAAGACGAACAAGGCCGACATCAAGCGCCGCGTTCAGGAGGCAGGCGCGATCCTCGACCTCTCGGAGCTGCTCGACCGGAAGCCGAAACAGCTGTCCGGCGGCCAGCGCCAGCGCGTCGCGCTGGGTCGCGCGATCGTGCGCGAGCCGGACGTCTTCCTGATGGACGAGCCTCTTTCGAACCTCGACGCGAAGCTCCGCGTGCAGACGCGCGCCGAGATCCTGCGCCTCCAGCACCGGCTCGGGACGACGACGGTCTACGTCACGCACGACCAGGTCGAGGCGATGACGATGGGCGACCGGATCGCGGTGATGAGCGCCGGCGTCCTCCAGCAGGTGGGGCCGCCCAAGGAGCTCTACGACCGGCCGGAGAACGTGTTCGTGGCCGCCTTCATCGGCTCTCCGGCCATGAACTTCACCCGGGCGCAGGTGGACGATGGCGCGCTCGTCGTCGGGTCCGGCCGGTGGCGACTACCGGCCGGCGCACCGCTCACGCGCGGGCAGGAGGTGCTCGTCGGCTTCCGCCCGGAGCATGTGGAACTCTCGGGCGGGGGCGCCCCCGACGCGCTCGAGCTGCCCGCGCGCATCGACGTCGTCGAGTACCTCGGCAACGACGAGCTGGTTCACGTCCAAGCGGACGGGAACGAGTTCGTCGCGCTCGTCCCCTCCGACCGCAGCGTCCGGACGGGCGATACGGTCGCGCTGACGGTGCCTGCTGAGAAGCTCCACCTCTTCGATCCCGGCACCGAGCGTCGCGTCGAAGCGGCTTGAACGGTCGGCTGGCGGGCGTTAGAGTCGACTTTCCGGCCGTAAACGGCCGGCTTTTCCAAGGAGGTTCGACGTGAAACGCTCGAAGCTCTCCGTGGTCACGCTCGCGATCATGCTGTCGGTGGCGGCAACACTCGCCACGACGGCCGGAGCGCGGCCCGACGCGAAGGCAGGGGCATCGGCCAACTCCGTCACGGTCCTGTCCCTCTGGGGAGGCGCCGAGAAGGACGCCTTCCTGAAGGTCCTCGCCGGCTTCACCAAGAAGACCGGCATCAAGGTCCAGTACGAAACCGCGCGCGACTTCCTGCCGGTGATCCGCACGCGGGTCGCGGCGGGGAACCCGCCCGACGTGGCGATCATCCCGCGGCCCGGCGTGCTCGCCGATCTGGCCCGCGAGGGCGCGATCAAGGACCTCGGGAAGATGGGCATGTCCAGAGGGTCGCTCCAGCGCAACTACAGCAAGGCGTGGATGGACCTCGGCACCGTGGACGGGAAGATCTACGGGATCGCCGCGAAGGCCAACTCGAAGAGCGTCATCTGGTACTCGCCCGCGACGTTCAAGAAGATGAAGCTCAAGGTTCCGAAGACCTGGGGTCAGCTGCTTGCCGTCACGAAGGCCTTCAAGGCCGCCGGTGAGACGCCCTGGGCGGTCGGCGCGAAGGACTCCTGGACGCTGACCGACTGGTTCGAGAACATCTACGTCCGCTCGGGCGGCCCCGACAAGTACACGAGGCTGTTCAGCGGGAAGCTGTCGTTCGCCGACCGGTCCGTCGCGACGGCACTGCGGCAGATGACGGCGATCATCACCGACGACTACGTCGCCGGGGGCATCGAAGGCGCGCTCGGCACCGGCTTCGTTGACGGCATCGGTCGTGTCTTCGGCACGAGCCCGGACGCGCACCTCTACATGGAGGGCGGCTTCGTCGGCGGCATCGCGCTCGGCGACGTCAACCCGAAGCTGAAGCCCGGCGTCACGATCCAGGAGGCGCCGTTCCCGACGATCAACAAGCGCTTCGGCAGCCCCGTCGTCGGCGGCGGTGACCTCGCCGGCGCCTTCAAGGACACGCCCGAGGTGCGGGCGCTGCTCGCGTACCTGTCGTCGCCGGAGGCCGGGAAGATCTGGGTCTCGACGGGGGCGATCGTCTCGCCGAACAAGAAGGTCCCGGCGAGTGCCTACCCGAACGTGCTCGTGAGGGCGGAAGCGAAGCAGGTCGCGGCGGCGAAGGTGTTCCGCTTCGACGGCTCCGACCTCCTGCCGGGCTCGCTCGGCGAGGACTGGGGCACGCTGCTCCAGAAGGTGATCCAGAACCCGTCCGACATCGGCAAGCTGCTGAGCGACTTCCAGCGCAAGGCAGTCAAGGCGTTCAAGGCGTAGAGCCTGGGGGCCGCGGCACTCCGCCAATGGGGTGCCGCGGCCCCTCACCTCTATGAGCCAGACCCCGAGCCCGGTTCCCGCCTCCGACGCTCGAGGCCGGCTGCGGCGGTGGACGCCGTGGGAGGCCGGGCAGGGCCTCGCGTTCGTCCTACCGGCCCTCATCATCCTGGGAACGTTCGTCGTGTACCCGGCGATCTGGACGATCCGCCTCAGCCTCGACCGCGGCCGCGGGCTGCGCTTCGAGAAGTGGGTTGGGCTCGACAACTACAAGGAGCTCCTCACCGACGACCCGAGCTTCCTCGACATCCACCGCTTCCCACCCCAGGGAGCGCTCGTCAACAACGTCAAGTGGATGGTTCTCTACACGGGGCTCTGCATCGCGCTCGGACTCGTGCTCGCAGTGCTCGCCAGCCGCGTCCGCTACGAGCGGCTCGTGAAGGCCTCCGTGTTCGTCCCGATGTCGATCGCGGCGACTGCGGTCGGTGTGATCTGGCTGTTCGTCTACAGCCCGGATTCGCACATCGGGCTGCTGAACGCGATCATCACCCGGCTCGGCGCCGACCCGATCTCGTGGGTGGGCAGGGAGAGCACGGTCAACTACGCGATCATCGTCGCCTACGTCTGGTTCTCGGCCGGGTTCGCCATGGTCGTGCTCTCGGCCGCCCTGAAGGGCATCTCGACCGAGATCGTGGAGGCTGCACGCGTGGACGGAGCCGGGGAGTGGGCGATCTTCCGGCGGATCCTGATGCCGATGATCAGCCTGCCGCTGGCCGTCGTGGCCGTCTGGCTGGTCATCAACGTGATCAAGGTCTTCGACGTGATCTACATCATGACCCGGGGCGGGCCCGGCGCCTCCAGCCGCGTGATCGCCTACTCGATGTTCTTCGAGACGTTCGAGAACGGGCGCGGGGGCTACGGCGCCGCGATCGCGGTCGTGATGCTGCTCCTGGTCGTCCCGCTCATGGCGCTGAACATCCGGCGCTTCCGGAGCGAGCGGGTGACCACCTGATGACGGCGACGGCGTACCAGCCCGCGTCCGAGACGCGGACCGCACTGATCGTCCGCTTCCTCGGCAGAACGCCGGTTCACATCGCGCTCGTCGCGCTCGCAGTCATCTGGCTCGTGCCGACGCTCGGGCTCGCGGTCACGTCCTTCAGGCCCCGGCCCGACATCTCGTCCACGGGCTGGTGGGACGTCGTCAAGGACCCGAGCTTCACGCTGGACAACTACCGAGCCGTCCTCAACACGGCGGGCATGGGCCACGCCTTCCTGAACAGCCTCTTCATCACGATCCCATCGACGCTGATCCCGCTCGCGGTCGGCTCGCTCGCGGCGTTCGCCTTCGCGTGGGTCCGCTTCCCGTTCAGGGACACCATTTTCCTGACGCTCGTCGCGCTGATGATCGTGCCGATCCAGACGTCGCTCGTGCCGCTGCTCAAGCTGTTTCGGACGATGGGCGTCACCGACAGCTATGTCGGGATCTGGCTCGCGCACTCGGCCTTCGGGCTCCCGCTCGCGATCTTTCTCCTGCGCAACTTCTTCATCACGCTCCCGCGCGACCTCATCGAGGCGGCGCGAATCGACGGTGCCTCCAACCTGTCGGTCTTCCGGCGCATCGTCGTGCCGCTTTCGGTGCCCGCGATCGCCTCGTACGGCATCTTCCAGTTCCTGTGGGTCTGGAACGACCTGCTGATGGCGCTGATCTTCGTCCAGAACCCGAACCAGAGGCCGATGACGCTGAAGATCAACGACCTGCTCTCGACGTACGGGCAGGAGTGGAACCTCCTCAGCTCCGGCGCGTTCCTGCTCATGATCCTGCCGCTCGTCGTCTTCTTCAGCCTGCAGCGCTACTTCGTCCAGGGGCTGCTCGCGGGCTCTGTCAAGAGCTGACCCGTGCGCGTCGTCCGCCTCGTCCCGCACACGCACTGGGACCGTGAGTGGTACCTGCCGTTCCAGGTCTTCCGCGCGCGCCTCGTCGACCTGATCGACCGCGTGCTCGAGACGATGGAGGCGGATCCGCGCTTCGTCTTCACGCTCGACGGCCAGCTCGCGACGGTGGACGACTACCTCGAGATTCGGCCGCAGGCCGAGCCCCGGCTTCGGCGGCTGATCGCGGAGGGGCGCCTCGCCGTCGGGCCCTGGCAGATCCTCGTCGATGAGTTCCTGGTCTCGGGCGAGTCGATCGTCCGCAACCTCGAGACCGGCTGGCGCCGGGCGGAGGAGCTCGGCGGCGCGATGGCCGTCGGCTATCTGCCGGACATGTTCGGCCACGTCGCGCAGATGCCGCAGCTCCTGCGACGAGCGGGTCTCGCGGACGCGGTCGTCTGGCGCGGCGTCCCAGCAGAGGTCGATCGCCACCGCTTCCTCTGGGAGGCTCCGGACGGGTCGGCCGTGCACGCGGAGTACCTCGTCGGCGGCTACGGCAACGCCGCCTACCTGCTTGACGCGCCCGAGATGTTCGCGGAGCGGCTCGAGACGTTCGCGGAGTCGGTGGCCCCCTTCTTCGGCGCCGACGACCTGCTTGCCATGTACGGCACCGACCACCAGGAGCCCTCGCCGGAGCTCGCCGGGCACGTCGAGCGCGTGAACGCCGCGCAGAGCCGCTTCCGGGTCGAGATCGAGACGCTCGGCACCTACCTCAGCCGCCCCGGGAACAACGAGGGGCTCGTGCGGATCCGTGGTGAGCTCCGCTCGGCGGCCCGCGCGAACATGCTGGTCGGCGTCACGTCGGCACGGATCGACCTCAAGGCTGCCTGCGCGCGGGCCGAGCGGGCGCTCGAGCGCTACGCCGAGCCGCTCCAGGCTCTCTACGCCGGGGCGTGGCCCGAGGAGCTGCTCCACGTCGCCTGGAGCCGGGTGATCCAGAACTCCGCACACGACTCGATCTGTGGCTGTTCGGTGGACGCCGTCTGCGACCAGGTGCTCGCGCGCTACGCCGAGGCCGAGCAGATCGCCGGCGAGCTGACCCGGCGGGCGGCCGCGACGGCAGCGGCGCACGCGCCGCTGGGCTCGACCGTGGTGCTCAACCCGTCGCCGCACGAGCGCAGCGACGTCGTCGAGCTGGAGCTGCCGGTCCCGGACGGGTGGGAGGACGTCGCGCTCGAGCTCGCCGACGGCAGCCTCGCGGCGACGCAGGAGATGGGCCGGTCGCGCCCGGTCCTCTACTCGGCGGAGCTGGAGGGCCCGGAGCTCGCCGCGTTCTTCCGGCGCGTCCACGGGCGCGAGCTCTTCGGACGCTTCCTGAACGGCATCCGGGTCGAGGAGGGGCGCGTGACGTTCGACGTCGCGGACGAGCCCGACCCGGAGAGGCTGGACGTCGACGCGTTGCGGCGCGACCTGCCGACGGACGGTCGCCGGCGGGTCGAGATCGTCGCCGAGCCGCGCCGCCGCCTGCTGGTGCGCGTGCCGGCGCCGGCGCTCGGTTGGAGCGCCGGCCGCCTCGTCCGGGGAGTCGGACACATCGAGCACGCCGTTCACGCCGAGCGGCGCACGCTCTCGAACGGTCTCCTCGACGTGGCGGTCGCCGACGACGGGACGCTGCGGATCGGCGGCCTCGAGGGCGTCGGCCGGCTCGTGGACGGAGGCGACTTCGGCGACAGCTACAACTACGCGCCGCCCGCGGCGGACACCCTGGTCGAGGTGCCGGAGTCGGTCTCGGTGGAGCTCCGCGGGGGCGGGCCGGTCGCAAGCGAGCTCGAGGTCGTGCGCACGTTTCGCTGGCCTGTGGGCGTGCTTGCAGACGGCTCGGCGCGCTCGCCGGAGACCGTGCCCGTCGCCGTCACGACTCACGTCGAGCTCCGGGCGGGCGAGCCGTTCGTCCGAGTACGGGTCTCGTTCGACAACCCGTGCTCCGACCACCGGCTCCGTTTTCACATCCCGCTCCCCCGCCCCGCTCCGAGCTCGTTCGCCGAAGGCCAGTTCGCCGTCGTCGAGCGCTCGGGGCTCCCCGAGGCGGGTCACGGCGAGGTGCAGCTCGGGACGTATCCGGCACGTGGTTTCGTGGACGCCGGCGGGGTGGCGGTCCTGCTGCCGCACGTGCTCGAGTACGAGCTGCTCGAAGAGCGCGAGCTGGCATTGACCCTGCTGCGCGCCACCGGGCTGATCAGCCGCTCGGCGCACCCCTACCGCGAGGACCCGGCGGGGCCGGAGGTCGAGATCCCCGACGGGCAGTGCCGCCGTCCGTGGAGCATCGCGTTCGCCGTCTACCCGCACGAAGCCGGCGACGTGCTCGACGCGATGGAGCGCTACCAGCACCCGTTCGTGACCGCACGGGGCGGCGGGGGCAACGCGACAGCCGCGCAGGGCTTGAGCGTCGAGGGAGCCGTTCTGTCCTCGCTCAGACGGCGCGGCGAGTGGCTCGAGCTGCGACTCGTGCGCCAGCGGCCCGACCCGGGAGAGGCGATCGTCTCGGCTGGCTTCGGCGACGGCCGGGAAGTCGATCTGCTCGGTCGGCCGCTGGGCCCGCTGGCTCTCGACGGCGGCTCCCTGCGCCTCGATCTCGGCGCGTGGCAGATCCGTACCGTCCAGCTCAGGCGTTGAGGACGAGCGAACGCTCGTCCACGAGGACGGCTGGCAGATTCGAATCGTGACCCTGCGCCTCAGACGCCGATGTCCTCGTTCCAGAGCTCGGGAAACTCGGCGATGAAGCCCTCCATCAGCTCCCGGCACTCGTCGGACCGGAGATGGACGACCTCGACGCCGCGCGCGACCAGCAGCTCCTCGGGGCCGCGGAAGGTCGTGTCGTCCCCGATCACGACGCGCGGGATGCCGTAGAGGAGGATCGCGCCAGTGCACATGTCGCAGGGCGAGAGGGTCGTATACATCGTGGCGCGCCGGTAGACCGCCGCCGCCTGGCGCCCCGCGTTCTCCAGCGCGTCGGTCTCGCCGTGCCTGATCGCGCTGCCCAGCTGCACGCGGCGGTTCCGCCCGACCGCGAGCAGGCGGCCGTCCACGGCCAGCGCGGCGCCGACCGGCACGCCGCCCTCGGCCCGCCCGATCCGGGCCTCCTCGATCGCGGCGGCAAGGCACTCGTGGTCGTTCATGCTGCTCCTTTCACGCCCGGCGGTAGGGCTTGAGGTAGGCGCCCGGATAGGCGACGTTGCGACCGGAGACGGCGAGCGCGGCGATCACGGCGACGTACGGCAGGGCGAGCAGGAGCTCGAAGGGCACGCCGGCGAGCTCCGGGATCAGCCGCAGGCGCAGCTGGAGCGCGTAGACGAACGCGAAGAGCAGCGCCCCGAGCACACCGCGGCCGATGCGCCAGCGGCCGAAGATGACGAGGGCGATGCACACCCAGCCGCGCCCGGCGATGATGTCGAGCGTGAAGCTGCCGAGGGCGGCGAGGGTGAAGAATGCGCCGCCGACGCCCATCAGCCCGCCGCCGATCATCAGCGCGAGGTAGCGCGTCCGCGCCACGCTGACCCCCGCCGCGTCGGCCGCCTCGGGGTTCTCGCCCACCGCGCGGATGTTGAGACCGAGGCTCGACCGCATCAGCACCCACCACGCGAGCGGGACGATCACGAGGAAGCCGACGTACGTGAGCGCGTACTGGGCGAGGATCTCGACGCCGAGGAAGTCCCACAGCTTGAAGGGGTCGATCGTCGCAAGCGCCTGGTCGCCACGGAAATGGAGGCGGTTGGCGAACTCGGCGGTGCCGATCAGGAAGAGCGTCAGGCCGAGACCCGCCACGTGATGGTTCGTCCCGAATGTCACTGTCAGCAGCCCCATCAGGGCGCCGGCGAGGACGCCCATGGCAACCGCCGCGGCCAGCCCGAGGAGCAGCGAGCCCGACGTGTAGGCGACGAGGAAGCCGAAGAAGGCGGACGCGTACATCGTCCCCTCGATGCCGAGGTTGAGGATGCCCGCGCGCTCGCAGTACGTCTCCCCCACCGTCCCGTAGAGGAGCGGCGTCGAGTTCCGCAGGGTTGCGGCAAGAACATCGGAGACGAAGCTCATGCCGTCCTCCGGTGGAAGGTGACGCGGTAGCGGCGCAGGAGGAGCAGCGAGACCATCACGAGCAGCAGCGCGCCCTGAACGATGTCGGCGAGCTGCGAGGGCACCCCCAGCTCGCGGCCGGCCGACGTGCTGCCGACGACGAGGTCGCCGAGAAAGAGCGCGGCGAGCACGACGCCCGGCATGCTCAGGCCGCCGAGCGTCGCCACGACGATGCCCGTGTAGCCGAAGCCCGCCGAGAAGCCGTCGGTGAGCCGGTACTGGATGCCCATCACCTCGCTCGCGCCAGCGATTCCGGCGATCGCTCCACTGACGAGCGCCGCCCCGAGCAGGAGGCGCCCGACCCTGATCCCTGCGAAACCGGCGGCCTCGGGGCTGAGCCCGGCAGCGCGGAGCCGGAGCCCGGTCGCCGTCCGGCCGAAGACGAACCACGCAACCACGATCAAGGCGATCGCGATCACGAACCCGAGATGCAAGCGGGACTCTGCGCCCAGGATCGGGGGCAGCTCCGCGCTCGCCGCGATCCGCTCCGACTCGGGGAACATCGTCTCCGGGTTGCGCCAGGGGCCGTTGAGCAGTCCGGTGACGACCAGCAGCCCCACCGGGTTGAGGAGAAGTGTGGTCACCACCTCGTCGATCCCGAGACGGACACGGAGCAGCGCGGGGACGAGCGCCCAGACCGCGCCGCCGAGCGCGCCCGCGCCGATCACGAGCGGGATCGCGACACCACGCGGCAGACCGTCCACGAACGTCGTGGCCACCCACGTGGCCGCGACCGCGCCGAGGAGCAGCTGCCCCTCGGCACCGATGTTCCAGAAGCCCGACCGGAAGGCGATCGCAACGGCTGCCCCGGTGAAGAGGAGCGGCGTCGCGGCGACCAGCACCTCGAGTGCTGTGTACCGCGAGGTCAGCGGCTCGATCAGGAACTGGTTGTAGGCCTCCAAGGGGCTCGCTCCCGCAGCGAGCACGAAGCCGATCGTGAGGGCGAAGGTGACGAGAATCGCGGCCGGCGCGACGACAAAGCCGAACCAGCGCGCCGGCGTCGCCCGCTGCTCCAGGCGGATCCTGATCATGCGGCCGCCCCCGACAGCCCGGCCATCAGCAGCCCGAGCTGATCCGGCTCCGCCTCGCCGGCCGCGACCTCGCCGACGATCCGCCCCTCGTAGAGGACGATCAGCCGGTCGGCGAGCGTGAGCAACTCGTCGAGGTCCTCGCTGACGAGCAGCACGGCCGCTCCCCGCTCCCGCTGCTCGAGCAGTTGCTGCCGCACGTATTCGGTCGCAGCGACATCGAGCCCGCGGGTCGGCTGCGAGACGACGAGCAGCTTCGGCTCGCGCGAGAGAACCCTGGCCAGGATGACCTTCTGCAGGTTCCCGCCGGACAACGTGCCAATCGGGTCATCCGCGCGAGCCTTGATCGTGAAGCGCTCGATCAGGGTCTCCGCATGCTCGCGCAGGCGGCGGTTGTCGAGCTGCGGCCCCCGCCGAAACTCGGAGAGGTGCTCGAGCGCGAGGTTGTGGGCGACGCTCAGCTCGCTCACGACTGCCGCGTGCCTGTCCTCGGGAATCCGCCCGACCCCGGCCGCCACGACCTGCGCCGGCACGGAGCCCGTCACGTCCGCACCGTCGACGGTCACGCTGCCGGCGGAGGCCCGACGCATCCCG
This sequence comes from uncultured Gaiellales bacterium, assembly GCA_964351025.1. Lineage (GTDB taxonomy): Bacteria > Actinomycetota > Thermoleophilia > Gaiellales > Gaiellaceae > CAYGLV01. The sequence goes on along the minus strand of CAYGLV010000031.1, from coordinate 17,086 downwards.
CAGAGAACGTCCGCGAGCTCGGTCTGCCCGTTGCCGGAGACGCCCGCCACGCCAAGGATCTCGCCGGCGCGGACCTCGAAGCTCGCCTCGCGCAGCGCGAGCAGGCCCTGCCGTCCGAGAGCGGAGAGGCCCTCGACGCGGAGAACGGGAGCGCCGGCGTCGGAGCCCGCGCGCCGCTGTACGCCGAAGGTCGCGCGCCCGACCATCAGCAACGCGAGCTCCCGGTCGTCGATCTCGGCCGTCACGCGCGTGCCCACGACGACCCCGCGCCGCAGGACGGTCACGCGGGTGGAGATCTCGCGGATCTCGTTCAGCTTGTGGCTGATGAAGACCACTGCGATGCCGTCGTCGCACAGACGCCGCAACGTCGCGAAGAGAGCGTCCACCTCCTGCGGAACGAGAACTGCCGTCGGCTCGTCGAGGACCAGCACCTTGCAGTCGCGATAGAGCGCCTTGAGGATCTCCACACGCTGCTGCTCGCCGACCGAGAGGTCGCCGACGCGGGCAAGCGGATCCACGCTGATCCCGAACCGCTCCGCGGCAGCCGCCACCTTGGCCTGCGCGGCCTCGAGCTGCACGCGGAGGCCGTCGGTGCGGCCGAGGACGATGTTCTCGGTCACGGTCATCGGCCTGACGAGCGCGAAGTGCTGCGTGACCATGCCGATCCCGGCGGCGATGGCGTCCTTCGGCGAGCGGATCGCCACGGGCATGCCGCCAGCGAGAACGGTGCCGGCATCCGGTCGCGCGAGGCCGTAGAGGATCCGCATCAGCGTCGACTTCCCGGCGCCGTTCTCGCCCAGGAGCGCGTGCACCTCGCCACGCGCGACTGAGAAGTCCACGCCGTCGTTGGCCACGAGGTGGCCGAACCGCTTCGTGATGCCGCGGAGCTCGACGGCGGGCGGGATCTCCCCGCCCGCCGTCAGTTCCGAGCCCTGCGCTCTCACGGTCGTGCGACCGCCACGTTCCCGCTTACTTCTTGACGCTGACCGAGCCCGCGGGCTGAGACTCGTTGATGTCCACCCGCAGCGTGCCCTTCTTGATCTTGGCCGTCAGCTGCTTGACCTTGGCGACGAGCTTCCCCGGGACTCCGCCCTTGGCACGGGCGTTGACCGCCGCCAGGCTCGCTCCGCCCTGCCCCATCATCGAGAAGTCCTTGAGGTCCTGCCCGGTGAAGGTCCCGCCCTGAACCTGGCGGATCACGTAGCGCACCGTCGGGGTCATGTTCCAGACCGCGCTCGAGACGACGTTCTTCGGACCGATCCTCTTCTGGTCGGACATGTTGCCGAAGGCGTAGATGTTCTTCTGGACTGCGGCCTCGATCACTCCCGACCGCTCGGCGTAGATCGCGTCGACCCCGGCGCCGATCTGCGCCAGCGCGGCTTCCTTCGCGGTCGCGGGATCGAACCAGCTGTTGATGAACGTGACCTTGACGACCGCCTTCTTGTTCACCGACTGCGCCCCGGCGATGAACGCGTTGGAGAGGCGGTTGACCTCGGGCACCGGCAGGCCGGCGACGATGCCGAGCTTGTTGCTCTTCGTCAGCGACCCGGCCAGCACGCCGAGCAGATACGCCGGCTCGTGGATCCAGTTGTCGAAGACGGCGAAGTTGGGGCTGGCGGGGCCGCCGCCGGAGCCGAACACGAAGGCGATCTTGGGGAAGGCCTTGGCAACCCTGCGCACCGCGTCCTCGTTGCCGAAGGCATCGCCGAAGATGGCGTCAGGCTTGTTCTTCACGGCGACCTCGCGCAGGACGCGCTCCATGTCCCCGGAGTAGCCGATGTCGTCCGTGAACGAGTAGTCGATCTTTCCGGCCTTCTGCTCCTTCTGAAGCGCCGCGTGGATCACGCCGTCCCACGGCTCCTCGATCTGGGTCGCATAGGCGGCGAACACCTTGAGCTTGGCCTTGGCCTCCGGCGCGGCGGTCGCGGCACTGCCTCCAAGGGAGGCGGCTCCTACGACGACGGCCGCGAGTGCGAGGGCGAGTGCAGCGCGCCCGAACTTCAGTGAACTAGACATGGAGCTCCTCGTTGGTCGGGCTTGGCGGGTTCGGCCTCAACGATGTGACGCCGGGAGCAGCATGTCAAGTTGGAACCGGCGACGCCCCTCCAGCTCGTCAGGCGAGGAGGCCGCGAGCCTTGCGGCTCGTGTTCTGCTGGCGCTTCGTCCCCGACAGCTCGGCCTTGCGCATGCGGATGCTCGCCGGCGTCACCTCGACGGCCTCGTCCTCGCGGATGAACTCGAGCGCCTGCTCGAGCGAGAGCGGGCGAGGCGGGATCAGACGGACGAGCTCGTCGGAGGTGGACGAGCGCATGTTCGTCAGCTTCTTCTCCTTCGTCGCGTTGACGTCGAGGTCGTCGGAGCGCGCGTTCTCGCCCACGATCATCCCCTCGTAGACCTCGACGCCGGGCCCGATGAAGAGCCCGCCGCGCTCCTGCAGGTTGAAGAGCGCGAAGGCCGTCGTCGGGCCGCGCCGGTCGGCGACGAGGCTGCCGGTCGGACGCGTGCGCAGCTCGCCGTGCCAGGGCTCGTAGCGGTCGAAGACGTGGTGGAGGATCCCGGTGCCGCGCGTCTCCGTGAGGAACTCGGTGCGGAACCCGATCAGCCCGCGCGCGGGTACGAGGTACTCGAGCCGCACCCAGCCTGTGCCGTGGTTGACCATCTCCTCCATGCGGCCCTTGCGCAGGGCGAGCAGCTGGGTGAGCACGCCGATGTACTCCTCGGGCGCGTCGATCGCGACGCGCTCGACCGGCTCGTGAATCTTGCCGTCGATCTCACGCACGACCACGCGAGGCTTGCCGACCGTCAGCTCGAAGCCCTCCCGCCGCATCAGCTCGACGAGAACGGCGAGCTGGAGCTCGCCGCGGCCCTGGACCTCCCAGGTGTCGGCGCGCTGGGTCGGGAGGACGCGCAGCGAGACGTTGCCGACGAGCTCCTGGTCGAGCCGGCCCTTGAGCATCGGCCCGGTCAGCTTGTTGCCGTCCTGCCCGGCGAGCGGCGAGGAGTTGATCCCGATCGTCATCGAGAGGCTCGGCTCGTCCACCTCCTCGACCGGGAGCGGGCGCGGATCGACGGGGTCCGCCAGGGTCTCGCCGATCGTGATCTCGGCGATCCCGGCGACGCCGACGATCTCCCCCGGGCCCGCCTCGTCGGCCTCGACGCGCTCGAGCGCCTCGCTCACGTACAGCTCGGTCACCTTCGCGGCCACGATGCTCCCGTCGGCGCGGCACCACGCGACCTGCTGGCCCTTGCGGATCGTCCCGTTTCGCACCCGGCAGAGCGCGAGCCGGCCGACGTAGGGCGAGGCGTCGAGGTTCGTGACGAGCGCCTGCAGCGGGTGCCCTTCCTCGTAGGAAGGGGCGGGAATCGCCTGTAACAGCAGGTCGAACAGCGGCTGCAAGTCACCTTCCAGGGCGTCGGGCGCCGGCCCGGCGCGGCCTGCCTTGGCGTTGCAGTACACGATCGGGAACTCGATCTGGCCCTCGTCCGCGTCGAGGTCGAGGAAGAGCTCGTAGACCTCGTTGACGACCTCCTCGACGCGAGCGTCCGGCCGGTCGACCTTGTTGACGACGAGAATCACCGGCAGGCGCGCCTCCAGCGCCTTGCGGAGGACGAAGCGCGTCTGGGGCAGCGGCCCCTCGCTCGCGTCCACTAGCAGGAGCACCCCGTCCACCATCCGCAGTCCGCGCTCGACCTCGCCGCCGAAGTCGGCGTGGCCCGGCGTGTCGACGATGTTGATCTTCACGGCCCCGTAACGGACCGCCGTGTTCTTGGCGAGGATCGTGATGCCCTTCTCGCGCTCGAGGTCCATCGAGTCCATCACGCGCTCGGCGACGTCCTGGTTCTCGCGGAACGAGCCGGACTGCCACAGCATCGCGTCCACGAGCGTCGTCTTGCCGTGGTCCACGTGCGCGACGATGGCGACGTTGCGAATGTCTTCGCGGGTGGGCATCAACCCACGGTAGCCGTAACGCCGACCGAGCCCGCGTCTCGGCAGGGAAGAGGTGCGCGCCGACCTAGGGCGCGGGCGGCATCTGCTCCACCGGCCATGACTTGCCCGCGAGGCCCCAGTTCTTCGGATCGTGGCCCTCGACGATCACCCACGTGTGGTCGCGCAGGCCCTCGTGGGTGGCGGCACAGAGAGCGTCCGTGAGCCCGGCGATCAGCTTGCGGCTCGTCTCCTCGTCGACACGGAAGTCGAACAGTTTGACCTCGATCAGCGGCATCGATGACTCCTTTCTCCGGTTGTGCGGGCTCGTACCCGCACAACCGTACGGGAATGCGCCCGGCCTGAGAAGATCGCCGCGATGGCCTTCCCAGACCTCGTCGATGCCGCAGCACGCAAGGCGATCCTCGCCGCCGCCGGCAGCGCGCGCCTCCGCCGGCTCGTCCGCCGCCACGGGATGCGGCTCGGCGCGGCCCGCTTCGTCGCCGGCGAGACGCTGGACGAGGCGGTGCGCGTCCTGCGCGACCTGAACGGGCAGGGCCTGAAGGCGAACACGACGCTGCTCGGCGAGTACGTCGCCGACCGAGCCGAGACGCTCGCCGTCGTCGAGGAGTACGAGGTGGTCCTCGAGCGCATCGCGGCCGAGGGGCTGCGGGCGAACGTCGCGCTCAAGCTCACGCATCTCGGACTTCTGCTCGACCCCGAGCTCGCGTACGAGAACGTCTCGCGCCTCGTCGCCTGCGCAGCCGGGCTCGGCAACTTCATCCGCATCGACATGGAGGAGTCGCGCCACGTCGACGCGACACTGGACGTGTACCGGCGCTTGCGGGCCGACGGCCACGACAACGTCGGCACCGCACTTCAGGCCTGCCTCTACCGCAGCGAGGCCGATCTCGAGTCGCTGCTGCCGCTCGCGCCGAACCTCCGGCTCGTCAAGGGCGCTTACCTCGAGCCGCCCGAGGTCGCCTACCCGCACAAGACCGACGTGGACACTGCCTTCCTGCGGCTGATCGAGCGCTCACTCGCGGGCGAGGGCTACACCGCGGTCGCGACCCACGACGAGCGCGCGATCCGCCACGCGCTCGGCCTCGGCGTCGCCGACGACCGCTTCGAGCTGCAAATGCTCTACGGCGTACGCCCTCAGCTCCAGCTCGACCTCGCGCGCCAGGGCCACACCGTGCTCGTCGCGACGCCGTTCGGCCCCGAGTGGTACCCGTACCTCATGCGCCGGCTCGCCGAGCGTCCGGCGAACCTCGGCTTCTTCCTGCGCAACCTCGTTCGCCGCTGACGGGCGGGCTGTCGACTTCTTGCCTGCCCGTTCGTCGTAGAGGACAATCACAAGCGACCGAAAGGAGCCCAGCATGGGCAACCCCGTTGTGCATTTCGAGATCACGGGCGGCGACGCCGGAGCGTTGCAGCGGTTCTACAGCGACCTCTTCGGCTGGAAGATCCAGGCGATGGAGGGCATGGACTACGGAATCGTCGAGAAGGAAGAGGGCGGGATTGGTGGCGGGATCGGCGCCGCGCAGGGCGGGCCCGGCCAGGTCACCTTCTACATCGCCGTGGACGACGTACAGGCGTATCTCGACAAGGCGGAGAGCCTCGGCGGGAAGACGGTGATGCCCGTGACCGTGATCCCCGACAGGGTCACGTTCGCGCTGTTCGCCGACCCCGAAGGCCACGTCGTCGGCGTCGTCAAGAACCAGGACTAGATGATTGATTCCTGATCGGTGCGGTGATTGGGAATCAATCATCTGGCGCGCGGCAGGGGTCGCTCTCGGGCAGACTTGCGGCGCGATGCGCCGCTGCGAGTGGGCTCCCG
>CAYGLV010000031.1:0-11221 GCA_964351025.1 uncultured Gaiellales bacterium | reverse complement strand
GGGGTCGCTCTCGGGCAGACTTGCGGCGCGATGCGCCGCTGCGAGTGGGCTCCCGAGAGCGACCCCCTCTACCTCGCCTACCACGACGAGGAGTGGGGCGTCCCGTCGCGCGACGACCGGCACCTCTTCGAGCTCCTGGTGCTCGAGGGAGCCCAGGCGGGGCTCTCCTGGGCGACGATCCTGCGCAAGCGCGAGGGCTACCGGCGAACGTTCGCCGGCTTCGACCCTCAGGCGGTGGCGCGCTTTGGCGCTACAGACGTCGAGCGGCTGCTGGGCGACGCCGGCATCGTTCGCAACCGGCTGAAGGTCGAGTCCGCGATCACCAACGCGCACGCAACGCTCGCCGTCCAAGAGGAGCAGGGCTCGCTCGCCGCGTACCTCTGGGAGTTCGTCGGCGGCGAGCCGCGGGTGAACCGCTGGACGTCTCTCGGCGAGATCCCGTCCGAGACCGACGAGTCGCGCGCGCTGAGCAAGGATCTCAAGCGCCGCGGCTTCCGCTTTGTCGGACCGACGGTCTGCTACGCCTTCATGCAGGCGACCGGGCTCGTCAACGACCACGTGCTCGCCTGCTTCCGCCACGACGAGATCACATCTCTAACAGATACCTAAGCTTTGAAACTTCTGGAACTCTCGACTAAGCTCGGGAGGCCGTGCCCGGAACCCACGCCGCCAAAGCCGCACTCTTCCGCATCCTCGGCCACCCGGTGCGCGTTCGGATCCTCGAGCTCCTCCAGGACGGCCCGCGCAGCGTCGGCGATCTCCAGGCCGCGCTCGGTCTCGACTCGAGCGGCACGTCGCAGCACCTCGGGGCGCTCCGCAGGCATGGGTTGCTGGAGAGCGCGAAGGACGGCACGAGCGTCTTCTACAGCGTCAAGGATCCGCGCACGTTCGAGCTGCTGGTTGTGGCGCGCGAGATCCTGGCCACCAGCCTGACCGAGGGCAGCGCGCTCCTTGCCGAGCTGGCCGCCGAGCGGCCGGAACGCAGCCGGCGAAAGTGAGCGCGGTCGCTGCAGTTGCGCTGGCGGGGAGCGGCCTGCTCGCCGCAGGTGGCCTCGCCGCGCTGCGCGCCCGTTTGCTTGGAGCGGCTCTCGCACTCCAGGTCGCCGGCATCTCGCTGCTCGGTGGCGCGGGCGCGGCCGTGCTCCTCGGCGCGGGCTCGGTCGGCTCCGGCTTCACCGGCGCAGTCGAGCCCGCGTTCGGGATCGACGGGCTCTCCGGCTTCTTCCTCGTCTCGCTCGCACTCGTCGCCGTCCCCGCGCTCGTCTTCTCGTACGGCTACCTGCCCGGATCGGCCGGCGCACCCGCTGTTGCGGCGCTCACGGCGGCATTCCTCGGGTCGCTCGCCGGCGTCGTCGTCGCCCGGGACGTCATCTCCTTCCTCGGCTTCTGGGAGTTGATGACCCTCGTGCCTGCGGCGGCGATTCTCGTCTCGCATCGTGAGGAGCAAGCCCGCCGCACCGTCTTCATCTACCTCGCAGTCACGCACCTTGGCGGCGTCGGCGTGTGGGTGGCCATGCTCGCCCTCGCGCGCTACGGCGCCTTCACCGACCCGGGCGCGCTGGGACAGGACGCGCAGCTGCTTGTCGGGCTCGCAGCGATTGTCGGCTTCGGGACGAAGGCCGGGCTGATGCCGTTCCACTCGTGGCTGCCGCGCGCGCACCCGGTGGCACCGAGCCACGTCTCGGCGCTGATGTCGGGAATGATGATCAAGGTCGCGCTGTATGGGCTCGTGCGCGTCAGCTTCGAGTGGCTGCCGGAGCCGACCCTCTGGCTGGGGATGGCGCTGCTCGGGCTTGGGCTGCTCTCCTCGGTCGGGGGCGTCCTCTACGCCCTCGTTCAGCACGACCTCAAGCGGCTGCTCGCGTTCCACTCGATCGAGAACGTCGGAATCATCGCGCTCGGCCTCGGCGCCTCGCTTCTGTTCGCGCACGAGGGAGAGACGCTCTGGGCCTCCGTCGCGTTCGCGGCGGCGCTGCTGCACACCCTCAACCACGCGGTCTTCAAGGCGCTCCTCTTTCTCGGTGCAGGAGCCTTCGACCGCGCGGTGCACGAGCTCGACCTCGATCGGCTCGGCGGCCTGCTGCGCCGGATGCCGTGGACCGGAGCCGCCTTCGCCGTCGGAGCGGCGGCGATCGCGGGGCTGCCTCCTCTCAATGGCTTCGCCTCGGAGTGGCTGACACTGCAGACGCTCCTCCACCTCGCCGGCCTCGGCTCGCTGGGGATCGGTGTCGCCGGTGGCCTTGCGACCGCCGGCCTCGGCGTGACCGTGGCGCTCGCCGTCTACTGCTTCGTCAAGGTGATCGGGCTCGTGCTGCTCGGTCCGCCACGCACGCGCGCCGCCGCCGAGGCGGTCGAGGCGCCGCTCTCGATGCGCGCCGCCGTCGTCTTCCTCGCCGGGCTGTGCGTGCTCCTCGGGGTGCTGCCCGGCCTGTTGCTGCCGAAGCTCGCCGGCCTCGCACCGGGTGACGCCAGCCTGCCCACCCACGGAGGCCTGGAGCTGCCGGGCACCGGCTCGCTGCCGGCACCCGCGCTCGCCGTCGTGCTCACCCTGCTCACCGGTGCGCTTCTGCTCGCGCGCGGCCGGCGCGCCGCGGCGCCCGCGCCGGCGTGGGCCTGTGGCCAGCTCGTCGAGCCCGCACTTGGGTGGACCTCAGCCGGCTTCACAAAGCCGTTGCGGCTAATGCTCGAGACGGTGCTTCGGCCCCAGCGCTCCGTGACGGCGCGAGTCCAGGGCGGCGTCGTTCAAGAGATCGCATACGAGGGGGAAGTGCCGCACCTCTTCGACACCAAGCTCTACCGGCCGGTCGTGCGGATCGCATCCGCGGCCGCCGCCCAGGCCCGTCGACTCCAGTCCGGAAGCCTGCGCGCCTACGTCCTCTACCTGCTCGCGCTCGTCCTCGCCCTCCTCGTGCTCGCGCGAACGGGGGCGCTCGGATGACCGGGCCGACAGCGGTCGCGGGAGCAGTGCAGGTCGTCGGCGGGATCGCGCTCGCTCCGCTTCTCCCTGGGCTCGTTCAGAGCCTGAAGGCGCGGCTGCAAGGACGGCGCGGTACCTCCCCGCTCCAGCCATACAGGGAGCTACGTCGGCTGTGGGGAAAGAGCGCAGTCACCGTCGAAGGGACGACGGTGCTGTACCGGCTCGCTCCCGCCATCGTCGCGGCCGCCCTCGCAACAGGCGTGCTGCTCGTGCCGGTCGGCGGCCGTGCGCCGGACTGGCCGATCGGAGCGGATGCGCTCGTGCTCGTCGGCCTGCTCACGCTCGCACGCTTCGCTGTCACGCTCGCCGCCTGGGACACCGGCAGCGGCTTCGCGCTGATGGGAGCGGGCCGCGATCTTGCCTACTCGGTCTTCGTCGAAGGCCTGCTCCTGCTCGCGCTCGTGCTCGCGGCGCTTCCCGGTGGGAGCACCGACCTGCGCGCGCTTAGCGACGCTGCCGGCGGCAGCGCCCCGTGGGGCCGGCCGGCCCACTGGTGCGCGCTGCTCGCCTTCGCCCTCGTCGTCCTCGCCGAAACCGGAAGGCAGCCGATCGACAACCCCGACACGCACCTCGAGCTGACGATGATCCACGAGGGGTCGCTGCTCGAGTACGCCGGCCGCGATCTCGCCTATCTGCAGTGGGCGGTCGCGGCGCGGCACTGGATCGTGCTGGTACTCGGGGCGGAGCTCTTCCTCCCTCACGGCGGACCGTTCTGGGTGCGACTGGTGACGCTCGGGGCGGCGCTACCCGCTCTCTGCGCGGCGCTGGCCTTCACCGAGACCTGGCAGGCCAAGATGCGCATCCTGCGCGTACCGCGCTTCCTCGCCGCGGGTGCCGGGATCGCCCTCCTCGGGCTCGTCAGCTGGTACCTCGGAGGCGGGGCGTGAGCGGCGGGATCGTGTGGGTGCTCGTGGGACTCGCGCTCGCCGTGGTCACGGTCAGGCGGCGCTCCGCGGCGATCGCGCTCGTCACCGCGCAGTCTGCGCTGCTGGGAGTCGGAGCGTTCGCGCTCACACCCGGCCGCTCGACGGAGTTCCTCGTCGCAAGCCTCGCGCTCGTCGCCAAGGCGGCCGTCCTGGCGACGCTCCTCGGCTGGAGTGTCGCGGGCACGCGCGAGCCGCATCCGATCTGGGACGACACCCCGCCGATCCTCCGATTCGGGCTCGCCGCAACACTCGCGCTCGGGGTGTCGGCCCTGATCCCCTCGATCGGGCTCGTCGAGCGGAGCTCGGAGCGGGCGACCGTCGCGCTCGTTGCGATCGGCATCGCCACGGTCGTCCTCCGGCGGGCGACGCTCTTCCAGGTGCTCGGCCTCATCGTCGCGGAGAACGGGATCGCGCTCGCGGCCACCGCTGTCGAGGGCGGGATGCCGCTCGTGATCGAGCTGGGCGCGCTCTTCGACGTGATCGTCGTGATCGCCGTCGCGACGGCGTTCCACGAGCGGATCTTCGACGAGCTCGGCAGCGGCGACACGCACGGGTTGCGGGGCCTACGTGACTGATTTCGTCGTCACCCTCGCGTGGCTCTCGGTCGGCCTGCCCTTCGCAACTGCTCTGCTCGCACAGCTCGCCCCGCGAGCCCGTTCAACTGACCGCGTCGGCCTGGCCGGTGCGGTTCTGACCGCGGGCGTGGCAGGCACGCTCGCGACGCTCGCGCTCGTCCGCAGTGGCAAGCCGGTCATCAGCGGGGCCGTGCTCGTCGACACGGCGACCGGCGTCTTCCTGGCCGTGATCGCCGCGGTCGGACTCCTCAGCGCTCTCGTCTCACCGGCGTACCTCGACGGCAAGGAGCGGGGCTTCTTCGCGCCGACCCGCGCCCGCCACTGGTACTGGCTCGGCTTCCACCTCTTCTGGGCCGCGCTGCTCGCCGTTCCGATCGCCGCCAACCTTGGAGTCGCCTGGCTGCTGGTCGAGGCGACGACGGCCGCCTCGGCCCTGCTCGTCGCCTACAGCGGCAGGCGCAACGCCCTGGAGGCCGGCTGGAAGTACCTCGTGCTGACGACAATCGGGTTGACGGTCGCCTTGCTCGGCATCGTGATCGCCTACGCGTCGGCGCCGGGTGCGGACGGGCTCTCGGCGCTCGGCTGGAGCGCGCTCGAACGCTCCGCGTCTGGCATGCCGCACGACGCAGCGGTCGTCTCGTTCGTTCTCCTGCTCGCCGGCCTCGCGACGAAGGTCGGCTGGGCGCCGGTCCACAACTGGCTCCCGGACGCCCACAGCGAGGCGCCGCCGCCCGTCAGCGCCCTGCTGTCGGCAGCGCTCCTGCCTGCTGTCGCTCTCATCGCTTGGCGGTCGAAGATTGCGCTCGAGCCCGCCGTGGGCGGAGGCACGACCCGCGCCGTCTTCATCGGCTTCGGGCTGGCTTCGCTGGCCGTGGCCGTCCCGTTCCTCTGGCGGCCGCTGGCGTGGAAGCGACTGCTCGCGTACTCGAGCCTCGAGCACATGGGCGTGATCGCACTCGGAATCGGCTTCGGGCACCCGCTCGCGATCGCTGGGGTCGTTCTGCATGTAGCCGGGCACGCGCTCGCAAAGGCGCTCGGCTTCTACGCCGCGATTCCGCTGCTCCAGTTCCAACCGCAGGCGGCGCTGCGCTCCGCCCGCGGAGTGGCGCGGTCGAGCCCCGCGACGGCGAGTGCCATGGGGATCAGCCTCGGCTCGCTGAGCGGGCTGCCACCGTCGCCGCTCTTCTTCAGCGAGCTGTTCATCCTCCTCGGGGGCTTCCTGTCGGGGCACGGCGCCGTGGCGGCGATCGCAGCGGTGTTGCTCTCGCTCGGCTTCCTCGGGCTCGTGCACGCTCTGATCGAGAGCATGCTCGGCGAGCCGCGAGGCGCCCGGGCCCCGGAAAGGCGCAGCTCCCGCCTGGCTGCCGCGCTCACCCTCGTCGTCGGGATTGCGCTCCTCGCGCTCTCGGTGACGGCGATCGCTCTCCCCGACTCCGCGCCCGTCGAAGCGCTCGTGAGGTGGGCGGGATGATCTCGGTCGAAACGATTCTTCCGGACGAGTGGCGGCGCACGTGCGAGCGCGCGCTCGAAGAAGGCCGGTTCCTCGGGCTCTACGCGGTCGAGGGGCCTGGCGTACGAGCGCTCTTCTCGGTGCCGGGTGGCGTGCGCGTCCTCCGGTGCGCGACGGCTACGCCGACGATCGTCGATCTTGCTCCCGCCGCAGGCTGGGACGAACGCGAAGCCCACGATCTCTACGGCGCAGCCTTCGCGGGCCACGAGCCGCTCCGCCCTCTGCTCGCTCACCCGCCGGAGCTCGAGGCCTGGACGGTGCCGGTGCGAGGCGAGGACTCCTACCAGGTCGCCGTCGGCCCGATCCACGCCGGCGTGATCGAGTCCGGCCACTTCCGCTTCCACGTGGTCGGCGAGCGCATCCTGCACCTCGACGCGCGTCTTTTCTACAAGCACCGTGGGCTCGAGCGGGCGGCCGAGGGGACCTCTCCGGCCCTTGGGCTGCCGTTCATCGGTCGCGCCTGCGCGGCCTGCGCGGTCGCGAACACCGTCGCCTACGCCCAGGCCTGCGAGGCGGCGCGCGGGCTCGTGGCCGACGCAGAGCTCGCCCGCGCCCGCACGATCCTGCTCGAGCTCGAGCGCATCTACAACCACCTCCACGATGTCGGGGCGATCTGCGCGGGCGTCGGCTTCGCGGCCGGCAACATGCTCTTTGCGTCGCTGAAGGAGCGGGCCCAGCGGTTGAACCTCAGTCTCACCGGCCACCGCTTCCTCTTCGGTCAGGTTGCCGTCGGAACCGGCGCCTTTGCACTTCATGCGGTCGAAGCCGATCGGCTTCGCGAGGAGCTCACGGACCTAAGGGACGCCGCAGCGCGGGGCTGGCGCGAGCTCCGCTTCAACGATTCCGTCCAGGATCGCCTCCACGGCATCGGACGCCTCTCGTCGGCCGAGGCGCAGCAGCTCGGAACCGTGGGTCCGGCCGCGCGCGCCTCCGGGATTCAGCACGATGCCAGGATGGAGAGCCCTCAGCTCGCCTACGCCGGCTTCACGGCCGCGGCGCCGCACGAGCCCGAGGGCGACATCGCCGCCCGGATCGAAATGCGTGCCGTCGAGCTCGCCGCCTCGCTGGAGCTGCTCGACGACCTGCTCGCACGACCGCTCACCGGCGGCGGGACGATCAGCGGCGCTGTGCCGGCCGAGATCGGCGTCGGGCGTGTCGAGAGCCCGCGCGGCGAAACGGTCTGCGCAGTGGAGCTGCATGGCGATGCGGTGGCGCGCGTCCATCTCCGCACCGGCTCATATGCGAACTGGCCTTCAGTCGCGCACGCCGCGGCCGGTCAGCTGCTCCCCGACTTCCCCCTCGTCAACAAGAGCTTCGAGCTCTGCTACGCCTGCGCGGACCGCTAGCCGTGTTCGTCCTGCTCCGAGAGCTTGCCCGCCTCCGTCGCGAGATCGCACTGCCCGCACCCGCGCGCCGAGGCTCGCTTGCCCTCCGCCACGTCGATGCCGGCTCCTGCAACGGCTGCGAGCACGAGCTGGGCGCGGCCTCCAACCCGTACTACGACCTCCAGCAGTTCGGGCTCTCGATCGTCGCCTCTCCCCGCCACGCCGACGTGCTGCTCGTGACCGGCCCTGTGACGACGCGGATGGCCGGGCCGCTGCGCGCGGCCTACGCGGCGATGCCTGAGCCACGCCTCATCGCAGCCCTCGGCGACTGCGCTCTCGGCTGCAACGTGCTCGGCGCGGCCGAAGAGCTCGCCGGCCCGCTCGAGAACGTCCTGCCGGTGGACATCCGCATCCCGGGCTGCCCGCCGACTCCGGAGCGGATCGCGGCGGCGCTGCTCGAAGCACTCGCGCCCCGCTAGGCGGGCCGCGAGCCGGGGTCCGAGATCTCTCGCGCCTCCCAGTCCTCACGCGTCACCGCGTAGAGGGCGTAGTCGTCCCGGCCGCCGTCCGGGCGCGGCATGAAGCTCCGCAGCACTCCCTCGAGCGCGAATCCGAGCCTTTCGAGCACGCCGCGCATCGCCTGGTTCTCGACCCACGTCGAGGCCTGGACGCGCGCGGTCTCCGGATCCGCGAAGAGCCGCTCCGTCATCAGCTCGACCGCGCGCGTGCCTACCTTCTGCCCACGGTCAGCCTCGGCGAAGAGCGAGATGCCGAGCTCGTACGCCCCCCGCGGCAGGCCCTCGCGGGGCTGCCGCGCTTCGATCGACCCGACGAGCCGGCCGTCCAGCTCGACCGCGAGGTCGATGCGACCCTCGACGAAACGGCCCGAGCGCTCGATCCGCGACCGCAGCCGCCGCCGCTTGACCTCGTCGTCCTCCGATCGCGAGGGCACGCTGCCCGCGTCACGGGCCGCCCACATCGCGTCGAAATCCGCTGCTCGAAGCGACCGCAGCGAGACAACGCCGTTCATGACCGCCAGTAGTTCCGCGTGAAGAGGACGACGACGGGGATGAGCTCGAGCCGGCCGAGCCACATCATTCCGATCATCAGCCCCTTCGACCAGTCGCTGAAGTCCGCGAACGAGCCCATCGGCCCGGCGAACCCGAAGGACGGCCCGTTGTTGCCGAGCGTCGTCGCCGCCGCCGCCGCCGCATCGAGCAGGCTCAGGTCGAGACCGACACGCGCCGCGTCGGCAACCAGGAGCAGCGTCCCGGCGGCGAAGATGCCGACGTAGAGCATCGTGAAGGCGAAGACCGCCCGTAGCGCGCGCTCGTCCACGACCTGCCGGTTGTAGTGGACGCTCGCGACGAGCTCGGGGTGCACGGTCTGCCGCAGCTCGCGCCGCAGCAGCTTCCCCACGAGCAGGTGCCGCACGACCTTGATCGACCCGGCCGTCGAGCCGGCGGAGCCGCCGACGAACATCACGCCGAGGAGCACGACCCCGGCGAGCAGCGACCACGTCGCGAAATCGGTGCTCGAGTAGCCGGTGGTCGTCATCATCGAGACGACCTGGAAGACGCCGTGCCGGACTGCTGCCTCGCCCTGCTGCAGCCCCTCCGTCCACAGCTCGACTACCACGACGGCGGAGGCGACGAGGAGGACGAGGCCGTAGAGCCGGAACTCCTCGTCGCGCACCAGCAGCATCGGCTTGCGGCGCAGCAGGGCCCGATACATCAGCGCGAAGTTGGCGCCCGCGAGGGCCATGAAGAGGACGATCACCCACTGCGACGTCCCGGCGAACGCCTCAATCGAGCGGCCCTGGGTCGAGAAGCCGCCAGTCGGCAGCGTCGTGAAGGCGTGCGAGAGCGCCTGGTACGGCGTCATCCGATCGTCGAGGCCGGCCCAGTGCCCGACGGACAGCGCCGCCACCATCGCCACCGTCAGGCCGACGTACAGGAGCCACAGCTGCCGGGCGACGTCACGGATCCGAGCAGCCAGCGGCTCGATCTCCGGTCCCGGCATCTCGGACTGGAGCAGCTGCCGGCCGCCGACCCGCAGCCGCGGCAGCACGGCGAGCGCGAGCACGATGATCCCCATCCCGCCGAGCCACTGCGTGAACTGCCGCCACATCTCGAGCGAGTGGTTGAGCCCCTCGACGTCGGTGAGGATGCTCGAACCGGTGGTCGTGAAGCCGGACATCGCTTCGAAATAGGCGTCCACAGGATGCGCGAACTGGGCCTCGCCCGAGAGCAGATAGGGCAGCGCGCCGATCGTGGCGGCGAAAAGCCACGTGACCGAAACGACGAAGAAGCCCTCGCGGGCGCCGATCGTGCCGCGGCTCGAGGTCACGCGCTGGAGTGCGAGGCCGAACGCCAGCGCGAGCGCCCACGCGCCGACGAAGGGCCACACCGACTCGGAGTAGGCGAGCGCGAAGACGATCGGGAGAGCGAGCGCGAAGCTGAGATAGGTGACGAGCGACCCGCAGACGTTGAGCGCTCCGCTGAGGTTGACGCCCAGCGTCCGAGGAGCGCTCCGGTGGCCGCGCCGGTTCCTCAAAGAGCCTGCTCGACCTCACGAGCACGCGCGGCCTCGGTGAAGAGGATGACGCGGTCTCCAGCCTGCAGGATCGTGTCGCCGCGCGGAAAGATCGCCACGTCGTCGCGCACGATCGCCCCGATCAGAGCGCCACGGATCGGCATGTCCTTGAACTGCTTGCCCACGTACTCGCTGTCGGGCCGGCACGTGACGTCGAGCACCTCGAAGCGGTCGTTCTCGAGCATCGCCACCTGCTGGGTGCGCGGGTCGTGGGCGAAGCGGACGATCTCCTCGGCGGTCAGCATCCGAGGGTTGATGGCGACATCGACACCCGCCCGCTTGAACACGTCGACCGAGATCGCGTCGTGTACGACCGCGATCGTGAACCCGACGCCGTGGAGCTTCGCGAGCACGGCCGCATAGAGGTTCTTCGCGTCCTCGCGCATGGCGAACACCACGGCCTGGGAGCCCCCGATCCGCTCCCGGCCGAGGAAGTCGGGGTCGAGCCCGGTCGCGTGGAAGACGCGCGCCCGGGGAAGGAGCTCGGAGATCTCGCGCGCCCGCGAGAGGCTCGACTCGACGATCCGCACGTCCATGTCCTGCTCGAGGAGGACGCGCGCGACGGCGACGCCGATCCTGCCACCGCCGTAGACCACGACCCCCTCGACGCGGGCACGCGTGGGCGCCATCAGCGCGCTCCACTCGCGCGCGGCCTGGGGCGAGCCGATCACGACGATCCGATCGCCGTGGAGGATCTGGTGGCCACCCGTCGGCAGCATCGCCTGCTCGCCGCGGATGATCGCGGCGACCTTCGAGCTCTCGGGGATGCGCGCGTCGCGCAGCGGCACGCCGACGATGCCCGGCCGGATCTCGCGGTGGACGTCGAACTCGACGATCTGCACCTGGCCCTCGGCGAAGACCTCGGTCTCGAGCGCCGCCGGGACGCCGATGATCCGCCAGACGGCGTACGCCGTCTCCTGCTCGGAGGAGACGGTGAAGTCCACATCGAGGTGGTGCTCCCGCCAGGCCTCGAGGTAGTCCCGGTTCGAGGTACGGACGATCGTCTTCGTGTTCGGCGCGAGCGCCCGAGCGAGCATCGCCGCGATGATGTTGATCTCGTCGTGCGAGGTGCAGGCGATCAGGAGGTCGGCATCCTTGACTCCGGCTTCCTGCAGCACGGAGCGACTGGCGCCGTTCCCGTGCAGCGTGATCACGTCGTAGCGGTGGGCGAGCGAGTCGAGGAGCGCGGCCCCGACGTCGATCACGGTGAGCGTGTGCTCGTCGTGAAGGGCCTCGACGATCGTCGAGCCCACCTGCCCACCGCCGACGACGATGATCTTCACGTGCGGAGACTAGACGATTGATTCCCGCTC
>CAYGLV010000030.1:0-27371 GCA_964351025.1 uncultured Gaiellales bacterium | reverse complement strand
GGTAGCCGGCGAAGAACGTGCAGCCGGCGTCGAGCGCGCCGCGCACGATCGCCGTAGCGCCGTCCACGAACTCGCGCGGGGCCATCCGAGCGGTCATAAGATCATTATCGTCCGCGCCGGTCGCCGGGCAGCCCCGATACGCCGCTAGGAGTGCCCGGGCGGCCACTCGCCGAACTGCTCCGCTTCGGACCGGTAGGCGAAGCAACGCGACCGAAGAGGGCACTCCGGACAGCGCGGAGATCGCGGCAAGCAGAGAACTGCCCCGACATCGACGAGGCCCAGATTGAACTCCCGCGCGCGTCTCCTCGGCAGAAGCGCGGCGACAAAGCTCCATAGGGCCGGGTCATCCCTCGGCCGCGCTCGGGCAGAGGATTGACCGAACACGCGCCCGAGGAGGCGGATCACGTTCGGATCGAGCAGAGGCACCCGGTCGCCGAACGCCACGCTTAGAACGGCGTTCGCGATGTAGTTCCCGACTCCCGGGAGCTCGAGCAGTTCCGCGCGTGAGCGGGGCACCTCGCCGCCGTGCCGTCTCACAATCTCCTTCGCGAGTATCGGAAGTCTCGCCGACCGGTGCGAGAACCCGAGGGGTCGGAGCGCGTGCTGAACTTCGTCCGGTGCGGCCGAAGCCAGGGAACCCACATCGGGGTACCGACGGATGAAGTCCTCGAAGACGACGGAGACGACGTCCGAACGGGTGCGATGCAGCAGCACCTCGGCGATCAGCACCTCGAACGGATCGCGCGTACGTCGCCAGGGGAAGTCTCGCCCGTGCCGGTCGAACCAAGAGAGCACCTGTCGGCGCATCCACGGTGCATCCGGCAGACGAGTATGGTCCGCGCGGTGCCGGGACTCACTGTCACGCACAAACGCATTCTCGACTACCTGACCAGCCGGGTCGGGCAGAACGTGCCCGGCCGTGAAATAGCAGAGGTAGCGGGCATCGCGGAGTGGGCACGACGGATCCGCGAGCTGAGGGTCGAGCACGGCTACGAGATCACGGTTGTGAGGAAGGGCCGAGACTCGACGTACCGCCTGGAATCACCGACGCCCGACCTCGAGCAGGCAGTGCGCTGGCGGCTGATGAATCGCGTCCGGCGCGACCCTGAGCACGGAGCCCGAGACCGCATTCTTGCCTTCTTGAAAGCGAACGTCGGCAAGACGGTGACCATGGACGAGCTGCGTTACGTCGCGAACATCCACGAGGTCGGGCGCCGGATCCGCGAACTCCGCGTAGAACACGGCTATCTGATCACGTCTCATCTCGACCGGACAGGACTACGACCGGGCGAGTACGTGCTCGAGGCGCTTGACCCGCTGCCCGCGAACGAGCGGCTCTCGGCCGAACAGCGGACACGAATCCTCGAGCGCGACGGGTACCGCTGCCGACGTTGTGGCTGGAGCGTCGTTGACCCGCCGACCCACGGAAAACGTTTTGTCGAGGTCCACCACAGGATCGCCGTTGCACACGGCGGCGGGTCGGAGGACGAGAACCTGGAGACCCTCTGCAACGTGTGCCATGACGCCATCCCGGCGCCGAGCAGAGACAGATCAGACCTCTGAGCGCTCTACGCAGCCCAGCCGGGGGCAGCGTGGCCGACCGTCGAGCGCTCGTCGAGCGCCGACGCCAGCGCTTCGGCGATCGTCTGGGCGAGCAGCGGGGGCACTGCGTTCCCGACCTGGCGCGCGACTGACGTCATCGGCTGATCGGTGGGGAGCACGAAGTCGTCGGGGAAACTCATGCAGCGCGCCGCCTCACGCACCGTGATGGGGCGATGCGCGGTCGGGTGCAGATATCGACCCTTCTCCGGCTTGTAGAACTCAGTGCGAATGGTGAACGCAGGCCGGTCCCACCACAGCCGCCCGAACACGTCGGTCGTGCCGGAGGTCTTCCGGCGCCAACAGGCGGGAACGAGATGTGCGAGCCCAGCGCGATCGAGGTTGCGCTGCATCTCGAACCGGTTACCTCCGTCGCGGGGAACCGCCTTGTAGCGGCGGATGCTGTCAGGCCGCGGGTTTCTGCCGACATGCCAGTTCTTCCCGTCTGGACGTGTGGGCAGGTCGCCTGCAACGTCTCGGAACGTCCGCCAAGGCCGGCCCCACAGCGGCACGCGGCCGGGTTCGAAGTGCGTCTGCTCGGGCCACGGAGCTTCGCCAAGACGGGAGCCGATGACGATCGCGCGCCGCCTGCGCTGCGGTACGCCGTGGTCCGCCGCGTTGAGGACGCGTCCGTTGACGCGGTAGCCGAGCTTCTCCGCCGCACGCTTGAAGTCGGCGTATTCGGCAGAGCGAAGTAGCTCGGGCACGTTCTCCATCACGAAGGCATCGGCACCGCTCTCGGTCAGCGCCCGAACGTACTCGCGCCACAGCGCCCGGCGTTCCAATCCGACACCATCTCGATTGAGCGGAGAGAAACCCTGGCACGGCGGGCCCCCGATCACGACATCGGCTGCTGGGAACTTCGAGACGTCCTCGATCTTCCCGCAGCAGATGTGGTCGAAGCCGAAATTCGCACCGTACGTCGCCGCCGCGTCGGGGTCCATCTCAACGGCGAACACGGACTCGAACCGGCCTGTATCGACAAAGCCGCGCGTCATGCCACCGCAGCCAGCGAAGAGATCCATCAGGCGGTAGCAATCCACGGAGGCGATCGTACGTTCGCCGTCGGACGGCACGTTCTCCCGCCGTTCCAGTGCAAGAAGGCCTGCTAGCACAGCACACACGTGGAGCAAACAGCCTCGAACCGGCGACCACTCTGACCCGAGCCTTGCTCTCTGGTTCGTGCGTAACAGCGCTCCTCCACGCCGATTCCCGACCTCAAGCGCGCCGGAGCCTCTTCACAGATATGCTGCGAGTACCTTAGATATATTTGTTGCCAGGTCTGTGTTTCTTATGATATGATGTATATACAACGCAGAGGAGGAAGGTATGGAGCACCGAACGGCAGAAAGAGTAGTAAAGATTCCGCTGCCGCTGGTCCTTATTCGAGAAATCGATGAGGCGATCGTCTCAGGCCTCGGGGGATACTCCACGCGGACCGAGTTCTTCCGCGACGCTGCGGAGAATCTGTTGCTCGAGTTGAAATACCAGCCAGCGCCTGACGAGCCTCGTGCGCTCGTTCGGCCTCCGAGGTCGTCAGCGACGCCCGGAGTTGAAGCACCGTCGACGTTACGGGACGCCGAGTCCGAACGCTCGATGGTGACGAATCCGCCGCTGATCGAGGGCGCCCGGACGACTGCAATCGGGATGAACGATCTGGGCGCAACTCTGCTCCGCCTCGAAAGAGAAGGGGCCGCGATGGCGGACGGCGAGGCCGAGGTGAACGATGACCCACTCTTCGGCATGCACAACCGGGACTACCCCTCTCTCTGGGTCGCACATCGGCTTGCCGAGCGCGTCGAGTCAGGGCCCGTGCCCTACGAGGCTTTCATCGACGAGGTAACGGCCGAGGCGTGGGATTACGCCGACGCCCTACGCAGCCTCGAGACAGCGGCGGGCCAGAAGCTAACGGCGCTCTTCCCGACGAACCGGGAGAAGCCGCAGTCCGCCGCCGGCGGATTCAGAGCTTTCGCGATCGGGTCGGTGCTCAACGGCAAGCGCGACCGGCTCGGCGTCGAAGGGGCGCTCTTCGCATGGCGCGTATGCCAGGTCAAGCGTGCGCACGACGGAGGCGTGCTGATCGGCCTGACTTCTGAAGGCTGGCAGCTACTACGGCGCCTGGAGGGGATCTCGCTCGTATTGCCCCACTCCGCCGAGCTGGCGCGGACGTTCTTGTCTCACCTCCGCGCACATTCCGCCGGCGACTGGTGGGGCTTTCAGACCGTGCTCGCGGCCGCGGCCGAGCAGCCCAACAGGCTCGGGGTTATTGAGGCATTCCGCACTGCGCGGGGTGACTGGAGTGAGAGCGTCGCAGCGACGAACGCTCAGGGCTACATCGCACGCGCCCGCGAGTGGGGCCTCGTCCAGCCGAAGCAAGTCGCCGGTCGCTACATGCTTACCGACTTCGGGGCCGAGTACCTCGACGGAATCTCAAACCGCAACGTCACCTATGACACGAACTAAGAGAGGATCGACACCATGACTGCAGCTACCAACATCGTCAAGGCCGCGCTCGGGGCCAGGACGCTCGAGGACGCAGAGGCTGTGCAGCGGCTGATCGAAGGGAGCATCGGCGGACGCCATCAGCGCCCCCTCGGCGACCGCTGGAACAACTTCGGTCTCATCACCTCAAGCGGGAGCTTCGACCACAAGGCCCTCGAGCCGGTCACGAACATGCAGGACGGCGTGCTCGAGCGACTGGCAGCCGCGAAGTTCGGCGACCTCTCAACGGTGCCCTACTCGACGCCCGAGCAGGCCGCAGGCGAGCTGCTCGCAGGACGCGACGAGCGCGACATCGCCGACGACATCACGGTCACCTTCTACGAGGCAGAGCCACCGGCAGGAACCACCAAGAGGATCACGATCGCATACCGCGACCACGGTTGTGGAATCGCGCCAGCTTCAATCGGCAGCACGATCTTCGCGCTCGGGTCGAGCCACAAAACCAAGTCCGCCTGGCAGCAGGGAGCCTTCGGGCTGGGCGGCGCGAGTACCTATCGGAACGCCGACGCGATCGTGCTCGTGACGCGCCGCGCGCCGGAGATGGACCCAAGCGACGATCGGATCAGCGTCGCCGTCGTCATGTGGGAAGCACACGGGAAAGGTCAGACCGCCTACTACCTCACGACGACGTTGTGGGACGAGCCGGGTGACGTCGCCGAGCCGTGGTCGGCGTCGGCGGCGGAGTTCCCCGAGTTCGAGCCGGGCACTTACCTCGCGCTGATCTCGTACGGCGTCGAGGGCTACCACCGCGCCCGCCTCGGAGACGAGCGGTCGTTCGACACGATTCTCAACACCCGGCTGTTCGAGCCGATCACGCCTGTTCGATTCACCAACACGATCGTCCGGGCCGACCGCAACGAGTACCTTCGCGGCCTGAGCCGGCGGTTCGAGGACAACCCGCGCGAGGACAGGCGCGAAGGCGACGACAAGCTCCCATACCACATCAACGGCGTCACCTACCACCTGCCGGTCCGGTTCTACGTCTTCTCGGCGCCCGGAGAGGCCGGAGAACGGAGGAACTTTGTCGGCCGCGACCACTCCGTCGTATTCACATCCAACGGGCAGGTGCACCACCACTGGACGCCGCAGGAGTTCCGCTACAAGACCAAGCTGAACAAGCTCTACGATCGCATCTTCGTCGTCGTCGAAACAGACGAGCTTCCGATCGAAGTGCGGACGGCGCTTTTTACCCCCGATCGCTCGAGGCTGCTCTCAAGCGACAACGCACTCCGCCTCGAGGACGCCGTCGCAGCCTTCCTCGACGCTTGGAACGAGCTGGTCGACATCAACGGCGAGCTGATCCGCGAAGCCATCACGCGGTCCACCTCCGCCGAGTCGGCAGTCGAAGTCGCCAGGCAGATCAGCCTGGCGCTGAAGGTGCGAGGCTTCTCCCTCAACGGGGGTGGCACGGGTGGAGGCGGCGGCGGAGGCGGTACTGGCCGGACGATCATCGATGTCTACGCAGACCCAACCATGCTCGAGGGACCGGAGAAGATCACCGCCGAAGACGACAAGACGAAGTTCGTCCAGTACACGCTCAACGCGGTGGACGACTTCATCCCCGCCCGCGGGCAGCTCGAAGTGAGGTGCAATCACCCCGAGATCAACGCCCGCGAGATCACCGTCGGCGAGCTGCACCAGGGGCACATCCGCGTCTCCATCGTCGTTCCCCCGAACGCTCAGCAGGGCACGTTCGAACTGACCGCCATCATCGAAGGCTGGCAGCGTGCCGCCGGCGGCCTCGGCAGCACCCTCAAGTGGGTGTCTGGGTTCGAGGTCGTGGACGATCTGCCGAGCCGGAGGAAGGGCACCGGCAAGGGTGGGCCCACGACGACCACCGCGGGGTACCTCGTCGCCGTAATCTGGTCGTCGCCTGCCGACCAGTCCGACTGGAACAACGGCGTTCCCGGCCACGTCGAGGACGTGCCCGCATCCACCCTCGCCGAGCGTCAGGAGTACGCCGAGCTGGCAACTCTCGGCGCCCAGGCCATCCCGACGATACTCCTGAATCAGGAGTATGGACCGTTCAAGACCTACATCGGCGCCCGCTCCCGCGACCTGACCGACGGCGGCGTGGACGGTGCAAAGCAACGGTACGCTGTCGGCACCGGCCTCGGCCTCTTGTACCTGAACCAGCAGCTCGAGCGCCGCGCCAAGAGTCACCAGCCGATCGACGAGACCTTCGAGTTGGACGCCAAGCAAGCGATAGCACGCTCGGTGCTGACGATGATGCCAGCCTTTGATCGGCTCGTCCGCGAAACGGGTGTGCAGGAGTAACTTGACGACGAATGGGCAATCCCCCGCCCGAGCGGCTCGCCCGAGATTGGTACCGATCTCGGAGGATCAAGCCGTATCCAGATGAATGGAAGCTGGGCCGAAGCCCCGCTTCCATTCATAGGTGGTCATACGTCTGCAGCCTTCAGACCCGGTTCGCTCACCCTGGGGCCGAGAGCGTCAACGCTTGGGGCTCGAGCGAGAGCTGCTCCTTGGGAACAGCGAAGTACGTCTGCTGCATGAGCTTGCTGCCGAGGGCCTCGAGCTCGCGCTCGGCCTCCTCGAGCGCGGCGATCAGGTGCGACTCGGCGTCGTCGCGGCGGAGGGCCGCGGCCGCCTTCTCGGCGCGCTGCCGCGCCTCGGAGATGTAGAGGAGGGCCTTCTCGATCTCTGCGAAGTGGGCCTCGACCATCACGACACGATCCTAGCCGGGAACCCGGACGGCGATAAAGCCGACTCCGTGCCTGTTTTCACACGGGGCTGCGGGCCCGTCCGGCAGCGTCGGCCGACCCCGGCGCCGTCATACCGCCCGCTCGCCGAGAAGGGCCGGCAGTCGCGCGCGCCGCTCCAGGTGCCGCCGGGTGCAGGCAGCCGCCGCAAAGACTCAAGTGGGCGGCGCCTGCAGGTGACTCCGTAGTTCGTCACATCACGATGCGTCCTTGCCCCCGATGCGCGAGCGACGGGCCGGTGGAGAACCTAGGGCCGGTGGAAACCTAGTTTCAGGAGGTGGTTCGTTGTGCACGTCGTGACCAGAAGGCCGCCGGTCGCCCTCGAGGGCGAGCTGGCGCCGCACCTGAGCCGGTGGCTGTGGCTCGTCAAGTGCCTGCTCGTGATCCCGCACGTGATCGTGCTCTTCTTCCTCTGGGTCGCCTTCTTTGTGCTGACGCTGATCGCGTTCTTCGCGGTGCTGTTCACGGGGCGCTATCCGAAGGGGATCTTCGACTTCAACGTGGGCGTGCTGCGCTGGTCGTGGCGCGTCGCCTTCTACTCGTTCAGTGCCCTTGGCACTGACAAGTACCCGCCGTTCACCCGCGCGGACGTGCCCGAATACCCGGCGCGGCTCGAGATCGAGCATCCACAGAACCTGCGCCGCGGCCTCCCTCTCATCGGCTGGTGGCTGCTCGGCATCCCGCAGTACGCGATCGCGGGCATCTTCGCTTCGGCCGGATGGGGGGTCGAGGGACTCGTCGGCGTCCTCGTCCTCGTCGCCGGCGTCATGCTGCTGTTCAAGGATCGGTACCCGAAGGAGATATTCGACCTCGTGCTCGGCCTCGACCGCTGGGTGCTGCGCGTCGTCGCCTACGCAGCGTTCATGACCCGCGAGTACCCGCCGTTCCGGCTCGATACCGGCCCGCACGAGCCGTCCATCGACATCGCGCAGGAGAGGCTCTCGTGACGCCGGCTGCGGCCCAGGATGAAGTGAGGGCCCGCCCTCCGGGGATCCGTGCGTCGGCACAGCGAGTCGCCACGCATGTGCGCTCGCTCGTGCGGCTCCAGAAGGACCTCGCGCGGTCCGAGCTCGGGCGCAAGGGCGCGGCCGTGGGCGCCGGCGCGGGAGTCGCCGTCGCCGCGGGCGTTCTCATGGTCTACGCCGTCGGGTTCGGTCTGGCCGCGGCCGCCGCGGCGCTCGCGCTCGTCGTCGACTGGTCGCTCGCGCTCCTGATCGTGTTCGGAGCCCTCCTCCTCCTCGTGTTCGTCCTTCTGCTGGTCTCGCGGAGCCTCTTCGGCAGGGGCACGCCCCTGAAGCCCGAGCAGGCGATCGAGGAGGCCCGTCTCACGAAGCAGGTCCTGAGAGGCACCCGTGCCGGGTGATCGCCGGACCATCGAGGAGATCCGCCGCGAGATCACAACCGAGCGGGAGCAGCTGGTGGACGCGCTCGCCGATCTGCGCAAAGGCATCGCCGCGAAGAGCAGGCTTGCGGCCGTCGTCGGCGCGGCGCTCGCGGTCGGACTCGCAGCCGCGGCCGCGGTCACGGTCGCTCGGCGCCTCAAGGGCAAGTAAGCGGGCGCCGGCGTGTTTACCGGACGACGACGTCGCCGAGCGCGGCGTCGATCTCCGCGAGCGTCGCGACGTCGAGCTCGATCCCCGACGCGGCCGCGTTCTCGCGAACCTGCTCGGGGCGAGACGCACCGACGATCGCGGAGGCGACGTTCGGCTCGCGGAGCACCCACGCGAGCGCGAGCTGGCCCATCGTGATGCCGAGCCGCGCCGCGATCGGGACGACACGCTGCACGACTTCGAGCACGGCGTCGCTGCGCCACTCGCCCATCATCTGGTTCATCCGCTCCGAGGTCGCGCGCGTTCCCTCGGGCGGCGGCTCGCCCGGCTTGTACTTGCCGGTCAATGCGCCCTGGGCGAGCGGAGACCAGACGATCTGCGAGCTGCCGTTCGCCGCGCACACCGGAATCACCTCGGCCTCCGGCACGCGCCAGAGCATCGAGTACTGCGGCTGTGACGAGACGAACCTCTCGTAGCCCTTCTCCCGGGAGAGCTCGAGCGCGGCCTCGACCTGCGCCGCCGTCCACTCGCTGAAGCCGATGTAGCGCGCCTTCCCCGCGCGGACGACCTCGGTGAGCGCCGCCATCGTCTCCTCCAGCGGCGTCTCCTCGTCGTAGCGATGGCACTGGTAGAGGTCGACGTGATCGGTGCGCAGCCGTGCGAGCGACGCGTCGATCTGCTTGAAGACCTGCGCGCGCGCGAGACCACGGTCCTCGTCGCTCATCGGGAAGTAGAGCTTCGTCGCCAGGATGTACGAGTCGCGCGGCCGGGACGCGAGCACCTCGCCGAGGAACGACTCCGCGGCGCCGCGCGCGTAGACGT
Source organism: uncultured Gaiellales bacterium (assembly GCA_964351025.1). Lineage (GTDB taxonomy): Bacteria > Actinomycetota > Thermoleophilia > Gaiellales > Gaiellaceae > CAYGLV01. The sequence continues at coordinate 18,175 of CAYGLV010000030.1, read as the reverse complement.
TCGCCGTGTCGATGAAGTTGATCCCCTCGGCGAACGCGGCCTCGACGCACGCCCTGGCCTGGTCGTCGGCGACGCCGCCGCCGTACGTCAGCCAGGAGCCGAGTGAGATCTCCGAGACGTGGAGGTCGCTGTCGCCGAGTTGCCGGTAGCGCACCACGTCTTTCTACCTGAGGGCGGCGAACTCCGCACGGAATCGCGAGCGTCCGCGGCGGGCCGTCAGGCGTTGGAGCGCGGCCCGGCGCGCTGCGTACCCGGCTTTCCCAGGTCGGCGTCGAAGAAGAGGTACCCCCACTCCCGCACGAAGTTGTAACGGGATTCCGCACCGAAGGAGAGCCTGCCGCCCGTGCCCTGGCAGTTCTTCAGCGCGACCTTCGCGCTTGCCGGGATCGCCCGCCGGCAGAGCAGCCGCATGTCGGCCAGGAACTTCGCGTCGACCTGCTTGCGGGTCCACTTCCGGAAGTCCTTGACCCCGCCCCGCAGCTTGTCCCGGACGATCGCCCCGCCGTAGCCGGCGTCGTGCAGGTCGCAGGCGGCCTTGAAGTTGACCGTGTACGACTTTGCAAGCGGGTTGTCGTTCGAGTCCTTGTAGACGGACGTGTTGCCCAGGTAGTTCTGCACCGCGACCAGGCTGTCCCAGCCGGCGCCGCCGCAGCCGTTCGACACCGACGCGATCGGCACCGGCCCCGAAGCGGCGCAGGGCACCTTCGTGAACTGCTCGCCGCCACCCGTGGGCGGAGCGCCGTTGATGCCGACTCCGGTGATCACGAAGTGGCAGTCGTCGGCGATCCGCGCCGTGATCACACCGTTGTTGTGCACCCGGTAGCCCGGTCGGTCCTGGAACGTGCCCGAGATCGAGTCGCCCGAGATCGTGCCCTTGAAGTCGTGCGCCCACGCCTTCCCGTCGGCCGCGCGCGAGAGCCACGTGACGCTGCTGCCGGACTGCCGGAGCTGCATGACGTTGCCCGCCGAGCCCTGCCAGCTGCCGGTGAGGTTCCACGACGGCTGCGCCGCGGCACTCCCCGCGCCCCCGAGAAACGCGGCCGCAAGCACGACCGTGCAGACCTTCGGCAACCGGCGCGCCCTCACGCGAGTGCTGATCGGCACGAACCGGCGGGAGCTTGAGGGTCACCCGGGTCAACTTCGGGCCGCCGCGCGCCGATGGTGCTCGGATGAGGGCTGATCCGGCGAACCCTCGCTGGGCCGCGTCGCTCCTGACGGCGGGCGGCGCGCTCGTGCTCGGCTACTTCGCGTTCGTCGAGGGGCGACGCGTGCCGCTCTTCGGCTGGGTCGACCTCGGGGTCCACGAATTCGGGCACCTGCTCTTCATGGCCGCGCCCGACCTCGTCGCGGCGATGATGGGGAACGGCTTGCAGACGCTGCTGCCGCTGCTCGCCGCCCTCGGCTTTGCGCTCGGCCGCGGCGACTGGCCGGCCGCGGGCTTCTGCCTCGCCTGGGCGGGCACGACGCTCCAGGACGCATCGGTCTACATCGCCGACGCTCCGCTGCAGGACATCCCGCTCCTCTTCGCGGGCACGACCCACGACTGGGCGTACATCCTCGGGCCGCAGCAGTTCGCCGCGCTCGACCGCGCCGGAGAGATAGCGGCGGCGGTCCGCGGCGCCGGGATCGTCGTCCTCGTGCTCGGGCTGTGCGTCTGTCTCGGCCCTGCGCTGGCCCGGCAATTCGCGCCCGAGTCGCTCGAGGCCATGTGACGGCCTACGGCCGGCTCGGCCAGGGGTAGAAGGCGAGGTGGAGCAGGAGGATCACCAGGAGAGCCGCGATCACGGCGGCCACCAGCTGGAGCCGCCTGCCGAGGCAGTGGATCGTGAAGAAGAGCGTCGTGAACGGGAAGTCCCTGGCCAGCCAGAAGGCCCCGGCGTTCGGGACGATCACCCAGAAGACGGCGATCAGCGAGTAGAGGACGTAGCCGACGAGGAAGCGGTTGTGGCTCTGGGCCGCGACGATGCTGCCCGAGACGACGACGATCGTCGCGAATGCGAAGTAGGGGACGACCCGCCACTCCCCGCGTGCGGCGAGAGGTGGGGCGCCGCCGCCGGCGAGCTCGGCGAAGGTGATGTCCTGCTTGACGAGGCGCCCCTGCGGTGTTCGCCCGAACGCCTGCTGGTCGGCCTGCAGCGCCATGCTCGAAGCCCGGAAGCGAAACACCGAGTAGCCGGCGATCACGATCAACGCCACGGGAACGAGGGCCACCACCGGCCACCGGTCCTGCAGGTGACCTACGGTCGTCGAGATCGTGGGCCAGATGAAGTCGCTGCCTGCGACGGCCGCCCAGATCTCGGGAACCCCGACCACGACGCCCAGGGCGCCCCAGACGGCGTAGCCCCAGCCCTCGCTCCGCGTGACATCGCCGAACCGAGCCTGAAAGAAGCGCCTCACGCGCCCCGGCAGGCGCCTCCAGAGCCAGGCGAGCACCGCGTGCCAGAAACGGAGATCAGAGAGCGGGCGAATCCCCACCGTGATGTTCAACAGTACAACCTCGATCGATGACCGAAGCCGACCGGCTCACGACGCTCTGCCGGCTGCGGTCGCGCCGGGGACCTCGACCAGGCGCCCCGTCTTCACGTCGTAGACGTAGCCGTAGATCGGAATCCCCGATGGCACGAGCGGATGCGCGCGGATGCGGGTGACGTCCTCCACCACGCTCCCCTCAGGGTCGGAGATCGTCAGCCAGTCGATGTACCGGGCCTCGGTCGAGCCGGGCCCGCTGCCAACGTCCCGGAAGCCATCGGGGCCGAGCTCGGCGGTCTCGAGGCTCTGCGCGAGCAGCTCCCGCATCCGTTCGTCGTCGAAGAACTCCATGCCGCAGTTGGAGTGGTGGATGACGAACCACTCCCGCGTGCCGAGCAACTTGTACGAGATCACGAGCGAGCGGATCGCATCGTCGCTGGCGCGGCCGCCGGCATTACGGATCACGTGCGCGTCGCCCTCGCTGAGGCCCGCGTACTTGGCGGGATCGAGTCGAGCGTCCATGCACGTGAGGACGGCGAACCGTCGGGCGGGCGGCAGAGCGAGCTCGCTCTTCGCCCCGAACGATGCGGCGTACGCGTCGTTGGCGGACAAGACCTCGTCGAGAACGGGCATTTCCAGTCTCCCCTCGTTGGCGATGCACGAGCCGCCGGCCTGTCCCGCGAGCGACGAAACCGACCTGAAGACGGAACACCCTAGACTCTGATACTTCATTTGTCAAAGTAACTTTGAAATTCGAAGTCTTTAGGTTTGAACGGGACTGCCCGGAGCCGAGCTGCGTCAGACGAGGCCGCCGCCGTAGCGCCACGGTCCCGGTTCGAAGCGGATGCCGCGCTTGCGGCAGAACTCGCGGACCGCGTCGAGCACAACACCACCACTGCCGAGGACACGACGCTCCAGCAGGTCGAGCACGGCACAGCCCTCGGGGAGAGGGCCGGACAGCTCGAGGGTCAAGATCACGGTTTCGCCGGCCCCGGCCGGGACGCCCGTCGCGTCGAGCGTCTCGACGAACACGACGCGGCCCGGGCCTTCGGCGCCGACGAGCTCGATGCCAGCAGCAGCACCGTCACGGAACGGCTCGAGCTCGACCCCGCGCAGAATGAACAGCTCCTCGAGCTCGTCCATCATCCTCCGGGCGAGTGCGACCTGGCGCGGACGCGTGAGCTGACGGCTCGCCGCCCCGGCGGCGCGCGCGGGGACGCCGATCGCGAGCGTGCGGGCCGCAATGTCCGAGACGACGTACGAGTTCGAGGCGACGATCGCCTCGCGGCCGATGCGGCAGCCGGGATAGACGACGGCGCCGACTCCGATCTGCGCCCGGTCCTCGAGCACGATCCCCGCGAAGCGGTTCTCGAAGCCGTCGAGCAGCGAGTGGCCGATGTTGTGGGTGAGGAGGACCGACCGCATGGTCACGAACGCCTCCGCACCGATCAGGACAGGCCGGCAGACGTTGATGAACGCCTCGTCGCCGATGAACCCGAGCTCGCCCATCACGAACGTCGCCCACGGGTCGCGGTTGCCGCCGCCGCCGATCTCGATCCGCGATCCCGTCCACGTGCCGGCGCCGATGAAAGCGCGGCGGCAGGCGAGCCGGAACGAAGGGCCGAACAGGGCCAGCTCGCCCGCGGCGAAGACCTCCTCGCAGTCGATGCGCGCGCCGTCGGCCAACGTGACACCGTCTTCGAGCACGATGCGGGGTGCGACGATGGCCGCGCCCGCACCGAACGTGATCCCCTCGCCGATCCGCGCGCCGTGGCGCCGGTAGGTCTCGCATTTCTCGTCCGAGGAGAGCTTCGCGAACGCCCCGGGCTCAGCGCGCAGCGACGCGAGGAAACCCTCGTCGAGCACACCGTCGCTCTCGCCGATGCCGAAGACGGCCGGCAGCGTGACGTTGGTCGTAGAGAGCCCAGCGAAGACGGGGTCCGGCTGTCCCTGCGACGGTGCCTCCGCGGCGGCGGCGACCGCAGCGACATCCTCGGCGGTGATGAATCCGACCTTGTCGATCCGCGCGAGGTCGACGCCGAGGCGCTCGGCCAGCTCGACCGCCTTCCGGGTCGCGTTGCGGACCGCCGGCTCCCCCGCAGCCGCCGGTGGAGCCGCTTCGGCGGCCTTGGTCACCTCTGCCGCAGCGAGCTCCTCGGCGCTCTGGGCAACGAGCGCGATGAGGCTGCCGAGCTCCACCTCAACGCCGGCGGGGACGAGCTGCACGAGCGTGCCGTCGCCTGGAGACTCGAGCTCGACCGACGCCTTCGACGTCTCGACGAGGCAGATCAGGTTGCCCTTGCGTACCTCCGCGCGATCCTCGACGAGCCACTCGGCGAGCAGCGCCGACTCGCTGTTTGCATCCTCGCGTGTGAGCACGATTTCCAGCAGCAGTCTCAGCCTCCGACCCCGGCGAGGCCGACAACCGCGGCCACGACGTCCTCGACACCGGGAAGCACGGCGTCCTCGAGACCTCGCGCCGCAGGCACGATTCCGTCCCGGGTCGCGACGCGGCGGACGGGCCCGCGCAGGTCGTCCCACGCCTCCGCCTGGACGCGCGCGGCGATCTCGGCGCCGACGCCGGCGGTGAGCGTTCCCTCCTCGATCGTGACGAGTGAGCCGGTGCGCGCAACCGACTCGAGCACCGGCTCGAGATCGAGCGGCAGCAGCTGACCCAGCGCGACAACCTCCGTGAAGAGCTCGTGCTCGAGGATCAGCTCAGCCGCAGCCTCCAGCGTGATGGGCAGCATGCCCCCGTAGGTGACAAGCGTCGTCTCAGCCCGGGAGAACCCGTTGCCGGAGAACGTGAGAGCCGGGTAGCGCGCGTCACTCTCGATACACCGGAACTCGTCGACGTACCCGCTCACCGGACGCCGATTCGGACGTCCGTACAGGGCCTTGTTCTCGATGAAGAAGACCGGAGCGTCGTCGGCGACGGCCTGGGTCAGGAGAGCACCGAGGTCGTGGCACTCGCTCGGGGTGACGATGACGATGCCCGGCACGCCGAGCAGCAGCTTCTCCAGCGACTGGCTGTGAGTCGGTCCGTAGCCGCGGCGGCCGCCCATCGGCGTCCGCACGACGAGCGGCACGGTGATCGAGTCGTCGAACATCTCGCGGAACTTCGAGAGGCCGTTGACGATCTGGTCGAAGCCAAGCGTGACGAAGTCGCCGAACATGATTTCGAGGATGGGGCGATAGCCGCGCAGCGCGAGGCCGGCAGCGACGCCGAACAGGGAGGCCTCGCTCACCGGCGTCGTGATCACACGGTCCGGCCAGCGGGTGCTGAGCCCCTGCGTGACCTTGAACGCGCCGCCATAGGGGTCGAGCACGTCCTCACCGAGGAGATAGACCTCGGGGCGATCCTCGAACACCTCGTGGAGAGCGGCGTTCAACGCCTGTGCGCAGCGAACGCTCACCGCCTCGACAGCTCCGGAGTGACGGAGGGGGCTTCGAGCGCCTGCTCGACCGCCTCCGCGACGCGACGCGCGCAGGCCTCCTCGATCTCACGCTGCGCGCCCTCGCCGAGGCGAGACGCCGCGACCGTGAGCGGATCGCGCTCCCGGCGCGCCGCGATTTCGTCCAGGTCGCGGAAGTCGTCGCCCTTGCTGTGCGGGCTGAAGCGGTACGTGTCGAGGACGAGGAAGAACGGCGTCCCCGTCGTGCGGACGTGCGCAACCGCACGGTCGGCGAAGTCCCGGACCTCCGTCACGTCGGTCGAGTCCAGCCGGGCCGTTTCGATGCCGAAGGCGGCCGCGCGCGCCTCGACGTCGCCGGAGAGCTGCAGCCGCGAGGGTGTCGACTGCGCGTAGCCGTTGTGCTCGACGACCACGAGCAGCGGCAACCGCCAGAGCGAGGCGATGTTGAGGCTTTCGTAGACGACGCCCTGGCCGAGCGTGCCGTCGCCGATGAACACCGTCGTGACGGCGCCGCTGCCCCGCTCCCGCTCGGCGAGCGCCATCCCGGCCGCCACGGGCACGGTGCTGCCGAGCACGCCGTTCGAGTAGAAGTTGCCGGCGTGGAGGTGCTGGCTGCCGCCCTTGCCACCGCAGACGCCGCCCTCCTTCCCCATCACCTCGCGCAGCAGACCGTCCACGTCGCCGGTCAGCGCGAGGTAGTGGCCGTGGCAGCGGTGGTTGCTGACGACCACGTCGCGTTCGGCGTCGAGGCAGGAGATGACGCCTGCCGCGCCGGCCTCCTGCCCGATGCACGTATGCGTCGTTCCCGCCAGCTTGCCGGCCGCGAACAGCTCGAGCAGCGTCTCCTCGAAGCGCCGGATGAGCGCCATGACCGTGTAGAGGCGCTCGACCGTTCCCGGCGCCGGCGCCCGTTCCGACTCACCCATCACCTGACCCCTACGTCGCAGTCCGATTACGCACTCGCCGTGGTCGCAGGCAGGTCACGAAGCCCCCATCTGCCCCGAGTCCGCTCGGCAGAGAGCTTCGAACACTCCCGAGAATCATCGTCAGAGGATAGTGATCCTGCCGCGCGCCCGAGGAGATCAGGGCACCTACAGGTAGCCCAGGTCGGCGAGCCGCGAGGTCACAGCGGCCTCCTCCTGGGCGCTCAGCTCGGGGCGATCCAGGCGCTCGAGCTCGGCATAGAGCTGCTCGCGGAGCTCTCCCGGGACCCCCTCGGGATCGCTGTGACGCTCGCGGGGGTCGAGGTCGAGTCGGTAGGCCTCCTCCTCCCCGGACTCGACGTGGACGATCAGCTTCCAGGGCGGCACGCGCAATGCGAGCTGCGAAACGCGGCCGGCGTCGGTGCCCGTGATCCACGACGGCCGATCGCCCTCCTCCCGGCCATCGAGCAGGGGCAGCAGCGACGCGCCGTCCACGCCCTCGAGCGGGGCGCCTGCGAGGTCGAGCATGGTCGGTGTGAGGTCGACGAGGTTCACCTGGGAGCGGACGACGCCGGGATCGACACGGCCCGGAGCCGAGAGGATCAACGGCACTTCGACGATCTCGTCGTACAGCGTCGCCCCGTGCAAGTGGTAGGTGCCCTTGACCGCCTGCTTGTCGGCGAAGCGCTCGCCCCACGACTCGCCATGGTCGCTGAGGAACATCAGCGCGGTGTCCTCGCGCAGCCCGAGAGCGTCCAGCTCCTCGAGGAAGCCCGCAAGGAGCACCTCGGACGACCGCTCGACGGCCTGCGCGTACAGCTCGCGCAAGCCCTCGAGCGCGGACGCGCTGTCGGTCTGGATGCCGTCGACGATCGACTGCTTTGCCGCCAACCACTCCTTGCGTTCCGCGTGGAGGATGTCGTATGGCATGTGCGTCGCCCAGCTGTGGAACCAGAGCACGAACGGCTGCGAGCGGTGTGCCCGCAGCCACTCGATTGCGCCGTCGAGCGTCTCGCTCGTTCCGGCGACGTTCGCGTCGGGAAAGCCCTTGAAGAGGTAGTTCTCGTCGAAGACGAAGCTGCCGGTCGCGTACCCGTTCGCTGCCGCAACGGTAAACAGCGTCGGCAGCCCTGGGTCGAGCGGCACGTCCCAGTGCAGGTAGCCGTGGTGGTGCGGGTACAGCCCGGTGATCATCGACGTCGTCGAGGGGCAGGTCCACGGGGCGGACGCGATCGCCTGCTCGAAGCGAACGCCGCCCGCAGCGAGCGCGTCGATCGTCGGTGTGCGCACGCGCCGGGCGCCGTAGCAGCCGACGTGGTCGGTGCGCAGCGCGTCGGAGACGTAGACGATCAGGTTCATGCGGGCGCCCGTAGAGCGGGTGCGAGGCTGCGGCCGCGCATGTCGTCCGGGACGTCGAGCCCGAGCAGGTCGAGCACCGTCGGAGCGACGTCGAGGAGATGCGCGTCGAGCGTGCCGCGCGCCGTCACACCGGCGCCGGAAGCAATTATCAGCCCGTCCTGTGCGTGATTGGCATCGTCCGGCCCGGTGTCGTTCTCGAACGTGTGCACCCCTTCCTCGCCGCCGATCGTGCCGACGGAGCGCCAGAGGAGGTCGCCGAAGATGACGATCAGGTCGGGCGCGACGCCCTCGACCCTCGGGTAGAGCTCCTCGGGCTTGTAGACCTTCGTCGCGAGCGGCCGGCCCTCCTCGTCCGGAATCGCGGCCAGCCGCTGCGCGAGATCGTCGCGCACCGCCTCGTAGTCGGCGGGCGCGATTGTCCCCTCGGGCTCGCGCCCCTGCACGTTGAGGAAGACGCGCGCGTAGTAGCCGCCCTCGCCCCAGGCGGTCGTGCGCGGCCAGTCGACGCCCACGTCGCGGAGCGCACAGACGCCGTCCGGCTCCGTGTGCGTCGCGAGCAGCCCCTCGCGCCGCAGCCACTCGTTGACACGGATGCCGCCGTCGAGCCGCTTCGCCCCGTGATCGGAGACCACGAGCACGAGCGTCTCCTCGTCCGCGTGAAGGAGGAGGCGGCCGATCAGCCCGTCCACGTGCTCGTAGTACTCGAGGATCGCGTGCTCGTAGGGGCTTCCGGGCTCGTGCTTGCGGTGCTCGGCGTCCATGTGCTTCCAGAACCCATGGTGGATCCGGTCGGTACCCATCTCGACGAACGCGAAGAGCTGCCACGGCCGCGTCTCGAGCAGGTGCTCGGCGAGGCGGAAGCGCCGGTCGGTCATCTCGTAGACCTGCCGCAGCAGATCCTCCTTGTCGTCGGTGCGGAAGTTCGTGCAATCGAAGAGGTACTCGCCCACGACCTGCTCGACCTCGTCCCGAAGAGCCGGCGGGTACGTGTAGCGGCTCTCGAGCGAGGGCGTGAGAAAGCAGCTCACCAGCGCGCCGCGCAGCGGCCGCGGAGGATAGGTGCCCGGCACGCCGAGCACGATCGAGCTGCCACCGGCGCGGCCGACGAGGTCCCAGAGCCGCGGTGTGCGGATCGCCGAGCCATCGGCGATGAAGGCACCGTCGTAGGTGTGGTCGGCGCGGTTGCGGAAACCGTAGACGCCGAGGTCGCCCGGCGTGCAGCTCGCCATCATGCAGGACCACGCGGGCACGGTGATCGGCGGCACGACTGACGTGAGCCGACCCCCAACGCCGCTCTCGATCAAGCCCGAGAGCACCGGAAGCCGGTCGCGCCAGCGCTCGAGCACGAGCGTGGGCTCGGCACAGTCCAACCCGACGATCATGACCTTCTGGGCGACCGCCTGTCCCACGGCGCCCCATGATACCGAGGCTGGCCGGCTACCCGCCTCCGGTGCGTTGACCAACGAGCCGAGCTACCGCGTCGGGGAACTGCGGCTCCCCCACGTCTCGCGTGCCGCGCTCTTACCAGTCGGTCGCGCGGAAGTCCTTCAGGAACTTCCCCCACACGTGCTCGCCGGTGTTGAAGCCAGCGATGATCGGGTCGACGATCCGCGCCGCGCCGTCGACGATGTCGAGCGGCGGCCGGAAACGGTGCTCGGCCGTCTTGCGCTGCGCGATCTCGACCGGGTCCTCGTCGGTCACCCAGCCCGTGTCGACGCTGTTCATGTGGATCCCGTCCGCCACGTAGTCGGCTGCCGACGTGCGGGTCAGCATGTTCAGGGCGGCCTTGGCCATGTTCGTGTGCGGATGGCGCGTCGTCTTGAAGCGGCGATAGAACTGCCCTTCGGCGGCCGACACGTTCACGACGTGCTTGTCGCGCTCCGGCGTCCGCAGCAGCAACGGCTTCAGCCGCGCGTTGAGGACGAACGGCGCGACGGCGTTGACGAGCTGTGTCTCGAGCAGCTCGACCGACGACACCTCGTCGAGCAGCAGCCGCCACGAGTTCCGGCCACGCAGGTCGACCTGCTGCAGGTCCTGGTCGAGGCGGCCCTCGGGGAAGAGGTCATTCTGCCGCTCGAGGTCCTCGGGCAGCAGCGGCACCTGCGACAGCTCGGCCGACCCTGACGGAAGCATGTTGGTGCGGCGCAGCCCCTCGTACTCGCCGAGGAGGCCGCGGACGTGGCTCGGCATCGTCTCCGCCGCAGCCAGCTCGCCGTCCAGCATGTGCCGGTAGAAGTCCGCGGGCCGGCGCACCGTCTGGCAGGCGTTGTTGACGATGAAGTCGAGCCGCTCCCTCGTCGCCAGCAGGTGCAGGCAGAACGCCTCGACGCTCGGCGTGTGCCGGAGATCGAGCCCGAAGATCTCGAGCCGGTCGCCCCACTCCTCGAAGTCGGGCTCCCGGGCGTACCGGGCCGCGGAGTCGCGCGGAAACCGCGTCGTGACGATCAGCTGCGCACCCGCCCGCAGGAGCTTGATCCCCGCCTGGTAGCCGATCTTCACGCGCCCGCCGGTGAGCAGCGCCACGCGGCCGCTCAGGTCGGCCGTCTCGGAGCGCTTGGCGTAGTTGAAGTCGCCGCAGGCGAGGCAGAGCTGGTCGTAGAACGGATGGATCTCGACGTAGTCCTGCTTGCAGACGTAGCAGTGCTGCGGAAGCACGGCTTCGCGGAACTCGGGGTCGTCCTCGACCTCCACCTGCTCGAAGTCCCTGGGCGGGAAGACGTTGGGCGACGTGTAGACCGGCCTGTCGCGGAGGACGCGGATACCGGTCTCGGCGAGCACGGCGTCGTCGCGTTCGAGCCGCGCCGCGTTCCGCTCGCGCCGGGCGACCTTGTTCAGGCGCCGCCGCTGGACGACGTCCGGGTGGTAGACGTCCGCGGCCGCGGAGAGCAGCCGCGTCCGCTCCTCCAGGGTCAAGCCGTGGAGCAGCCCGCGATCGCGAACGACCGACTCCAGCACCTCGGTGGCCGCCTTCAGCCGAGCGGTGAGCTCGTCGTCTGTAGCGGTCTCGTGCTCACGCATCGACACCGAAGGAGGGTAGCTGGCCCGTCGTCGAGGCCGCCCGACGGCGAACTCGGTGCCTCGTCACCTCGGGGTGCGCCTCACACGGTGACGATGACCTTTCCCTGGGCGTGCCCTTCTCCCAGGTACCGGAAGGCATCGGCGGTTTCGCTCAGCTCGTACCGCCTGTCGATGATCGGTGTCACCTTTCCGGCCTCGAACAGCTCTCCCAGGAACCCCAGGTCCTGCTTGTTCAGATTCGCGATGAAGAAGACGGCCTTCCGGCTGCTGCGCACTGCCGCCAGGCGAACCTTGATGATGTGACTGAGCGGTCCCAGTAGACGGCCGCCCTTCGGTGCTCCGATGATCACGAGAGTCGCCTGCGGGGTGAGGACGCGCCTGCACGCCCGCCACGACCTGCTCCCGGCGACATCGAGCAGCACGTCGTAGCGCCGGTCGCTCCGGGTGAAGTCCTCCTGGGTGTAGTCGACGACGTAATCGGCGCCGAGCGAGCACACGAGGTCGACGTTCCGCGTGCTGCAGACGGCGGTCACCTCCGCCCCGAGCGCCTTGGCGATCTGCACGGCGAACGTGCCCACGCCTCCCGACGCGCCGTTGATCAGGACCTGCTGCCCCGGCTGAACCTGCCCCTTGTCGCGCAGGCCCTGCAGCGCGGTGAGCGCCGCCACAGCCACGGCCGCCGCCTGCTCGAAGGTCAGGTTGGCCGGCTTCAGCGCGAGTGCTCCATCCGCGCGAACACAGACGTACTCGGCGAAAGCTCCGCTCCTGCCGAAGACCTCGTCACCCGGTCGAAACTCCGTGACGTCTCTGCCGACGGCTTCCACCGTCCCCGCGAAGTCGGTGCGCACGCTGCTGCTCTTCGGCTTGCGGAGCCCCATCAGCACGCGGCCGACGTACGGCCTGCCGGCCACGCCGTACCAGTCCGCTGGATTCACCGAAGCCGCGCGGACCCGTACCAGCACCTCGTCGTCCGTCGGGTCTGGCTTGTCGACCTCCTGGCACTCGAGGACATCGGGTGAGCCGTACCTGGTGTGGACGATCGCTTTCATCGCCGCGGCCACACAGTCACGACGACGTGCCCGGCCCTCTGCATCGCATCGCGATGTGCGATGCGCAGGTGCTCGATCTCACTCGCTAGAGGCAGCCGGCGTGAAGGCCGCAGGCGGCCGTCGCGGGCCAGCAGCGCCAGGCGCTCGGCCTCGGCCTCGGCCCGGTGCTCGCGGGTCAGCTGTCGAACTGCGTCGTAGTCGAAAATGGGGAGCATGGCTTTCTTCCTCTCGCGGACTAGGACGTCCGGTTTGCGGGAGTGCCGTTACGGTTGACCGTCAGGACGACGTTCCCGGTCTTCTGCTCGGTTTCCACGTATCGAGTCGCCTCGACAACGTCCTCCAACGGGTAGCACCGGTCGATGACCGCCCGGTACTCCCCGGCCTCGATCAGCTCCTTGAGGAGGAGGACATCCTCCTTCCTGTACGTGCCGATGCCGAGCTTCGCTCTCTTGTCCCCGACCCACCGGGTCAGCAAGGCCAGGAGCGGGGCATGCCACATGAACCCGAGGTCGGTCGTGATGTAGAGCCCGCCCGGCTTCAGGGCGCGCCTGCTGCGGCGGAACGAGTGCTTGCCGACCGCGTCGAAGATGACGTCGTACGTCTTGCCCTTCTTGGTGAAGTCCTCCTGCAGGTAGTCGAAGACCTCGTTCGCTCCGAGCGATCTCACGAGCTCGAGGTTCTTCGTCGCGCACACCGCGTCGACGTCGGCCCCGAAGTGCTTGGCCAGCTGCACCGCGGCGACCCCGAAGGACCCAGAAGCGCCGTAGACGAGGAGGCTCCGCCCCTTGCGGAGATCCGCCGGCTTCAGGCACGTCCGTGCGAGGAGCGCTCCGTCGCAGACCGCCGCGGCCTCTTCGAAGCTCATGCCGACCGGCTTGTGCGCCACCACGCCGCCCTCACGGACGCAGATGTACTCCGCATTGGCGCCCCAGCTGATGCCGAAGACCTCGTCACCGACCTCGAACTCGCTGACCGCCCTGCCGACCGTCTCGACCACTCCGGCCAGCTCCGTCCCGGCGATCCTCCTCTTTGGTCGGAGGAGACCGGTGAAGACGCGGGGGAAGAAGTACTCAGAGCCGCGAAGCCCGCAGTCCCCCCGGGTGACCGTCGTGGCGTGGACCCTGACGAGGAGTTCGTCGTCCTTGGGAACGGGCCGCTCGACGTCTTCGAGCCGCAGCACGTCCGGCGGTCCGTACCTGTCGTGGACAACGGCTCTCATCGCGTTCACTGCGTTGCTCCTGCGCCATTGCGGCTGACCGTGAGGACGACGTTCCCCGTCTTCTGCCCCGTCTCGACGTACCGGGTCGCCTCGACCACCTGCTCCAGCGGGTAGCGGCGGTCGATGACCGCCCGGTAGCGCCCCGCCTCGATGAGCTCCCTGAGGAGGAGAACGTCCTTTTTCGCGTACCGGGTGATCCCGAGCGCCAGCCGCTTGTGGCCGAACCGCCGGGTCAGCAGGGCCAGGAGCGGGACGTGCCACATGAACCCCAGGTCGGTCTCGAGGAAGATCCCGCCCGGCTTCAGCGAGCGTCTGCAGCGCCTGAACGAGTGCTTGCCGACAGCGTCGAAGATGACGTCGTAGGTCTCGCCGTTCTTCGTGAAGTCCTCCTGCGTGTAGTCGATCACCTGGTCGGCTCCGAGCGATCTCACGAGCTCGAGGTTCTTGGTGTCGCAAACGGCGGTGACGTCGGCCCCGAAGTGCTTCGCCAGCTGCACCGCGGCGGTGCCGACGGATCCGGAGGCCCCGTAGACGACGATGCTCTGTCCCCTGCCAAGGTCTGCCTTTCTCAGGCAGGCGAGCGCGAGGGCGGCTCCGTCGCAGACCGCCGAAGCTTCCTCGAAGGTCGTGCCGGCCGGCTTGTGCGCCAGCGCGCCGCTCTCGCGGACGCAGATGTACTCCGCATGGGCACCTCCGCCGACCCCGAAGACCTCGTCACCGACCTCGAACTCGGTGACGGCCGCGCCGACCGCCTCGACTTCGCCGGCCAGCTCACTGCCGAGGATCCTCCCCTTCGGTCGGCGCAGGCCGGTGAAGAAGCGAGAGATGAACAGATCGGCACTGCGAAGTCCGCAGTCGGTTCGGGTGACCGTCGTGGCGTGGATCCTGACGAGGACCTCGTCGTCCCTGGGAACTGGCCGCTCGACCTCTTCGAGGCGCAGAACCTCGGGAGGCCCGTACCTGTCGTGGACAACCGCTCTCACGAGTTCACGCCCTCTCGTCGCTTCGCTGGAAACGGTGGATGGGCCCGCCGTGGCTCCACGCCTGCCCAGCCCGATAGAGCTCCGCAGGCCTGCCGCCGGCCGGGCCGGGCCGAACCCGGCGCCCGGTCGGGATCACCCATCCGTCCTCCGAGACGACACTGCGCCGGAAGTTCGCGGCGTCGAGCTGCACGCCCCAGACCGCCTCGTACACAGCCCGCAGCTCGGCCAACGTGAACGTCGCTCCGACGAACGCGGTTGCAATGCCCGTGACCTCGAGCTCGACGCGGACGCGCTCGACCGCATCGCGCACGATCCGCAGGTGATCGAACGCCAGGTCGATCTTTCCGTTGAGCACGTCCGACACCGGGGTCAGGGCGGCGGCTGCTGCGTCCGTGCCGGCCACGACCTCGCCAACGTCGCGCAGCACGGCGAGGTACGCAACTGTCACGACGTTCATCCGAGGGTCGCGCCCGGGATCGCCGTAGGCGCCGAACTGGGTGAGCAAGCTCGCGCCATCGACGCCGGTCTCCTCGCGGAGCTCCCGCTTCGCCGCCTCGTCCAACGTCTCGGTGGGACGCTTGAAGCCACCCGGGATCGCCCACATCCCCTCGAACGGCGCCTCGCCACGACGCACGAGCACCGCATGGAGCACGCCTTCGGACATGGTCAGGATCACCACGTCCACCGTCACCGCAAACGCCGGGAAGACCGACGGGTCGTAGCCTGCCGGCACTCCCGAATCGCTGGTTTTGGTCGCCACGACTCTTACGTTACCAAGAGGTTATGGTCTTGTCAACCAAAACTCCCGACGTGGCCCGGCTCCGCCGGCCGGGAGACGTCGCCGGCCGGGGACGCGAGGTGGACCTAACTGGTCAGCTTTCAAACCTCTCGGAGCGACTGACCACGCTGCTGAGTCTCACCGCGGCGGGTCGGGAATCCCGAGCTGACGGCAGATCGCGCGAGCCGTTCCGAACGGAATCTCGCGGTGGCGCGGGACGGTGACCGGCCGCTCGGCGGCAGGACTACGCCAGACATCGTGGCGCGAGCCGTGTCGGACGCGTTCGCAGCCGTTGGCGATCAGGTGCCGCTCGAGCTCGCGGAGCGCCGTCATCGGTCCAGTATCGTCGGCAGCGCAGCGAAACGACGACCGGGTTGTACTCTATGACCATGGATTTGCATGTCGTCTTCGAGCCCGACGAGCAGGGGTGGGTGCGTGCGACCATCGAGGAGCTGCCCGGCGTGGTCACGTGCGCTCCCACGCTCGACGAGGCACGCGAACTCGTCCGCGACGCGCTCGACGAGTGGCTCCAGGCGCTGACCTCCACCGAGCGAGGCGCAATCGGTTCGCAGGCGACACGCGAGACGCTCACGCTGAGCGTCGCCTGACGCGTGCCCGGTTGAGACGCTGAGGTGGCAAACCTGCCTCGCCGATGATCCTCCGCTGCACGGCGAAGATGCTCACTCTCCTCGGCACCAGACCGGGAGAGTTCACCACGGCGCCACCTTCCGACGACGACTGGTACCTGAACCTGCTCTGGATCGACCGCCGGAAGTGTCTCCTGCTCACTCATGCCGGCACGCTCTTCCCGGTGTTCGTCGCCGATGTCCGGAAGGCGAATCTCCTTCCGATCGGGCCGTACGTCGTGAGCCTCGCCGAGGAGCACCTCAGCTCCGAGGGCCTCGCGGCCGACACGCTCGGACGGCTCGATGCCGGAGATGTCCACCTGGCGAAGACCGCGAGCCGCAGCGTTCTCGGCGTCATGAACGACGCGGCCGTGCATGCCCGCTACCGAATCGAAGCGATGGGTGGGATCGATCGCTCCGACACCGTCTTCCTCAACCGCTTTCTCCGCCGAGCGCTCCACAACCGAGCAGGCGAGTACGTCACCCCGCTCGACCTCGTCGCGCAAGTGTGATCTCCGGTTTGAGTAACGCCGATTTGCTCCTCGAGCGACCGGACAGGAGAAGATGGTTCTGAGGAGGGACAACGTTGTGATTAGAACAACGGATGGAGCCAGCCGAACGTAAGTCGAACTGCGTCGCCCGCATCGTCGGCAGGCCGTTCTCGGTTTCACGATGACTCGCGAGATGAGCACCGGCAATAGTCAATGCTGGGGAATGGACCTAATCGGGCGATTCAAGCAAGCGCAACCGCATTACCCGTCAAGTATCAAACGGAGGCTTCTCGCTCCGCCGTCTGGCAGCTCAAGAATGTCGCGGCGCCTCTCGATCAGCGTGCGGAGCGCCTTGATGGCTACTTCGAGGGCGTCGTAGCAGAGGGGAAAGTCGGTGTCTCTGAGGACATGGCTCCCATGAACAACCGTGCTTCTCAGACCGTAGATCTTCGCCAGCATCGCACGAAGCTCCTGCCGCTTCCTAGACTCGTCCTCTAGGAGGAGCGCCAGTGAGGCTGTAACTCGAAGTGTCGGCTCGCCCTCGCGAGAGCCAAAGAGGTTCTCCCAGGCGATGACTGAGTCGATCAGGACATCGGAGGGCTCTCTCCGCTCGCCAATCGCTCGCAGTACTCGAGTGAGCGCGACCTCGATCCGCTCGACATGAGGCGAATCCAGGAGGCGGTACCACTTCTCCCATTCGGCTACCTCGGCCTCCGTGAGCGTCGTCGGCATCAGGCCGGTCGCGTTCCGTGGGTCAAACCAGGAGAGCGCGTAGCCCCAGCTCAGAGGGTCATCGAAGTACCGCCAGGCCGGAACGATGTGAACACGATGATCTCGCTGCGCCGACAGCAGTAAGCTCGACCGCAGGCGCGTGAGCGACCGCTCCAAGGAGGCGGGCATGCGGAGGTGCCGCGGCCATTCCGCGGGCGCCGCTTCTGACGCGGGGGGAAGTACTTCCACCTTGTACGGCACCTCAGCCTCGAAGACCACGTCGCCGTCGTAGTTGATGAGTGTCGAACTGCCTGTCGCATCGGTCCCGGTCAGCTGATGCTTCAAAGACTCGGGCGCGATTCGCCGATCGGCAGCGTTCGCCTCTCGCAAGACTCCATCGTTGAGTTCAAGGCGAGTGCCTGGCGGCAGCAAGATTCCGGCGAAGGAGAACCGCGCACCGATCGCGCGCGTCTCTCCGTGGAGAACGTCACGCACGAGTCGCCAAACCATCAAGACGCTCGCAGTAAACGACTGCGGCGAGCGCTCCGCGTCGGCGAGTTTCCGCCAAGCGCTGCGAAAGACCAGCTCGGGCAACATCGTGAGCTGCAGCCCGCCGCCCTGCCCTGTGTTGCGGTAGACGAGCGCGGTCGGCCCACTCTGCTCGTTTCTCTCAGAGAACACCTGTGAAAGCCGAGGATCCTGAAGTACAGCGTCCGCGAATCGTTCGGATTGCGGATGCCGGAAGACCAGTGATGTCGCCTGAAAATTCACCTCAGCGGGCATCGGTATTGCGAATTGCTCTTCAGCCGGGAGCAAGAACGCCGGGTAGCTATCTACTGCAAGGGGAGCAAGCGCGGCCTCGATGCGGTCGTCGCCCAAGGGAGTCGGAGGGTGGCCGCCCGCCTGTTCGTGCAGGTGTCGAGCCATTGGAGCTCCGGTCGCGTCGGCTTCCATCAGAAGAGCGCGCATGACGTGACGCCGGTTTGTTTCGTCGAGCTCCTGAGGAAGTCGAACCTCAACTATGTGAGCCAGGACCCTCTCGACAGCAGCCTGGCCCGGCCGAAGGTCCGACGCCGTACTTAGTCCTTCCAGCTCACCAGGTCGGCAGGCGAAGAGGTATGCCAGCAAATCGG
>CAYGLV010000029.1:0-28666 GCA_964351025.1 uncultured Gaiellales bacterium | reverse complement strand
TCCGCTTCGCGCTCGAGCAGGAGGACGAGCTCGTCCCGTTCCCGGAGCGCGTGCGCGAGCGGTTCGACGCGTGGCTGCTCCAGCAGGAGAACGCAGGCCGTGAGTTCACGCCGGAGCAGCTTGCGTGGCTCGAGCGGATCCGCGACACGATCGCGTCGTCGCTCGGGGTGACGCGCGAAGACTTCGCCGGCCCGCCGTTCGCCGAGCGCGGCGGCCTCGGGAAGGCGTACGAGCTGTTCGGCGAAGAGCTCGACCCGCTGCTCGACGAGCTGACACGGGAGCTCGCGGCGTGAGCGGACTGCCGCGGGGATGGGCCTGGTCGACGCTGGGTGAGATCGGCGACTATATGAACGGCCGGGGGTTCAGGAAGTCGGAATGGAGTGACGCTGGCCGTCCGATCATCCGGATTCAGAACCTCACGGGCACGGGTTCTCATTTCAACTACTACGACGGCGAGGCGCAAGAGCCGTACATTGCTCGGCGCGGCGATGTGCTCGTTTCCTGGGCGGCTACGCTCGGTGTGTTCGTCTGGGGCGGGCCGGAGGCGGTCGTAAACCAGCACATCTTCAAGGTCCGGTCGTATGTAGACGCGCGCTTCCATCGCTACTTGATCGCCTCCGTGCTCGACGAGCTGCGCTTGCAGACGCACGGGTCGGGGATGGTTCACATCACGCGGAGAAAGTTCGACGAGACAAGGGTGGCCATTCCGCCGCTTGCCGAGCAGCGGCGGATCGTGGCGGCGATCGAGGAGCAGCTCTCGCGGCTCGACGCCGCGGAGGTGTCGCTCCGGTCTGCATCCGCGAGAAACACAGTGTTGCGTTCTGGCGTCCTTCGCGAGCTGGTCGGTTCGGGCGCTCCAGCGCCGCTCAAGGAAGTTGCCCAGGTCGTAAGTGGCCAGACTCCGGCGGGTCTTGAGCTCCTCGAGGAGGGCCCGATTCCGTTCTACAAGGTCGGTGACATGAACGCCGCTGAAGGACGTTCGATGCGAACGTCGCGCGGATATCTGGACGACGAGCTCGTCGACCGATTTCGGCTGCACGTCCGCCCGGCGGGCACCGTGATCTTTCCCAAGAGGGGTGGCGCCATCGCGACCAACAAGAAGCGCATCCTCTCGTGCCCTGCAGCCTTCGATCTGAATACGATGGGTGTTGTTCCGGGGCCGAACCTTGACCCGGTGTTTCTTCTCAGATGGTTCGAGAACGTCGACCTCGGATCGATCGCTGACGGCTCGAATGTGCCGCAGATCAACCACGGTGACGTTGAGCCGCTCAACATCCCGCTCCCTCCACTCGAAGAGCAGCGCCGGATGGTTGCCCGCGTTGAGGCGCAGCTCGCTATTGCGGAAACGCTAGACCGGGCGATCGAGGCGGTGGCGCTCCGGTCTGCATCGCTGCGCCGAGCCATCCTCACCCGTGCCTTCCGCGGCGAGCTCGTGCCGCAGGATCCGGACGACGAGCCGGCGAGTGTGCTGCTCGAGCGGATCGCCGCCCAGCGCGCCGCTTCCGCGCAGCCACGCCGTAGGCACGCGCCGATGCGCAAGTGATGTCCATTCGGGACGTAGTTAGCCGCGGAGGCGGAGAGTACGATGACGTGGCGAATGTGGGGGCGAGCATGAGTAGCACAGTCAAGGAGATGGGGCCACGCGGCCACTACCTCGCCCATGAGGTTGGCCGGTTGGCCGGCGTCTCGGGTCAGACGATCGGGCAGTGGGCGCGGCGCGGCTACGTCCGCTCTTCGCAGTCGAGTGACGCACCGCGTGTCTACAGCTACCAGGATGTCGCCGAAGCGATGGTCGTTCACGAGCTTCGCGAGCGCGGCGTCGACTTCCGGCGAATCAGAGAGACGATCCGCGTCCTTCGTGAACGCACCGGCAACGCCTGGCCCCTCACGCACGCACGAATCGCAACAGTCGACGGGCGGGTTGTCACGCAGGACCAGGGCGCCATCTACGACCTGAGCGACATCCCGTGGCATCAGCGGTCCCTCGAAGAATCGGATCTCAACCGCATCGCGTCTGACTTGAGACGCGGAGGCTGGGCAGCTCGCGGGCGTCCGGACATCACGCACATCGAGGTCAACCCGGATCGGCTTAGCGGCCGGCCGGTCATCAGCGGAACCCGCGTGCCCGCCGACGTCGTCGCCGAGTTGGCTGAGACAGCAGGTGGCCGCGACGAGGCTCGCGAAGGCTACGGCGTCGACGATGCTCAGATCGACGGCGCGCTCACCTGGTGGCATGCGACCCAGGAGTTCGAGGCGGCTGCGTGACGCGTGGCCGAGCTCCGAATCGTCGTCGACGAGGACCTCAACAAGCGTTTGGCGACTGAGCTGAACGCACGTGGCCGAGCAGCGATCGCCGTATCCGAGTTGGAGCTCCACCGCCAGCTCGACGAGCCGCTCCTCGAATCGTTAGTGCGAGAACTGGGCGAGCCGACGGATTGGATTCTCGTCACCGGCGATGATGCGATGCCGGACGAGCACGCCGACGCCCTCGAGCGGTTGCAAGTTACCGTCGGGACTATCGATCCGAGGCAACCCAGCGCCATGACACAGGACGCCTGGCGACGCGACATCATCCACCGCTGGGCGCACGCGATTCAGCGTCAGACACCCGGGACGGTACGCCGCTACGCCGGCAGTCGCCATGCCAGTTGGAAACCGAGGCGTCGAGGTCGACGAAGGTGACGGGCAGGCCATGGACCCTCCGGTCGACGTCTGCCCGCATTCAGCCTACCCCGATGTGGTCAGCTTGGCCGCGATGACCGACTCGCGATGAGCGCCCAGAACGGTCTCGTCCAGCGGCTCTGGAGCTACTGCAACGTCCTCCGCGACGACGGGCTCTCGTACGGCGACTACCTCGAGCAGCTCACCTATTTGCTCTTCCTGAAGATGGCGGACGAGCTCACGCAGCCCCCGTTCGATCGGCCATCCTTCATCCCGGAGGGGCTCGACTGGCGGAGCCTGCTCGCCCGCGACGGCGACGAGCTCGAGGTGCACTATCGGCATGCCCTCACGGAGCTCGGCCGGCAGCCGGGGATGCTCGGCGTCGTCTTCCGCAAGGCGCAGAACCGGATCCAGGACCCGGCGAAGCTCCGCCGGCTGATCGTCGAGCTGATCGACCGCGAGAAGTGGATGACGCTCGACGTCGACGTGAAGGGCGACGCGTACGAAGGGCTGCTCGAGCGGAACGCCGAGGACCTCAAGTCCGGCGCGGGGCAGTACTTCACGCCGCGCCCGCTCATCCGCGGGATCGTCGAGGTGATGCGGCCCGAGCCGGGCGCGACGGTCTGCGATCCCGCCTGCGGCACCGGCGGTTTCCTGCTCGCCGCGTACGAGTGGATCTCTCAGAGCACGCAGTTCCTCGACCCCGAGCAGCGCGAGCATCTCCGCTTCCACGCGCTCAAGGGCTGGGAGATCGTCGACAACACCGCGCGGCTGTGCGTGATGAACCTGCTTCTGCACGGGATCGGCGCCGAGGACGCGCCGAGCCCGATCGAGGTCGACGACGCGCTCAAGGCGGATCCGGGAGAGCGGTTCGACATGGTGCTGACGAACCCGCCGTTCGGCCGTAAGTCCTCGATGACGTTCGTGAACGCCGAGGGCGAGGCGGAGCGCGAGGACCTCGTCATCGTCCGCGACGACTTCTGGGCATCGACCTCGAACAAGCAGCTCAACTTCCTCCAGCACGTGAAGACGTTGCTGAAGCCCGGCGGGCGCGCGGCGGTCGTCGTCCCGGACAACGTTCTCTTCGAGGGCGGCGCGGGCGAGACCGTGCGGCGCAAGCTCCTGCACGAGTGCGACGTGCACACGCTGCTGCGCCTGCCGACCGGGGTCTTCTACGCGCAGGGCGTGAAGGCGAACGTCCTCTTCTTCGACCGCAAGCCGGCGAGCGAGACACCGTGGACGAAGGAGCTGTGGATCTACGACCTGCGCACGAACCAGCACTTCACGCTGAAGCAGAACCCGCTGCGGCGCGAGCACCTCGACGAATTCGTCGCCGTGTACAAGCCGGAAGCGCGGCACGAGCGCGAGGAGAGCGAGCGCTTCCACCGCTTCACCTACGAGGAGCTACTCCAGCGCGACAAGGTGAGCCTCGACATCACATGGCTCCGCGACGAGTCGCTGGAGGACATGGACAACCTCCCGCCGCCCGAGGTGATCGCGCAGGAGATCGTCGAGGATCTCGAGGCGGCGCTGGCGGAGTTCGCGGCGATCGCGGAGAGCCTCGGGGACCCGGTCACTCACGACGCTGAGTGAACGAGTCGAGTTCAAGGCCTTCACGTTGAGCCGGCCCTGAGAGCAGCGACCTGGTCAACGCGCGCCTTGACCAGGCACGTGTGACTACAGCTTCGCCAAGATCTCGAAAGCGAAGGCCGCGGCGTTCACAGAAGCTCGCTCCTGCCAGCCCTCTTCGTCGCTTACGTCCTTGGCGTCAAGCAGGTCGGAGATCCCACGCACGACGAGCGCTTCGACCTGTTGGTTGGCGTGGAGCGCCTCGAGGAAGCCGCGGCCCTCCATCTCGACGGCGACGGCCTGGTCGTAATGGCTGCGGATGAACGCGTGGGTCTCCGACCGCGTCGACGCGATGACCTGCTCACCGGCGGCGATCGGCGCGACCACGACGGAGGGCTCGCCCTGGCCGTTCGCGCGTCGCGCCAGCCAGTCGCGACACTGCGCCTCGGCCTGCGCCCGCTGGACGAGCGCGTAGGTCGACCTGCCGACGTCGGGACGGACGATGAACGTGTCGCTGGCTTTCCCGGAGTGGTAGCCGAAGATGTCGGTCGCGACGACGACGTCGCCGAGGCTGACGTCCTTGATCCCACCTGCGACGCCGACGAACATCGTTACCTCGGGGTCAAAATGGCGAACCGCGCGCTCGGCCTCGAACGCCGCTCCGGCGTTGCCGGCGCCGATCAACGCCGTCGCTACCGTCCAGTCGGTCTTCGGCGAGGAGAACGCGCCGACGCGATAGACGGTGCCTGCTTCATGCACGTCGTCACGGAGGTCGGCGAGGTGGGCGAGCACCGCGCTTTGCTCGACAGGCAGCGCCGCCAGGATCACCGCCGCCTTTCGCGGGCGCGCCCGCTCGGTCGCGCGCCGCTCTTCGGCCTCGCGCAGCGCCTCGGGCGCGAGGCGGTAGCGCGTCACCTCCTTCAGTTCGATGGCGGCGAGGTCGAGGTCGCAATTCGAGCAGGGGTACTCCTCTCCCGCCTCGACGGCGTCGTTCCGCTCGTCGGTCGGGTTGAGCATCTCGCAGCTCGGGCAGACGACGTAGCGCTCGGCGACCAGGAGCTCGACCGGCGCCTGGGCCGCGACGGTGAGCACGCGTTCGAGCTTCTCCGCACTCACGCCGAGCTCGCTCGCGAGCGCCGCGGGCTCGAGCAGATCTCCGCCGCCGACGTCCCGCAGCAGCTCGTCGAGGCCCGCCGGCAGGTCGCCGAGCGCGGGCAGCTCGCTAGATAAGCGCGCGGATGCGCTGAAGTACATAGGTGACGGCCTCGCGTGAGCTCGGGACCATGAAGTTGACCCGGCTGTCGTTGGCGACGACGATCAGGTGCAGGTCGCCGGGCAGCGGGTTGGCGTTCCCGTTCGGGTTGACCCCGGCCAGCCAGTAGAAGTTGCCGAGCCGGCCCGTGCTCCCGCCGGCGATCGCCGTCAGTGCCTCGTCGATGCCGGCCTCGCCGGTCACGGAGTCGCGGAAGGTCGGGCTCGCGGCCTCGATGTTGCGCCCCCCGCGGCTGCGGTAGCCGAGCCGGTGGATGCGCGCCTCGGGGGCGCCGCGCTGCTCGAGTTCGTGTAGGCGGCGGATCAGGCCGTGGAGGTTGGTGTGGCCGAAGCGGTCCAAGGCCAGAAACGGCTGGACGAGCCGTGCGAAGCCCTGTTCGGCCTCGTCGTATTTGTAGTACGAGCCGCCCTGCGTGATGTGCAGCGCGGCGGTGTTCGTCAACAAATCCCAGCGGAAGATCAACAGCCCGCGCGTCACGACGTGCACGTACGCGCGCAGCTCGACGACGCGCCCGTCAGCATCGACCTCGCCGCGGTCGCGGCTCGCATCGCGCTCACGGTACTCGCGCCGCTCGACAGCCGTGATCGTCACGAATCGGCCCTGCTCGACAGAGACCGACGACAGGGTGGGCTCCTCGGGCAGCGCGAGTGGTAGGCGTTCGTCGAGCAGCGCGGCGACGTTCGCCGCCGCCAGGCGCGCCCGGACCGCATCGGCGTTGCGCCATCCCTCGACGAGGTCGTCGCCACCGTCGTACAAGAAGACGTGCTGCTTCGACCACGGCTCGACCTCGTCGAGGAAGTCGACGAGGTCGACTATCGTGATCGCGCCATTCGCAAGGTTCTCCTCGAGCCGCTCGCGCAGATCGGCCCGGTTGCCGTATTTCGGTAGGTCGTGGCGGCCGAGAAAATCGCGGACACGGTCGAGCCGCAGCGTCAGCAGGAACGTGAGCAAAGTTCGCTGCTCCTCAGTCAGGCCCACTGGTGACGGCGGCATCTGCCAAGTGTAGTCACGGTCAGCACGATGTCGGGACCGCCACGCCGCGCGCCGGGGCGTCGGGGCCGATTGCGCAGTTCTGGGCCGACTGCGCTAGTTCCTCGTGCGGCCGTGATTTTGGAAGGCCGTACTGCCTGCGTGACCGCTCCGGCAAAGTCAAATCGGTCAGTAGTCGCGCTGCCTCCGATGGGCGTCGAGGTCTAGGACGTTGTCGATAATCGCCTGCTGCGGCCGCCCTTCGGAAACGGGGGCGGGTGTTGGCCCAACCCTCGGCAGCTCGGCGGCAATAGCGCTTCCGTCGATCACATCGCGGACCAATGCCACCGGAAGCTTTAGGTCGCTCGCCAACCGCTTGTAATCGGGAGGGATGCCGTAAAGAAGCTCGGCCATTCTCCGCATCGCGCGCGGCTTCTCTACAGGCACATCGAGGTTCGCGGGCTCCCTCGTCCGCCAGCCGCGTTGCGAAAGCTGCTGAAAGAGATACTTCTGCTGACGCGCCGTGATCAAATCCAGTCGCTTTGCGCGCATGATCAACGCCGCAATTGCCATACCCCATCGTGGCTTCAAGCGCGCCAGATCCGTGAGCGTTATTGGCGGGATCAGCTCGCTCTGAGCAGCACCTTCCGGCATGAGAAGTTCGCCGGCGAAAGCAAAGGCTGCGTCCTCTCTCTGTTTCTCATCGCCCGGAAGGGGCTGATGCATCACAAGGTGGCCGAGCTCATGGGCAACGCTGAGTCGAAGTCGATCCCCCAGAACGCCCTGGAAGATGACAATGATCGGCCGCTCGTCTGCCCACAACGAGTATGCCACCGCATGCTTTGCCTCGAGAGGAAGACCGATGACGAGAACCCCCCCGCGCTCGACGGCGTTTACGAGGTTCGGGATCGGCGTGTCGGGTGATAGCCCGAGCGCCGCTCTCGTAAGTACGGCCGCGTGAGCTGGAGACTCGAACTCTCCCGGTCCCAGGCGGGGCAGACGCAAAGGACCAGTTTCTACTCGTGCCGCCATGCGCGACATGCCCTCGTAGATAACCTCGCCATGCCGATAGACCTGGGCGCGCTCCTTTGCTGTCATCGCCTTCCTGGCGCGGAAGACCAGCGACCCAAGCGGGAAGTTAGAGAACCCCTCTTGGCGAAAGAAGGACACGGGAAACCCGGTCTGAAAGGCGATCGCCTCTAGCACCGCGCTCGACGGCTGCGTCCGGCCCGCTTCGATCTGCGCGATAGCGGGCTGAGTAACGCTTACCCGGTCTGCGAACTCAGTCTGAGTCAGACCGCATAGCTCGCGAGCCTGCTTGACGCGCACACCTTCGACCATCACTCGTCATCGGTGGCGGCTTGCGGAAGCGAGATCGGAAGGTCGAACTCGAACGCAGCTTCCTGGGGTGCGTCTGTTTCGATGATTTCGGCAGGGTGAGGCACAGGGATCATCCAATGCGCGGACGAAGTCCGTTCCGATCCGCTCTTGGGGCAGACGAGCTGGAGGTCAAGCACCCCTCCCTCAACGTCCCACAGCAGAATGAGCTTTTGGGTATCGATCGGCTCCTCCAAGAGCGAGAGCTGCTCGTAGAACTGCTGCTTGGTCCGGGAGATCCCTGGTGCCGGAAGCGCTCCGTGGTCGGCCTTGAGAATCCGGACGCGGCGCGGCCCGTACTCAAGGAGCAAGCCGTTGTTGGCAAGGATCTTGTGATCCAGATGCGGCTCGTTGTCGTCAACGACCGTCAGCCCGCGTTTGTTGAGGGCCAACTTCACGTGGTACCGAACGAGGTTCGGAAACAGAGGGCGGTCGATCTCGTTGTCACCGAAGAACTCGCGGCCCTGCTGGACGGCGCCCTCTAGGGCGCGATAGATCAGGGGCAAGACAGGCGATAGCTCGTCAAGCGTCGCCTCGGCACCCTGGGCGGTTGGCTCAATCACCCTTATATTATAAGCACACAAAGGACAAGTCTGTCAAGACCTTTTCCAACGTGCCTGCGCAGCCCTGGGCGCTGCCTCGCTGCGCCCCCGGCGTCATGTTCGCCGCCCTTGAGCCCGCCCTGCCTACCGAGCGTGCGAAACCGCCGGCCGCAAGCCGACCTCTAACCATGTCCACGGGATCCGCGCGCGGGTTCTCGCGCGCGGCGGGAAGCTCTACCGGGGCGGCAGCGCGAGAGCGAGCGCGCCCTCGATCTCGGCGATCTGGGCGCCGGTCAGGGCGCCGTCCACGCGAATCAGCTTCCCGAGAGCCTTGCCCCAGAGGACGTACGCGGCCCCGAAGCGCAACGGGCGCCGGTCGAGCAGCGACCAGTTCTCGGGCGACATGAAGCAGAACGCCCCCGTCACCGGCACGTCGCGCCAATCCGCTCTCGCAGCGAGGGTGTCTTTCACGGCCTCGATCTGGCCGCTCATCCCCGCGAGGTGCTTCGTCCGGTCGCGCCCGCCGACGTAGAGACGCAGGTCCGTCTTGAACCAACCGCCCACGTCGCGCTGCTCGACGCGGCCGCTCCAGTTCTTCGCGTCGACCACGAAGACGCCGGCGGGAGAGACGACTATGTGGTCGATGTTCGCGCGGGTGCCCGGGATGCACCGATCGTGCAGGACGGCGAATCCCTCGTCACGCAGTCCGTCGAGGCTGCGCCCCAACTCCCGCTCGCCGGCAGCGCCCTTGTCCCATGCCTTCGTAGATTGCGGGTCATCGGTCAGAGCGAGGATCACTCCCCCGAGGTGCTTGTGCTGCTCGCGGACCTTTCGCTCGCGTCGCGCGTGGCGCCGCCGCCATTCGTCTGCGGCTGAAGCGCCGGCCTCGCCGCGATCGATCTCGGTGGGCGGCTCGGGCTCGGCCTCCGCGTGCGCCTCGAGACACGGCGCGCACGTCGCGGTCTTCGTCGCCTTGTCCCAGTGCGCCAGGTCGCGCGGCCGCAGCTCCTTCCCGCACGTCGCGCACGATGCCGCATACCGAAGCGAGATCGTCGTCTCGCCGACACTTGTCACAACGGCGTTATCGGAGGGGGCGGCGTTCTCCTTGACCCCTGAATTCGGCGGTGCGCAGCGCAGGCCGCTAGCGAGCCCGGCTCACAACTCCTCGTCGATCCGCTCCCAGTTGCCGGCGATCATGCCGAGGAGCTCCTCTTCCTCGTTGGTCTGCGACGCGCTCTCGTCGTCTCTCGACAGGCGGAGCACGGCGTAGGCGGTCACGATCACCGCCGCGAGAATGACGATCCCGAGGAGCGCCTCGATCATCGCTGCCGCCGATTCACGCGTGGGAGTCGCCGTCGGCGGCGGGCGGTCTTACGCCCTCCAGTCCGAACAGCCGCCCCTCGTCGTGCGGGCGCGGCACGGCCTCGGGGAAGCGCTTGAGGCCGACGCCCTCGAGCTCCCCCGTCGCCGGGTGGTGGGCGAAGGGAGGCGCACGTCGCCGCATACCGAAACGAGATCGTCTCGTCGACACTTGCCACAACGGCGGTATCGGACGAGCGCCGCCGGCGTCGTCGAACACACACGCCGCCGTTGAGGCTACTCGCCGAAGCTCGGGCGATGGAGTCGAGCCGGGCGAACCAACGTCGGACGTGACGTGCAGAGGGGGGTGTCGACATCGTGCTATCATTGACTGACACCGTCAGACAGGAGGAGCAACGTGCCGGGAAGATCCAAGGCGAAGCAGCAGGTGGCCTTCCGCGTGCAGGCGCGAACACTCGCTCACCTGAAGCGCCGCGTTCGTGAGACCGGGCGCTCGCAGACGGAGCTCGCCGAGCGATACCTCGAAGAAGGACTCCGCCTCGACGAGCATCCGCTGATCGCCTTTCGCGACGGTGCTGCGGGCCGGCGGCCCGGGCTGGCGGGATCGCGGCTCGACGTGTGGCAGATCGTCGAGACGGTGAAGCAGAACGGCTCGGTCGAGGAAGCGGCCGCCTACCTCGAGCTGCCGGTCGAAAAGGTGCAGGCGGCGATGCGCTACTACGCCGACTACACCGACGAGATCGACGAGTGGACCTCACGTGCGCAGGCGCTCGCCGAGCGTGAGCAGGCAAGCTGGCGCCGCCAGCAGGAACTCGTCGGTTGAGGCTGCTCCTCGACGAGCATCTCTCGCCCGAGATCGCCCGCCGGCTTCGCTCCCGCCGCCACGATGTCGAGGCGGCGGTCGAGCGGCCCGATCTCGTCGCCCTTCCCGACCACGAGCTCTTCGCACGGATGGCCACCGAACGGCGTGCGATCCTCACCAACAATGTGCCCGACTACATCAAACTGTTCAACGAGGCGCTCAGCGGCGGGCAGGAGCACTACGGGCTCCTCTTGATCGACGACCGCAGCATGCCGCGCGGCAGGAACACGATCGGTCTCTTCATCCGCGTGCTGGACGAGTTCCTCGATGCGCACCGCGCCGACGACGCGCTTCGCAACCAGCTTCGCTGGCTCCCGTAGTGCTGACTTCTCGGAGGCGTTCGGCGAGCAGCCGGCCGACCGCGTCGCTACTCAGCGGGCGTACGCTCCGGCCGCCGCGGGGGCGATTCCTTCCGGATCCATGACTCCGGCCGCCTCTACCTCTCGCCCTCCGACGTGACGGCGTTCCTCGCCTGCGATCGGACGAGCCACCGCTCTCCTTGACTCCGAGGACTTGGCGCAGTGCGCCGCGCCTGAGCTCGCCCCCAGCGAACCCGGCGCGAAGTCGGCACACACCCGTGCGCCGTTCTCCGTTTCACTTGCGCCATGCGCCCAACGCGAGAGCAGGGGCGAGAGGTCGTGCCCGAGGCCGTCGCCCGCAAGCCGACCGTCCGGCAGGTCCACGCGTTCGCGGCGCGGCCGAGCGACTCGCCTCCGATCGCTCGAGGGAAGGCGCGGGACGGGAGCGGAGAGTACGATCGGGACGCGAACAAGGAGGGCATGAAGGCCGTTTCGGACAGCCGCTTCACGGTTCCGCTCTACACCGTCGCCGAGGCGGCGAGGTTCCTCGGCGTGCCGGCGTCCACGATGGGGACGTGGGCCAGGGGCTACGTCCGGCGGCCCGCCGGGCGGGCGCCGGTCGAGGGGGCCCCGATTGTGACGAGTGTCGCAGCCGGCCCCAGGTTCCCGACCGTCCCGTTCGTCGGCCTCGCCGAGGGGATGGTCGTCGCCGCCTTCCGCCGGGCCGGGGTCAGTCTCCAGCACATCCGCAAGGCGGTCGGCGTGCTGGAGCGCGAGATCGGCGTCGAGCACGCCCTGGCCTCCCAGAGGCTCTACAGCGATGGAGCCGTGATCCTCTACGACTACGCGGGGGTCGAGGACGACGCGCTCGCCGGCCTCACGGAGGTCGTCTCCCGGCAGCGCGTGTTCTCCCCGGTGGTCGAGGAGTACCTGCGGCGCATCGAGTACGGGGGCGACGGCTGGGCGGCGAAGCTGACGTCACCCGCCACGCCGCGTCCCGTCGTCGTCGTCGATCCGAACCGCTCCTTCGGCCAGCCGATCTTCATCCGCGGCGCGGGTCGCGTCGAGGACGTGATCGACCGCTGGAAAGCGGGCGACCCGCTCGCCGAGGTCGCAGAGGACTTCGGCGTGCCGCTGGAGGACGTCGAGGACATCCTGCGTGTCGCCCTCCCCGTCGCCGCCTGAGTTCTTCGTCGATCGCAGTCTCGGACGGCACCGTGTCTCCGACGCGTTGCGAGCGGCCGGCTGGATCCTGCGAACTCACGCCGAGGTGTTCGCCGATCGGGACGAGGCCGTGCCCGACGTCGAGTGGCTGGAGTACTGCGGTAGGGAAGGGCTCGTCGTGCTGACCAAGGATCGGAAGCTTCGCTACCGGCGTCGGGAGATCGCTGCGATCCGGCGACACCGGGTACGAGCCTTCGTCCTCACGCGCGGCAACCTCCGGGCCGCCGAGCAGGCTCGGCGCTTCATCGGCAACGCCGAGCGGATCCAGGCGGCCTGCGAGGCGCCGGGCCCGTTCGTGTACGCGGTGCACGAGCGCCGGATCGAGTGCCTCTACCCGGCATGATCTGGCCCGAGAAGCTGTCTAGTATCCTAGACAAATGACTGGCAAGTACCGGGTCGTGATCGAGCGGGACGAGTCCGGCGCCTGGATCGCGCGCGTTCCCTCGATCCCTGGCTGCCACACGCACGGGCGCACGCTCGAGCAGGCGCGGCGGCGGATCCGCGAGGCGCTCGCGCTCTGGGCGGACGACGCCGACACGGCCGAGCTCAAGTTTCACGTGCGCCTGCCGCGGGGCGTACGCGAGGCGCTCCGCCGCAGCCTCGCCGACCGGGAGCGCGCCGAGAGCGCCCGCGCGGCGGCCGGCCTCTCGACGGCGCGGGCGGTCCGCACGCTCCTCGAGGAGCTCCACCTGAGCGTCCGCGACGCCGGCGAGCTGCTCGGGCTCTCCCACCAGCGCGTGCAGCAGCTCGTCCGCCGGTAGCGAGCCCGGCACGAAGCCGGCGCACACGTGTGCGCCGTTCTCCGCTTCACTCATGCCGTGCGAAACCGCCGCCGCAAGCCGACCGTCAAGGAGAGCCGCGCGATCGCGGCCTGGGCTCTCGCGCGCTGCGGGGAGCGGGTCCCGAGCCGCGCGCCGAGGCGTTGGAGCCGAGCGCGCAGCTCCGCGGCGAGGAGCCGGAGCCCGAGGTGCTCGTGTCCGAATGTTGATTAGTAATTGACGCAGCGCGCGATTGTTTCTATCTTTGCGACATGCTCTTCCAGACTCCTCACCTCGATGCGCGCGAGCGCGAGGTCCTCGACGAGGTCTTCCGCCTCCGCGAGACGCTCCGCTGGCAGGTCTCCGCTCCGCGGCGGTGGGTCGGCTCGCTGCGCCGCCTCTCGTTCGCGCGGGCGGTCCAGGGCTCGAACACGATCGAGGGCTATGACGCGACCCTCGAAGACGTCGCCGCGGTCGTCGCCGGGGAGGAGCCACTCGCGGCCGGCGCGGAGACCCGTCGCGCCCTCGAGGGGTACCGGGACGCGATGACGTACGTGCTCCAGCTGGCGGAGGATCCGCACTTCCGCTTCGACGAGACGCTTCTCCGCAGCCTCCATTTCATGATGCTCGGCTACGACCTGTCGAAGAGCCCGGGCCGCTGGCGTCCGGGCGCCGTCTACGTCCGGAACGACGCGTCCGGCGACGTCGTCTACGAGGCGCCCCCGGCAGAGCTCGTCCCGGCTCTGATCGCGGAGCTCGTCGAGCCCCTGTCCGTCGCCGCCGAAACGACGCCTCCGCTCGTCCGGGCCGCGATGGCGCACCTGAACCTCGTCATGATTCACCCCTTCGGCGACGGCAACGGTCGCATGGCCCGCTGCGTCCAGACGCTCGTCCTGGCGCGCGAGGCGATTCTCGAGCCGCCGTTCGCGAGCATCGAGGAGTACCTCGGCCGCAACACCCAGGCGTACTACGCGGTGCTCGCCGAGGTGGGCGGCGGAGCGTGGAGCCCCGAGCGGGACGCGCGGCCGTGGCTGCGGTTCTGCCTGACCGCGCACCTCCGCCAGGCGCGGACGCTGCTCGCGCGCGTCAAGGAGTCGGAGCAGCTCTGGGAACGGTGCTCGCTCGAGGCGCAGAGGGCCGGGCTGCCGGCCCGCGTGATCCCTGCCCTGTTCAACGCGGCGCTCGGCTTCCGCGCGCAACGATCCGCCTACCGGGCACTCGCCGAGGGCGAGGTCTCCGATGCGATGGCGAGCCGGGACCTGCGGGCGATGGCCGAGGCGGGCCTGCTCGTCGCGCACGGCGAGAAGCGCGGCCGCTTCTACACCGCGAGCGATGCACTCCGTTCGGCCGCCCGGGAGATCCGCGACGGTCGGCCCCGGCAAGACGGCAGCGACCCGTTCGCCTGAAATGAAGCGGACGCGGCGGGCGGTTCCCCGAGACGCGCGCCGGGGCATCGGAGCCGATCGCGCAGCTCCGCGGCGAGGAGCCGGAGCTGGACGGCCGGGGCACGGCGACCGGCGCTCGGCGCGGTGGCGACGGATTACTCAGGACACTGAGTAAACGTACTCAGCGCATTGAGTAAATCGGGGTGAAGCCGGCTCACACTCGCGCGGCCTACTCCGCTTCACTCGCGCCATGCGCCCAACGCGAGAGCCCCGGCGAGTTGCATTCTCCCTGTTAGAACTGTTGCATTCACCCGGTTAGTGAGGAGCTCCTCTTCCTCGTTGGTCTCCGACGCGTTCTCGTCGTCTCCCGATAGGCGGAGCACGGCGTAGGCGATCACGACCGCCCCAACGAGAATGACGATCCCGAGGAGCGCCTCGATCATCGCTGCCGCCGATTCACGGCTGGGAGTCGCCGTTGCGTGAGCGTCGAGCCGCAACGGCAGCTTCGATCTGCTTGCGCACGTCTTCGCTCGCGCGATACCGCGTCGTGCGACCTCTGCCGAGCTGGGTGACGAGCCCCGCATCGCGAAGACGGCGGAAGTCGTTGCTCGCGGTCGCCGGCGAGATGCCGGCCTCCCGTTCGTAGCGGGCCCTGTCCGACCAGCCGCTGAGGCTCTGCTCGAGTGCGATCACGAGACGGTCGGGCCAGCCGCGGCGCTCGACGAGAGTCTCCAGAGCCGCCCACCGCGCGGCGGCCTCTTCGATCTGCTCGAGGCGCCTGCGCGCCTGCGCGAGATGGGCCTCGACGCAGAAGGCGACCCACTCGGACGCGTCACGCTCAGGCTGGTACCGGCCTCCCTGCACCCGCTGGAGCACCGCGTAGTAGGCCGGTGTATGGGCGCCGAGGTATTCCTCGATCGAGGCGAGCTCCGGCGAGAGAAGACCCTGGCGCGCGAGCACGAGCGACTGCACGATGCGTGAGATCCGCCCATTGCCGTCGCGGAACGGGTGTACCGACACCGCGTGGAGGTGGGCCATCGCGCCGCGAACGACCACGTGACTCTCCAGATCGCCGGCTCTCAGCCACTCGACGACCTCGGTCATGAGTGGGACCACGTCGGCACCGTCCGGCCCCGTAAAGATGAGCCGGCCGTCGGGGCCCGTCACACCGATGGGCCCCGTCCGCCAGAGGCCGGGACTCTTGTCTCGTTGGAAAGAGCACGCGTCGAAATGGAGATCGAGGATCACGCGATCGCTCCATTCGAACTGCGGGTCCAGTGCCATGACCCCGACGTGATCCATCGCGCGGGCGTAGCACGCAACCGCCATCCGATCCTCGCTGTCAGCGACCTTGGAGTCGCCGCTGTTCACGATCGTCAGAGCCTCGCCCTCCGGCACCGTATAGCCCTCGATCGAGACCGAGCTCTCGACGGAGGCCGCCTTCATGAGCCGTCGGAGCGTCCCAAGCCACGGGCTGGGGTTGACCGTCTCGTGATGCAGGAGCGCACGGAGCCGATCCAGCTCGGTCAGCTGGGCTTGAAGCTCGGCGGTCAGAGGTGGTGTCGCATAGATCACGAGCCGATTATATGATTATTCGTATATTCGTCAAGACGATTCAACGTCTTGTGGGTCGAGGCCGGCAGGCGGCCGTACGCCCTCCAGTCCGAACAGCCTTCCCTCGCCGTGTGGGCGCGGCACGGCCTCGGGGAAGCGCTTGAGGCCGACACCCTCGAGCTCCCCCGTCGCCGGGTGGTGGGCGAAGCGGGGGAGGAGCTTGGCGAGGTAGCGGCGCGCGTCGCCGCCGCCGCGCTCGGCGGCCGCGGTCGCGGCGACGATCAGGTCGGCGCATTGGAGGCCGATCGAGTGGTGGCTCGGGCCGAGGAAGAGCCCTTCCACGATCCGGCCGAGCCTGGTGTACGGGGTGCCGTCCTCGGCGAGGCCGGCGAAGAAGCGGCGCAGCCGGTGGTCGTCCTCGCGGAAGCGGCTGTCCACGACGATCTGCCCGAGGTCGTCCTCGTTGTCGAGTAGGTGGTGGAACCGCTCGGCGAGGAACATCAGCGCGGTCTGGTAGGTCTCCTCCGGGGTCGCGAAGAACCGCGGCGCGAGGCGCGGGCCGGCCTCGCAGTCGAGCAGGCAGACGTACGCGGTGATCGGGGCGCGCGCGAGCGAGTCGAAGACGGCGTCGGCGAGCGCGGGCGGCACCTCGCCCGTGCGAATGCCGTGCCACTTCACCTCCCGGTCGAGCGGCCACCCGGCCTCGCGCAGCGTCCCCTGCCAGAGGTCGCGCAGCGGCGCCCAGTCGGTGTCGCGGACGGCGATCCCGCCGAGCGCGAACAGCCGCCCGTCCTCGATCTTGCCGCTCTCGTCGAGGAAGAGAAAGCGCACGCGCCGATCATCGCCGGTCCGGTGGAAACCCGCCAGGCGGCCGACGCGGCGACTGACGGCACGAAGCCGGCACCCACGCGTGCGCTTTTCTCCGGCTGACTGTGCTCGTGGGCGCGTTTCCAAATCTGGACAAGATTTTGTACAATGAGGGGATGGCAAAGACCGTTCCGTTCAGTGAAGCCCGCGCCGGCCTGAGCGACCTCCTCGACGAGGTCCACGCCTCGCGGGACCACGTCGTGATCACGCGCAACGGCCGGCCCGTCGGGCTGCTGATGTCGCTCGACGAGTACGAGTCGCTGCAGGAGACGATCGACGTTCTCTCCGACGAGGACACGCTCGAGGCGCTGCGCGAGTCGGAGGAGGACGTCAAGGCAGGGCGCACCTACTCGTGGGACGACGTCAAGCGCGAGCTCGGACTTGACAAGGCTTGACCTGACGAACGCCGCCCGGCGAGACCTCGACGCCTTGCCCGAACCGCTCCGCCCGGCGGTTGCGGCGACGATCGACAGGCTGGGGATCGACCCTCGAAGCGTCGGCAAGCCGCTCGTCGGGCGGATGGGCGGCCTCTGGAGCGCGCGCGTCGGCAACTACAGGGTGCTCTACACGATCGAAGGCAGCCCAGCCTCGCTGCGGGTCGTCGTCCGGGAGGTCAGCCATCGAGCCGTCGCCTACCGCCGTCGCCGCCAGACGTAAGACAGCGGCGATACTCGTCCGGTGCAGCTCAAGGACGACCGCCTCCTCCTCTCGCCCTCCGACGTCACGGCCTACCTCGCCTGCGAGCACCTGACCACGCTCTCGCTCCGGGTCGCCCGCGGCGAGCTCGAAAAGCCGAAGGGCGAGAACGAGCAGGCCGAGCTCGTCTTCCGCAAGGGGCGCGAGCACGAGGCGGCCTACCTCGCGCGCCTGCGCGCCGAGGGCAAGCAGGTCGTCGAGATCTCGCTCGAGCCCGACTTCGACTGGGAGCGCGCCGCGCGCGAGACCGGGGAGGCGATCGCTGTCGGCGTCGACGTCGTCTACCAGGGCGTGCTCACCGACGGCCGCTGGCGAGGGCAAGCCGACTTCCTCGAGCGGGGCGCCGACGGCACCTACGAGGCGGTCGACACCAAGCTCGCGCGCAGCGCGAAGCCCGCCTACATCCTCCAGCTCTGCTTCTACAGCGACCAGCTCGCGCGCCTCCAGGAAGCCGCGCCGGCGCGGATCCACGTCCTGCTCGGCTCCGGCGAGCGGCAGAGCTTCCGCCCGCAGGAGTTCGCCGCCTACGCGCGCCGCGTGCACGCGCGGCTCGAGGAGTTCGTCGCCGTCGGTCGCGAGACGACCGCGTATCCCTGCGACCACTGCGGCAGCTGCGCCTTCCTGCCGCTCTGCGACGACTGGTGGGACGAGACCGACAGCCTCTGCCGCGTCGCAGGCGTCGGCCGCCGCGAGATGGCGAAGCTCGAGCCGGCCGGGATCACGACCCTGACCGGGCTCGCGCACGCCGCCGAGCCCGCCGGCCTGAACGCGGAGCGCTTCGCGCGGGTCCAGCTGCAGGCGCGGCTCCAGCTCGAGCGCCGCGAGACCGGCAAGCTCGGCTGCGAGCTCCTCCCGACCCGCGCCGAGAGCGGCTTCGCGCTCCTGCCCGACCGCTCGCCCGGGGATCTCTTCTTCGACATCGAGGGCAACCCGTTCTGGGACGAGCAGGGGAGCCTCGAGTACCTCTGGGGCGTCACCGACGCGGACGACTCCTTCGACCCGCTCTGGGCCCACGACCACCCGGGCGAGCAGGCCGCGCTCGAGACGTTCGTCGACCGCGTCCACGCGCGCCTCCTCGGCCACCCCGACCTGCACGTCTACCACTACGCCTCCTACGAGGTGAACGCGCTCCGCCGGCTGATGGGCCGCTACGGCACGCGCGAGGCCGAGGTGGACGATCTGCTGCGCCGCGGCGTCCTCGTCGACCTGCTCAAGATCGTGCGCGGTGGCCTCCAAGCCTCGGTGCCCGGCTACGGCCTGAAGGAGATGGAGGCCTTCCTCGACTTCGAGCGGACGGCGGAGATCCGCGACGGCGGCACGTCGATCGTCGAGCACGAGCGCTACATCCAGACGCGCGACCCCGCGATCCTCGACGCGATCGCCCTCTACAACAGGGAGGACTGCGTCGCGACGCGGCTGCTGCGCGACTGGCTGCTCGAACGGCGGGCGGAGGCCGGCCCGATTCCGCCGCCGGAGCCCGCCGAGCCGAGAGAGACCCCGCCGGAGAAGGAGGAGCGCGCCGCGCTGCGAGTCGAGCTGCTCGGCGCCGGCGAGGAGCTCGCCGCGCAGCTGCTCGACTACCACGACCGCGAGCGCAAGCCGGTCTGGTGGGCCTTCTTCGACCGGGTCGAGCTGACCCCGGAGGACCTCGTCGAGGACGCCGACTCGATCGGCGGGCTCGTCCCGACCGGCGAGAGCGAGCCCGTCAAGCGCTCGGTCGTCCACGTCTTCACGTACCCGCCGCAGGAGCACAAGCTGCGGCGCGGTGACAGCCCGAAGGATCCGGCGACCCGGCGCGGGGCGGGCACGATCGTCGCGCTCGACCGCGAAGCGCGCGAGCTGGAGCTGAGGCGCGGGCCGAGCCTCGACGACGTGCCGCTGCCCGCAGCGCTCATCCCCGGCAACCCCTACCGGACGGATGCGCAGGAGGACGCGCTTGTGCGCCTCGGCCACTCGCTGCTCGCGGGCGACCGCCGCTACCCCGCGCTCGAGTCCGTGTTGCGGCGAGAGCCGTTCGACCGCGCGGTGCAGACGACCGACCTCGGCGCGATGGAGGAGCTCGTCCTCTCCCTCGACGGCCGCCACCTCGTGATCCAGGGGCCGCCCGGCTCGGGCAAGACGTGGACGAGCGGGCGGCTGATCGCGCGCCTGCTCGCCGAGGGCAAGACGGTCGGTGTCGCCTCGACGAGCCACAGGGCGATCCACAAGCTGCTCGACGAGGTCGAGGCGGCCGCGGCCGAGCGCGGCATCGAGTTCGACGGGCGCAAGAAGGCGAGCGGTGGCAACCCGGAGTCGGAGTACGACGGCGACGTCGTCGAGAACGTCCTGCGCAACGAGGAGGTGCCCGGCGCCGACCTCGCCGCCGGCACCGCGTGGCTCTTCGCCCATGCCGTCCTCGACGGCCAGCTCGACTACCTGTTCATCGACGAGGCGGGCCAGGTCGCGCTCGCCGACGCGCTCGCGATGGGCACCGCCGCGCGCAACCTCGTGCTCGTCGGCGACC
This sequence comes from uncultured Gaiellales bacterium, assembly GCA_964351025.1. GTDB lineage: Bacteria > Actinomycetota > Thermoleophilia > Gaiellales > Gaiellaceae > CAYGLV01. Next base: position 8,807 of record CAYGLV010000029.1, on the reverse strand, counting down.
CGCTGCAGCTCGCGCAGGTGCTCCAGGGCTCGCACCCCGACGGCGCGGAGGCGTCCGTCCTGACCCACCTGCTCGGCGCGGACGCGACGATCCCCGAGGACCGCGGGCTCTTCCTCGAGTCCACCTTCCGCCTGCACCCCGACGTCTGCGGCTACATCTCGGAGGAGTTCTACGAGGGCAGGCTGCGGCCCGACCCGGTCTGCGCGACGCGGACGACGCCGCTCGGGACGGGCCTGCGCTTCCTGCCGGTCGAGCACGCCGGCCGACGGCAGGAAGCCGCGGAGGAGGTGGACGCGATCGAGGCCGAGCTCGAGCGGCTGCGCGCGGCCGGGGTGGCCACGGCCGACGTGATGGTCGTCGCGCCGTACAACGCGCAGGTGAACCTGCTGCGCGAGCGGCTGCCGGCCGACGTGCGCGTCGGCACGGTGGACAAGTTCCAGGGGCAGGAGGCGCCCGTCGTCCTCTACTCGCTGGCCAGCTCGAGCGGGGAGGACATCCCGCGCGGGCTCGAGTTCCTGCTCTCGCGCAACCGGCTGAACGTCGCGATCTCGCGCGCGCAGTGCCTCGCCTACCTCGTCGCGAGCCCGCGGCTGCTCGAGGTCGACTGCCGCACGATTCCGCAGATGCGCCTCGCCAACGCGCTCTGCCGCTTCGTCGAGGTCGCAGACGAGCAGGCGCGCTAGCCCGCAGCGCTGTTTACAAGTGTTGGCGACGCGCCTAGAGTGCGGTTGTTGATCGTCGGGGGGCCGATCTCACGCTCGTACCGGGTTGGCGAGTCGCCGCTCTTCGCGGGCGCGTACCCCGGCTCGGGCGAGGAGGCCGATGCAGAGGCGGACGTGGAGGCGATCTGCGCCGCCGGAGTGGATCTCCTCTTCGACCTCACCGAGTTCGGCGAGCTCGAGCCGTACGCCCACCTGCTGCCACCCGGTGTCGAGCACCGGCGCTTCCCGATCCCCGACTTCACGGCGCCGCGGCCCGGGTACGCGGCGCAGATCCTCGACGAGCTGACCTCGTCACTCGCGGCCGGGAAGACGATCTACGTCCACTGCTGGGGCGGCCGCGGCCGCACCGGGACTCTCGCCGGCTGCTGGCTCGTCCGCAATGGCCTGTCCGGGCCCGACGCGCTCGACGCGATCGCGCGCCGGCGGCAGGGCCTGCCGGACGGCGACCTGCCCTCGCCGGAGACGGCCGAGCAGCGCGACCTCGTGCTCCGCTGGGAGCCCGGCACCTAGCCGTTTCGGACACTGGTGCGGCCTGGTGAAATGTGCTAGCACTTTGCTAGCATGGAAGCTGTGCCGACACTTCACATCAGGAACCTCCCCGAGCCGGTCTACAACAAGCTGAAGCGACGGGCGACCGTCAATCGCCGGTCGCTGAACGCGGAAGTGCTCGCGCTCCTCAGCGCCGAGTTCGAACACGAACGGCGCGAAGGCGAGATCACCAAGCGGCTCCGGGAGCTTGCGTACAAGATCAACCTGCCGCCCGACGCACCCCGACCGGAGGACATCCTCCGGGAGGAGCGCGATTCCCGCTGAGGCTGTTCTCGACGCGAGTGCGCTCCTGCGGTCGATCCTCGATCGGAGCGACGAGGCTCGCGGTTGGATCGAGGCAGTAGAGAGCGGGCGCACCGCCGGTCTTGTTCCCGACCTGGTGTACGTCGAGGTCGCCAACGTGCTCGCACGGTACGTGAGAGCAGGCCGCCTCGATCAGTCCGACGCGAGCGCCGGTCTCGACGACGTCCTCCGCCTTCCGCTTGCTGCGCGCCCGTCCGCGCAGCTCGCGCCGACCGCACTCGCGCTCGCGCTCGAGCACGGGCTCTCGGCGTACGACGCCACCTACCTCGCCCTCGCGCAGGCGACGGGAGCCACGCTCGTCACCGCCGACCGCACCCTCGCCGCCGCGGCGACCGATGCCGTCCTGCTCACGTAGGCGAGCGCTTTGTTCAGAGACCGTTAAGCGCGCCTGCAGCGACAACTCGCGCCCGTCTGAGGCGTCCAATGGGTATGGGAATCGCTCAGGCAGATTGCTCGGTCGCGCCCGACACGGGCGCGCAACGCCAGTTCGACTTCTGGCTCGGCGAGTGGGACCTGAGCTGGGGCGACGGCGCCACCGCCGCGAGCTCGATCTACCTCGACTTCGACGGTCAGGTGATCGTCGAGAGCTTCGACGGCAGGCCGTCGCTCGAGCTGCAGGGAACGTCCCTCTCGACCTACGACCCCGTCGCCGACCGCTGGCGGCAGACCTGGGTCGACAACCAGGGCAGCCACTTCGAGTTCGCCGGCGCATTGCGCGCCGGGCAGATGGAGCTGCGCACGGAGACCGACATCGGCGGCCGGCCGGCGCTGCTGCGGATGCGCTGGTTCAACATCCGCGAGGACGCGCTCGACTGGGCGTGGGAGCGCTCCGACGACGGCGGCGTGACGTGGACGCCGCTCTGGGAGGTGGCCTACAGCCGTGTCCTATAGCTGGGTCGATCCTCACACCGTCTCCCTCTTCGCCCGGCGCGAGGAGGATCGGATGATGGCGCGCCTCGCCGCGCGCCGGCGGGAGCGGGCCCCGGGCGGCGCACCCCTGCCGGGCGTCGTCTGGGGCCACGCGGCCTGGAGTGCGGCCTTCGAGGACGAGCGGCTGCTCAGAGCCCTCGAACTTCGTCGCCAACTCTGACAACGGCGTAGACGATCCCTCCGGAGGCGGTAGTACGATGGCCTCCCGGTGCCTTCTCCGTTCGTTCACCTGCACGTCCACTCCGAGTACTCGATCCTCGACGGGGCGTGCCGGATCCAGGGTCTCGTCGCCCGGGCGGCTGCGCTGGAGATGCCCGCGGTCGCGCTCACCGACCACGGCTCGCTCGCCGGGGCGGTCGAGCTGTACAAGACCGCGACGAAGGCGGGCGTCAAGCCGCTGATCGGCTGTGAGGTCTACCTCGCCGACGACCGCAAGCAGCAGACGAAGGGCTACGCGCACCTCACGCTCCTCGCCGAGTCGAACGAGGGCTACGCCAACCTGATCAAGCTCTCCTCTCTCGGCTACCTCGAGGGCTACTACTACAAGCCGCGCGTGGACTGGAGCCTGCTCGAGGCGCACGCGAAGGGCATCGTCGCGCTCTCGGGCTGCCTCTCGGGCCGCGTCTGCAAGGCGCTCGAGGAGAGCCGCCCCGCCGACGCGCGCGCCGACCTCGACCGGCTCGCCTCGATCTTCGGGCGCGACTCGACCTACGTCGAGCTCCAGAACGCCGGGCTCGCGCTCCAGGCCCAGATCAACCCGCAGCTCGTCGCGCTCGCCGCCGAGGCCGGCCTGCCGCTCGTTGCCACCGGCGACGTCCACTACCTGAACGCCGAGGACGCGCTCGCGCACGAGGCGCTCCTCTGCATCCAGTCGGGCGACTCGCTGAAGAACCCGAACCACTGGAAATTCGACACGAACGAGTTCTTCTTCAAGACGCCGGAGCAGATGGCGGAGGACTTCCCCGGGCACGAGGAGGCGCTACTGCGCACGCTCGAGATCGCCGAGCGCTGCAACGTGACGATGGAGCTCGACCGGATCCTGCTCCCGAGCTACCCGGTGCCGGACGGCCGCGACGCCTTCGACTACCTCGTCCAGCTCTGCGAGCAAGGGCTCGGGCGCCGCTACGAGCACGTCACGCCGGAGCTCCAGGAGCGGCTGCGCTACGAGCTGAAGACGATCAAGGAGATGGGCTTCGCCGACTACTTCCTGATCGTCTGGGACTTCATCGCCTTCGCGAAGCGGAGCGGCATCGGCGTCGGTCCCGGGCGCGGCTCCGCCGCCGGCTCGCTCGTCGCGTACTCGCTCGAGATCACCGACATCGACCCGATCCGCTACGACCTCCTCTTCGAGCGCTTCCTCAACCCGGGCCGCAAGTCGATGCCGGACATCGACATCGACTTCTCCGTCGAGGGCCGCGAGCGCGTCATCAACTACGTGTCCGAGAAGTACGGGCGCGATCGGGTCGCGCAGATCATCACCTTCGGGACGATGGCGGCGCGGGCCGCGGTGCGCGACGCGGGGCGCGTGCTCGAGATCCCGTACGGGGTCGTGGACAAGCTCGCGAAGCTGATCCCCGAAGGGCCGGGCCAGACGCTCGCGGAGTGCCTGAAGCCCGGCGCCGAGCTGCGGAGCGCCTACGACGCCGATCCGGTCGCGAAGGAGGTCGTCGACCTCGCAAAGCCGCTCGAGGGGCTCGTGCGGCAGGACTCGATCCATGCCGCCGGCGTCGTGATCGGCGCGCAGCCGCTGATGGAGATCGTGCCGCTCCAGCAGAAGGGCGCCGACCAGGAGATCGTGACGCAGTTCCCGATGGGCGACGTCGAGGCGCTCGGGCTACTGAAGATGGACTTCCTCGGGCTGCGCAACCTCGACGTGATCGACAAGGCGGTCGAGCTGATCGGCGGCGGGCTCGAGATCGCCAAGCTGCCGCTCGACGACCCGAAGACGTACGCGATGCTCAAGCGGGGCGACGCCTCCGGCGTCTTCCAGTTCGAGTCGTCCGGCATGCGCGAGGCGCTGCGGCAGGTGAAGCCGACCGAGTTCGAGGACCTGATCGCGCTCGTCGCGCTCTACCGGCCGGGGCCGATGGGCTACATCCCGGTCTACGCGCGGCGCAAGGCGGGGCTCGAGCAGGTGGCCTTCGTGGACGAGCGGCTGAAGCCGATCACCGGCGGCACGTACGGCATCTGCATCTACCAGGAGCAGTACATGGAGATCGCCAAGCAGCTCGCGGGCTTCACGCCGGCCGAGGCGGACGATCTGCGCAAGGCGATCGGCAAGAAGATCGCGAAGCTGATGGCGTCGCTGAAGGAGAAGTTCCTCACCGGCAGCGCCGAGCGCGGGGTCGCGACGGCCGACGCGCGCCAGCTCTGGGAGGACATGGAGAAGGCGCAGGACTACTCGTTCAACAAGTCCCATGCGGCCTGCTACGCGCTGATCGCCTACCGCACGGCCTGGCTGAAGGCGAACCACCCCTGCGAGTACATGGCGGCGCTGATCTCGTCGGTGATGAACACGAAGGACCGCGTCCCGGTGTACGTCAACGCCTGCGCCGAGATGGGGATCGAGGTGCTGCCGCCGGACGTGAACTCGTCGCAGACCGACTTCGCGGTCGTCGAGGGGAAGATCCGCTTCGGCCTGACCGCGGTCAAGAACGTCGGCGAGGCGGCGACGCGGGCGATCATCGCGGCGCGCGAGGCAGGCGGGCTCTTCGAGTCGATCTGGGACTTCGTCGAGCGCGTGGACCCGCAGGTCGTGAACAAGCGCTCGCTCGAGTCGCTCGTCAAGTGCGGCGCGCTCGACTCGACCGGAGCCTCACGGCTCGGGATGCTGTCAGTGCTCGAGCAGGCGCTCGCCTTCGGGCAGAAGCACGCGGCCGACCGGCTCGCCGGGCAGGCATCGATCTTCGACGGCGACTTCGGCCCCGCCGAGATCGCGACGGAGCGGCATCATCCGCCGCTCCCCGCGGCCGAGTTCGAAAAGCAGGAGCTGCTGCGCATGGAAAAGGAGAGCCTGGGCCTCTACGTCTCCGAGCATCCGCTCACGGCGGTGCGCGAGCAACTCAAGCGCAGGACCGACTGCGCGATCGTGGATCTCGAGCGGCGCCGCGACGGCGAGATCGCCACGGTCGGCGGCATCGTCTCGGCGCTCAAGCAGATGACGACGAAGAAGGGAGAGGCGATGGTCTTCCTCACCCTGGACGACCCGACGGGAAGCGCCGAGGTCGTCGTCTTCAACTCGACCTACGCGGTCGCGCGCGAGCACTGCGTGGTCGACAAGATCCTCGTCATCAAGGGGCGCGTGGACCACAAGCAGCAGGGTGAGACGAAGCTGGTCGCGTTCGAGGTGACCTCGTTCGAGGCGATGCCGGAGCGGCGCGAGGTGCTGCTCCGGCTGGACGCGCGTGCGGCACCGGCAGGGGTGATCGGCGAGCTCTCCCGGCTCGTGCGCGACTACCCGGGCGACGCGCCGGTGGTGATCGAGATCGAGTCGTCGGTCGGGCAGCGGACGCTCGCGCTCGGGCCGGAGTACCGCGTGCAGGCCGATTCGGACTTTCTCGCCGAGGCGAAGGCGCTGCTCGGCGAGGCCGCGGTCGTCTAGAGCGCTCGGCGGCGACGGTACGTCCCCCCGAGGGTGAACCGGTCACGTACCGTGTGTCCCGAGATCCTTCCCGGGTGTTTACGGAAGCTTCATGCGAATCCCCTATAAAGGGGGCGACCGGGGTGGGATGCAGGACGAATAACTCAGCACCACTCGACGTTGAAAGGGATAGATGTCTGCGGCAGAAGTCCAAGTCAGAGAGTCGGAGCTGGAGCGGATCGAGCGCTGGCGCACCGGCGAGCTGCTCCGCGCGGGCTATGACGCGGCTGCAGCCTCGGAGCTGGCCGTTCGCCTCGACGTCGACCTGCACGAGGCGATCGACCTCGTTCTGCGCGGCTGCCCGCCGGATCTGGCCCTCCAGATCCTGCTCTAGCAGCGTGCTCTAAAGCAGGGAACTCCCGGGACCGGGCAGAATCAGGTTCCGCGTGAGCTTTCTCGCCTCGATTCCCTCGCCGTCGTCCGGAGCTCTCGAGCTCGGGCCGCTGACGATCCACATGTACGGGCTGATGCTGCTCGCCGGCATCGCCGCCGCCATCGGGCTCGCCGGCCGCCGCTATGTCGCGCGCGGCGGGGACTGGGATCTCATGTTCCAGCTCGCCGTGTGGGGAGTCTCCGCGGGCATCGTCGGCGCCCGCGCCTACCACGTCGTCACGAGCTGGGACGAGGTCAGCGACCCGAAGTGGAAGGGCGTCTTCAAGGTCTGGGAGGGCGGTCTCGGGGTGTGGGGCGGGATCGGCCTCGGAGTGATCGTCGGTGCGATCGTCGCCCGCCGCGCGGGGGCGAGCGTGCGCGAGCTGCTGGACATCGCCGCGCCCGGCCTGCTGCTCGCGCAGGGGATCGGCCGCCTCGGCAACTGGTGGAACCAGGAGCTCTTCGGCACGCCGACCGACCTGCCCTGGGGGCTCGAGATCGACCCGACCAACCGGCCGGATCGGTACCTCGACAGCCCGACCTTCCATCCGACATTCCTCTACGAGCTGGTCTTCGCTTTCCTTGCGGTCGGAGCGCTGCTCTGGCTCGACCGCCGCTTCCGCTTCAAGCCGCCGGCGCTCTTCTCGCTCTACGTCGCGGCCTACTGCGCGTTCCGGTTCTTCATGGAGCTGCTGCGCGTGGATCCCGCGCACGAATGGGGGCCCCTGCGCCTGAACGGCTGGGTCTCCCTCGTCGGCTTCGTCGTCTCGACGGCCTTCTTCGTCTGGTGGCAGCTCCTGCGCGGCCGGAAACCGGGCGGCGGGACCGAGCACCGCCCGGCGATGGCGATCCCGAAGGGACGCGTCCGACCCCGGGGATAGCCTCCGCGCATGCTTCTGCGCGAGCTCGAGCTCGACCTCGACGCGTTCGAGGGGCCCTTCGACCTGCTGCTGACGCTCGTCCTCCGCGAGGACCTCGAGCCCGCGGACATCGACATGGCGGCGATCGTCGTCGCGTTCGTGGAGCGGCTCGTCGAGCGCGACGAGCTGGATCTCGAAGCCTGCGGCGAGTTCCTCGTGCTCATCTCGGCGCTGCTCGAGCTGAAGGCGCGTGGGCTCTTCCCGGAGGAGGAGGCCGAGCTGGCCGACCTCGAGCCCGAGGAGGCCGCCGCGGAGCTGGCGCGCAGGCTCGCCGAGTACCGCCGGATGAAGGAGGCCGCCATCTGGCTCGCCGAGCGGCTCGTCGCCGAGGGAGACCGGTTCTTCCGGCTCGGGCCGGCGCCGCTCGCTCCCCGCTCGGAGCGCCGGTTGGCGCCGCAGGAGCCGACGCTCCTGGCCGATGCCCTGCGCGCGCTCGCGGTACCGCCGCCGCCGGTGTCGCTCGCGCACATGGCGCTGCGCTTCCCACCCGTCTCGCAGTTCCTCGAGCGCTTCCGCGCCGTGCTCCGCCGGCGCAGCCGCTTCGACTTCGACACCGAGGTCGAGGGGCTCTCGCGTGTCGAGCAGGCAGTGGCCTTCATGGCCCTGCTTGAGCTGCGCAAGCGGGGCGAGATCGCGCTTGCCCAGGCCGCCCCGTTCGCCCCGATCCGCGTCGCGCGGGCCGGGCAGGAAACCGTCGTCGAGGAAGAAAGGACCACCGCGTGGACCGCCCGCTCCGCCTGATCTCCGCGAACCCGCTCGACCAGCTCGCGCGCACGCTCGAGGCCCTGCTCGTCGTCGCCTCACAGCCGCTGGCCGTCGACGAGCTCGCACGTGCAGCCGACGACGACGCCGAGCGCATCGAGACGGCCCTGGGCCTGCTCGGCGACCGCTACCGGGAAGGGCGCAGCGGGATCGTCCTCGAGCACGTGGCCGGCGGCTACGCCTTCCGCGCCGCCCGCGAAGCGGCCGAGGCCTGCTCGCGACTCGTCGAGCGCCCGCTCGAGCGCGGGCTCTCGCAGGCCTCACTCGAGACGCTGGCGATCGTCGCCTATCTCGGCCCCGTCTCCCGGCCGGAGATCGCCCGCATCCGCGGCGTCGCCGCCGACTCGACCGTGGCGAGCCTGCTCGAGCGCGGCCTGATCGGCGAGGCCGGCCGCGAGAGCGGCCCCGGCGGCGCCGTCCGCTACCGGACGACGCCGCTCTTCGAGCGGGTGTTCGGGCTCGAGAGCGCCGCCGCCCTCCCGCGCCTCGACGATCTCGGGGCCGACGAGGCCGAGATCCGAGATCGCCTCGTCTCCATCGCCGAGCTTCGCGCCGGCTAGAGCTGCCAGTCGCCGCCGCGGAGGATCGGCACGCGCTGCCCGTCGCGCG
>CAYGLV010000028.1:0-29558 GCA_964351025.1 uncultured Gaiellales bacterium | reverse complement strand
CCACCGAAGAGCTCACTCGCTAGCGGCGTGCGCAAGCGCCGAGAGCGTCTGGCAGCCGACAATCGCCGGGGCCTCGTGGACGAGCTCATCGTTCTCGAGGGCCTCGACCATGAACAGGGCATAGTCCACGCGGCGCGTGATGTTGCTCTCGAGTATGGGGTCGCCCACGTGCCGGCTCCAGACGGGCAGGCCCTGGCTCTCGCCCTCCTCGAGGTCGCTCCCGCGCACGACGGTCCAGCGCGTGTCGCTTGCAAACACCCGCCGACACGCTTCCACCTGGTCGTCGATGTCCACGACGCGAGCAAGTCGTCCGAGCGGGCTGAGGACCTTCACCATCGCCTTGAGCTTCCACGAATACACGTCGTGCCCGTCGCGCGTGATGTGCCACCCGCACGAGAACACGAGGCGCGCCCCCGGACGCGCGTGGTCGAGCACCGCCTGGGCCGTTCCCGACGAGTACTGGTGAACCCCCCACGGGACCAGCACGACGAGCACTCCGTCGCACTCCGCGACCGCGCTCTTGATGACCTCGCGGTCGTTGGTCGCTCCCGGAATGACAGTGATGCGCCCCTTGAACCCGTCGAGCTTCCCCACGCTTTTCGCCCGGCACACGCCGACCACCTCGTAGCCGCGATCCAGCGCGTGCTGGACCATGTACTGCCCGAGCTTCCCAGAGGCCCCGACGATGCAGACCCTCATCGCGTGCGCCTCGTATCACCCTGGACGCAGGAACTCACGCATCCGTTCAAGCGCGCGCGTGAGATTGGGCCGGGAGTTCGCATAGGAGAGACGGAGGTTGTCGCACCCGACGCGACCGAAAGCCGTGCCGGAGAGGACAGCGACGCCCGCCTCTTCGAGCAGGCGGCGCGCCAACTCGTCCGCGGTGAAGCCGGTCCCTGCAATGTTCGGGAACGCGTAGAAGGCCCCGTGGGGCATGCGGCAGCTGACGCCCGGTAACGCGTTCAGCCCGTCGACGAGGAGCGACCGCCGCTCGCGGAACTCGGCCATCATCGCGTCGACCTCGTCTCTGGGCCCGCGCAACGCCGCTATGCCCGCGTGCTGCACGAACGGCGGCACGCACGACGTCGAGTTGACGAAGAAGCGGACGAGTGGATCGATGAGCGCGTCCGGGACGGCGGCGAAGCCGCAGCGCCACCCGGTCATCGCAAACGTCTTCGAGAAGCTATCGAGCAGGACCGTCCGCTCCAGCATCCCCGGCTCAGAGGCGATCGACGCGAATGTGCCCTCGTACAGCATCTCCGAGTACACCTCGTCCGAGAGCACCCACGCGTCCGTCCTGGCGATCAGGCGCGCCGCCTCTGCGATCTCCTCCCCGCCCACCACGCCACCCGTCGGGTTATGCGGCGAGTTGAGAATCACGAGCTTCGTGCGCGGGCTCAAGCGGGCAGCGAGCTCATCCGGGTCGAAGACGAAGTCGCGCTCCTCATGCAGCGGTAGCGACACGGGGGTCGCACCCGACCAACGGATCGCCGACTCGTAGATCGGAAACCCCGGGTCCGGGTAGATCACCTCGTCGCCGGGGTTGCACACGGCCAGCACACCGAAGAACAAGAACGGCTTAGCGCCATTGGCGACGAGCACGCTCTCCGGCCGAATCACCACTCCGCGGCTCCGCTCCAGGTGCTCCGCGGCCGCCTCACGCAGCTCCAGCAGCCCGGCCGACGGACAGTAGTGCGTCTGGCCGGCGCGCATCGCCTCTGCCGCCGCCTCACAAATATGCGGCGGCGTGTCGAAATCCGGCTCGCCGATCTCCAGGTGGATCACATCATGACCCTCAGCCTCGAGCTCCTTCGCGCGCGCGAGCACGCTGAAGGCCGTCTCCGTGCCCAGACGCTCGAGGCTCTCCGCAAGACCGGGAACTCCCGTCACACCCATGTCGGCCCTCGACCGCTCCCTTCCGTTCGACGGCTCGGGCCGCAGTTCTTTCTGGGGCCCCTGCGCATCGTCCCACGTCGCGCCTGCCTGCGCGCGGCGTCTTGCAGCAGTGACTAACGCGACATCAGACCGCAAGCCTAGCCCTCTGCTTCTCGCGCGACATTCCCGAGCCTCGGGCACGCGACGGGCGTCCTACGGGACGGGTGGCGCCCCTTTCCCTTCGGTGCAGTCGGCGAGGTAGAGGGCTGCGCCGAGGTCGCCCGTCCAGAGCGTGTGGCGGCCGCGCCCGTGGTGCGACCGGCCGTGCTCCACCTGATCTGCGGCGCGCATCGCGAACGCGCGCGCCCGCGTGAGCCACCGTTCGTCTCCCGTGCGCTCGAGCAGCGCCAGGAACGCGTATCCGTTCCCCGCCGTGCCGTGGCAGAGGTTGGCGCCCTTGCGCAGCGGCCCGGCACGCCACGTCAACTCGCCGCCCGCGACCGCAAGCTCCTCGTCGAGGATGGGGGCGAGCGTCGCGACGATCCCCGGCGCGCCGTGGCACCACTGCGTGCGGATCCGGCCGTCACGGTTCGCGTCGACGAGCCCCTTCCCCGCGAGCGGCGGCCAGTTGACGACCCCATCCTCCTCGACGGCAAGGCGCTCGAGCGTCTCCGAGACGGCGGCCACATCGCCGAGGGCAAGCACGCACCCTGCGAAACCGTGGGCCGGGCCGAGAAAGCGCGTGCTCCGCCCGTACAGGTGCTGCGTCCACAGGCCGTCCGGGTCACGCCGGCCGTGCAGCCACTCGCAGCCCGCCGCCACGTCGAGCCCGAGCTCGCGGCCCGCGAGGATCGTGCCGGGACTGCCCCACATCACGTCGCCCCGCTCGTCTCGCTCGTTCGCCGCGATCAGCTCCGACAGCCGCTCGAGATTGGCCTGGGAAGGCGCGAGCCTCTGTAACACGAGCCGGATTCCCGTCTCGCCCATCCACAGGCTGCGCTCGGCGTCCTGGTCGGGAAAGTCCGGCTGGGCTTCGAGCGAACGCTCCAGATAGGGAGCATAGTCCCGTCGCAGCTCGACAAAGCCCCGCCGCGCGAGGCCGTGGAGCGCATCCACGACGCCCGCACCTCCGAGATACACCGTCCGCAACCGCGCAGCCGGGTCGTCGTCCTCCGCCTCGTCGTGTGGATGCATCGGCCAGCCATCGTCGAATGCGCTCTCCGCGTCGGCAGCGATCGAGGAGATGGCCCTCCGCACCCTTTCGGCGCTCCACGATTCGTCTGCGAGCGCCTCGTGCGCTTCCGGGGAGAACAGCATCGGGCGAGTCTATTGCCGCCGCCCGGAAGGCACTCCCGAGCGCCGGCCCACGCTATCGTTCCGACTCATGAGCGACTCCGGCACGGGCGCACTGCACCGGCACGGGGCTCGGCTCCATCGTCATCCGCATCTCGGTTCGCACCGACACCTGGCGCTTCCGCGACGCTCTGAGCCCATCACCGCGCGCGGCCACCACGGTCACTCGCACGGCCTCGTGGATCGTTCGATCATCCGCTCGCGTGAGGGTGTCAAAGCGGTCTCGATCAGCCTCGCCGTGCTCGGGCTTACAGCAGGCGTGCAGCTGGTCGTCTTCGTTCTTTCCGGTTCGGTCGCTCTTCTCGCCGACCTGATCCACAACGTCGGTGATGCGCTCACGGCCGTTCCGCTCGGGATCGCATTCCTCCTGCGCTCGTTCCGGGGCGAGAAGCTCGCCGGGCTGGCCGTTGTGCTGGCCATCCTCGTCTCGGCCTGTGTCGCGCTCTACGAGACGATCCTCCGGTTCGTCCACCCGCAGGATCTGTCGCACCTGTGGGCGCTGGCCGCCGCCGGGGTGGTCGGATTCGTGGGCAACGAAGTCGCGGCGCAGGTTCGCCTCAACGCCGGGAGACGATTGTCGAGCCCCGCACTGATCGCGGACGGCAACCACGCGAGAATCGATGGCCTGGTATCGCTCGGCGTGGTGGCCAGCGCAGTGATCGTCTCGCTCGGCGCCAAGGTCGGCGACCCGATCATCGGCCTCCTGATCACGCTCGTGATCCTCAAGATCACCTGGGATTCGTGGCGGACGGTCTCCACGACCGATCCGGGCGAGATGGTCGCGGAACCGCACGATCACTAGTTTGCGACCCAGTGGTAGTCTTTTTTGACTACTGGGGCGGGCAATTGACTTCTGCCGCAGCACCCGTAACAACTGCCAGAAGGGAAAGCCATGGAGCTCTACGCAATCATCCGCCGCCAGGGATGGCGCACCCCGGGAGACCTACAGGAAGCCGCGGGGCGTTCCACCGCCGTCGGCGACAACGAGATGTCGGACGACATCCGCTGGATCCGCAGCTACGTCCTCGCCGAGGAGTCCGGGAGCGTCGGGACGGTGTGCATCTACGAAGCGTCCAGCCCCGAGGCGATTCGCGAGCACGCGTCGCGCGCTGATCTCCCGGTCACCGAGATCATTCCGATCGCAGACACCGTGATCGTGCGACCCGACCCGGTAGCCGCTCAGTAGCCCCGGCGCGCGTTCCTTGCGCGTGCGGGTTTGCTGATGCGCACAGCCGGACACGCGATCGAGGGTCAGCTGGCGCGCTGCCCGAGCGCTTCGATCTCCTCGAAGTCGGGGGCGTGGTCGAGTTCCGGAATCCACTCCAGCCACTTTGGCAGGTACCAGTTCCACTCGCCGAGCAGCTTCATCGTGGCCGGCAGCACGCCCGCGCGGCCGGCGAAGTTGCCCTTCCGCCTCATGGCGAAAAAGTTGTCACAGGCCCGTCAGGCGACGGTGTGCGAACGTGCAAGCGGCCGGGTCAGGCAGGTCGGCCCGCCGTCGCCCTTACGGGAGATCTCGTCGCCGCGGTAGACGAGCACCTCGACCCCCGCGCGCTCCATCCGCCGGCGCGTCTCGTCGTTCCCCTCGAGCGCGAGGGCGACGCGCGGGGCGAGAGCGAGCACGTTCGAGCCCATGCTCGCGAACTCCTCGTCCGGAACCTCGACGAGTCGGATCTCCCGCTCGGCGAGCAACTCGAGCAGGCGCACCGGCGCGAGCGGCGGGAAGACGAGCGCGAGGTCGCGGTCGAGCGGCGAGACGAGGCTCATCAGATGCATCACCTCGGCGGCCCCGTGGTAGTGGGGCAGATCGAACCAGATCACCTCGACACCGGGGAAGGCGGTCTCCAGGGCGGCAATGCCGGCCGCATTCGTGCGGTAGCCATACCCGACGAGCAGCGTCCGCTCGTCGAGCCAGAGCGTGTCGCCTCCCTCCACCGTCGCGGGCCCCTCGACGCGCGCCGCGACCGGCACACCCACACGCTCGAGCACCGCCACGGTCGCGCCGGGCTCGGCGCGGCGACCCTCCTTGCCGGGCCGCAACAACACTGCGCCCGCGTCGCCGACGAGCGTCGGGTCGTAGGTGTAGATCGCGTCGGGGTTGCCGGGATCGTGCTCCGAGACGACAACCTCGGCGCCGGCGCTCTCCAGAATGGCGCGAAAGCCTTCGTGCTCGGCGGCCGCGCGCACCGGGTCCGGAGCGGCGCGCCAGCCGTACTCGCGCCAGGCCACGGCATCCTCGGGCAGGGGCGGGCGGACGAGCACGCGCTCGAGCTTCCCGGTCATGGACTGGCAGCCGTAGAGCACGGTCACGCGGGCAGCTCGAAGGCGAGCTCGCCGAGCCGCCTGTAGCCCTCGACCGAGGGGTGGCTGCCGTCGGAGGTCCACTCCTCGCGCATCCGGCCGGGCCGCTCGGGGTCCTCGAGCGTTGCGAAGAAGGCGAGCAGCAGCACGCCCTCCGTCACCGCTAGTGCCGCGATGCGCGCGTTGAGGTCCCGGATCGGCCCGTCGGTCTTCGAGTAGCCGTTGTTCCAGGGAAGGACGTCGGCGACAGCAACCGGGAGCCCCAGCTTCTTGCCCCGGCGCACCATCGCGAGCAGGTTCGCCGCCGCCGTCTCGACCGAGCGGCCCTGGGCGATGTCGTTGATCCCGCCCTGAACGATGAGCACGTCGGCGCCGGCCGCGGCCTCCTCGAGCCGGGCAGCGATCTCATCGGTGCGCTGGCCGAAGATCCCGCAGTTGCGAAACGTCACGCTCGTGTCCTTGCGCCCGGCCCACCACTGCCACTGGCTGCGCTCGTCGAGGGCGCGGTCGATCCGCGCGCGCACGACCGGATCGGGGTCCCAGTACGGAGACCCCGCGGTGATCGAATCCCCGAGGCAGGCGACGAGCACGGACGGAACCTACCGGAGCGCCTCAGGGTTCAGCGCGTTCGCCGGGGCGCGGCCATCGAGCAGCACCGCGCGCAGCCCCTCGACGCAGAGCATTCCCATCCCGACTCTGGCCTCGTGTGTCGCGCTCCCGAGATGCGGTGCGAGCACGACGTTCTCGAGCGAGAGCAGCTCCTCGCGCACCTCCGGCTCGGCCTCGTAGACGTCGAGCGCGGCGCCGGCGATCACGCCCTCGCGCAGCGCCGCGGCGAGCGCCGCCTCATCGACGACGGGGCCACGGGAGGTGTTGACGAGCACGGCCGTCGGCTTCATCGCCCGCAGCGCAGCCGCGTCGATCAGGTGGCGCGTCTCGGGCGTCAGCGGGCAGTGAAGGCTGACCACGTCGGCGCGCGCCAGCAGCTCGGCGAGCGGGAGCCCAGCCGAGCGGCTCGTGAAGACCACCTCCATGCCGAGGCAGCCCGCGAGGCGGGCGGTCTCGGCTCCGATCCGCCCTTTGCCGACGACACCGAGCGTCGCGCCCTCGAGCCCGTGGCCGAGCATGAAGGTCGGCGCCATGAGCCACGGCTCGCGCCGGCGGATCAGCCGGTCGCCCTCGGTCACGCGCCGGCGCAATGAGAGCAGAAGCGCGATCGCCAGCTCCGCCGTCGCTCGAGTGAGCACGTCGGGCGTGTTCGAGACGAGAACACCGCGCGCGGTCGCGGCCTGGATGTCCACGTTGTCGTAGCCGACCGCGAAGTTGACGACGACGCGCAGCTGGGGCCCGGCCGCGTCGATCAGCTCGTCGTCGACCCGGTCGGTCAGCATCGCCAGCAGGCCGTCGCGCCCGGCGGCGGCCGCGAGCAGCTCCTCACGGAGCGGTGGGAGCTCCGAGTCGTGCAGCACAAGCTCGAAGAGACGCTCCAGCTCGAGCCGGACAGGCCCGGGCACGCGCCGCGAGCAGTAGACGGACGGCCTCATAGCGCGCATCATGCCCGCATGGGCGGCATCTACCACGAGGGCAGCCGCTCCCTGCAGGATCGCTTCGACACGCGGCGCCTTGCCGACCGGATCGAGGAGCGGCTCGTCTCCGACACGATCGGTGAGGGCGACCGCGAGCTGATCGAGCGGCTGGACATGTTCTTCCTCGCAACAGCCGACGAAGCAGGCCGGCCCAACTGCTCCTACAAGGGCGGCGAGCCCGGCTTCGTGCGCGTGCTCGACGAGCACACGATCGCGTTCCCGAGCTACGACGGCAACGGCATGTACCTCTCGCTGGGGAACGCTCTCCGCAATCCCGAGGTCGGCCTGCTCTTCATCGATTTCGAACGACAGACACGGCTGCGCCTGAACGGCGTCGCGTCGGTCGCCGAGGACGACCCGCTGCTGGCCGAGTTCCCGCGGGCGCAGGTCGTCGTGCGCGTGCGCGCGACACAGGTCTTCCCCAACTGTCCGCGCTACATCCACAAGCTCGAGCTCGTCGAGCGCTCCCGCTTCGTGCCGAGAGCCGAGTGCGAGCCGCCGGTGCCGGACTGGAAACGTCGCGAGTGGGCGCGGGACGTGCTCGCGTCAGGCGACCCCGCGAACGAGAGCTAGGCGAGCAGTTCCTTGCGGCGCGCCAGCGCGGCGAGGAGCAGGTCGATGTCCTCCTCGACGTTGTAGAGGTGGAGCGCGATCCGGAGGTTGTCGTCGCGCATGGAGGTGACGATCCGCTCCGCGGCGAGCTCGGCGACGAGGGCGTGCGCATCGGTCGAGCGGACGCAGACGAGCGGGCCCCGGCGTGCCGGATCGAGCGGCGTGACGATGCGTGCGCCCAGCTCGCCAAGCCCCTCGAGCAGCCGCGTCGCAAGCGCGGAGACGTGCGCCTCGATCGCGGGTAGGCCGACCTCCTCGATCAGCGACATGCCCGCAACACCGCCGTAAATGTTCGGCACGGGCGGCGTGCCCGCGTCGAACCGCCTCGCGGTCGCGTGCGGCGAGTAGTCGGAGATGTCCATCTGGAAGATGTCCTCGTCGGCGAACCAGCCCGTCTGCGTCGGGAGCAGCTGAGGCAGGAGCGCGCCCCGCACGTAGAGAAAGCCGAGGCCCGCGGAGGCGAGCAGGTATTTGACCGTGCCGCCCGTGACGAAGTCGACCCCGAGCGCGCCAACATCGAGGTCGATCGCCCCGACGGCCTGGTAGCTGTCCGCGAGCACGAGCGCGCCGCGCTCGTGCGCGACCGCCGCGATCGCGCCGATGTCGTGACGATGGCCGGTCCGGTAGGAGACGGTCGTACAGCAGACGAGCGCAGTGCGCTCGTCGATCGCCTCCGCGAAACGCTCGACCGGGATCGAACCGTCCGGCTCGGGCGTCACGTGGACGACCTCCGCGCCACGTAACTCCTGCGCATGGGCGATCTGTCCGACGGTCGGAAACTCGTGCTCGCTGACCACGATCTTCGTTCGCTCCCCACGCTCGAGCGGCAGTGCGCTGACGATCGCGCTCACGCCCTGCGAGACGGAGGTCGTCACAGCCACTTCGTCCGGAAGCGCATGCAGGATCCGGGCGAAGGCCCCACGCGCGGCCTCGGCGCGCTCGACCCAGTGCTCCCACTCCGCGCCACGCTCGTCCCAGCCGTCCAGGTACTCCTCGTACGCCCGCCGGACTCGGTGGGAGAGAGCTCCCTGCGAGCACGAGTTCAGGTACGTCGTGTGGGCAAGGATCGGAAACTCGCCGCGGATGGCGGCGCCCACACGCGGGGCCGTTCCTGCTCGCACATCGGGAAGTGCCGTCATCGGACGCCCTCCGTGATCGGTGTCCTGGGAATCGCGCTACGCGGTGGCCTGTCCATCATGCCCTTTCGATGCACGCCTTGAGAATGAGTATCTCGGCCTCGTGGCTTGCCTCGACGCGCGCCCAGCGCTCGTCGCTCATCCCGACCGCCCTCCAGGCGAGCACCGTCACGAGACACTCGCGCTTCGGGCGCCCGACGACCGGCCCGGGCACGACGCGCGCGCTGATGCGCGGAGTCAGCGTCCCGTCGTCGCCCCCGATGAAGTAGTCGACGGTGAGCGTCGCCGCCGAGCCGGCGACCCGCACGACTGAAGCGTGGCCGTCGAAGAGCGACGTCCCGCGAACCGTGTCCGCCGCGATCGGCTCGGCCCCCCAGCATCCGAGCGCCCACTCTCCGAGCCGCTCCGGGTCGGCGAGAAACGCATACGCGTCCTCAGCCGCGACCTCGCAGACCGTCGTTACGCAGTGAGAGAGCTCGTGCATCACGCGGAGAGGAGAGAGGGGTCCCGGGAGCTCGCCCCGGGACCCCTCCTGATCCTTTCGATCGAGGCTGGAACTACCGCTTGATCCTGATCTGGCTCTCGACGACCTGAGCGCCGTCCTTGTACTTGTAGACGTTGTAGATCGCGGCGCTGAGGTCACCGTTCTTGTCGAAGTCGACCGGTCCGCCGACGCCCTCGTAGTTGATGTCCTTGCCCGCCCTGATGGCCTTGATGGCCGCGGTGAGGTTGAGATACGAGTACGTCCGCCCCGGCGGCGAAGCAACCCGCTGCATCTGCTTGACGATGTCGGAGCCCTTGCCGGAATTCGCGGCAATCGACGCCAGGATGCACACCATCGCGCCGTCGAAGTTGTTCAGCTCCAGCGTCTGACGATCCTTGGTCCCACGGGTGCTCTTGTAGAGCCGATCGAACGCCTCCCAGGCCTTCGTGCCCAGAACCGAGCCGGCGACCGTGCCCCGCCCTCCCTCGAGGGCCTCCGCCGGGATGAACGACGGGATCGTCGAGGGCCAGCCGCCGGCGACGAAGAGCTTCTTGCCGCTGAACTGACCGGTGCGCAGGAGCGCGGAAGCCATCTTCGCGTAGTTCCCCGGGAAGTCGAGGATGACGTACGCGTCCGGGTTCCCCTTGACGATCTCACCCGCTTCGGAGTTGTAGCTTGCAGCCGTCGGGTCGTAGAGAACCGGCCCCTTGACGGTGATGCCGGCCTTCTTGAGCAGGGCCGCGAGCGGCGGCAGCAGTCCCGTGCCAAACGCATCGTTGCGGCCGGCCAGCGACATCGTCGCGTTCTTCCCCATCTCCTGCACGATCAGCTTCGCGAGAATCGGAGCCTGCATCGCATCGGACGGCATGGTGCGGAAGTAGTAGCCGTTGTCGACGAGCGTCGTGAGCGCCGGGCTCGAGTTGTTCGGCCCGATCTGCACGACCCGAGCAGGAACCGTCGCCGCAGTCGCCATGGCGATCGAGTTCCCCGAGGTGAGCGACCCAAGGACGCAGCCGGCGCCGTTGGCGATCACCTTCCGGGCCGCGGCCACAGCGCCGTCAGGCGTCGTTCCGTCGTCCGCGTGCTCGATCTGGATCTTGATGTCTCTGATCCCCGCCTGCCGCAGCGCCTTCGTTGCCTGCTGCACCGCGAGGCCCGCCGCCTTCGAGTACGAGGGGCCGTAGACCGCCGAAACCCCGGTGAACGGAACGACGTCCCCGATGCGGAGCGTGAAGCCAGAGGCGCGCGGCTGGCCGCTCGCGGTGCTTCCAGCCGCCACGCTCAGGAGCGCGATGATGGTGAGCGCTAATGCCAATCGAACTAGTCTGTGCATTCGTCCTCCCTCGCTGAGAATCGGCGCTCGCGACGATCGGTCGTGCCAAAAGCCGGATGTGGCGAAGTCTGCGCCCGAGGCTGGAACACTAAGCCTGGCATGTCAGAAAGACAAGAGTGACATGTCAGATTCGGGCTGATAGCGTCGCCGCATGTCCCTTCCGGCCGCGTACACCGCACCGTCGTTCGAGCCGCCCTACCGCGTTCTCGTCCTCATGGCGTCCACGGCGGGCTGGTACGCGGCGACGGGCGCTGAGCGCGGTCGAGCGCTCAAGCGAATGGCGGAGCTCCTGCGCGCCTCCGAGGCACAGGGCGCAAGGCTCGTCGGCTCGATGGACGACGACCTGCTCGCGACCGGGCAGCCGTCGTCCTTGCCGTATTCGATCTACATCCTGTACGACGTGGACGACCTGGAGATCATCGTGCGCATGGTCCACGAGCTCCGGTCGTCCGAGCTCGGCGGGCTGCTGCGCATGGAGGCCCGAATCGGCCGGAAGCTCTTCCTGCTCGTGAACTGACTACTCGCTGTCGAGCGCCGCCGGCGGATCGGCGTCGCGACCGCCGGAGCCCCCCAGATAGAGGTCCACGACCTCCGGGTTGGCGAGGAGCTCCGGCCCCGGCCCCTCGAAGCGGTTGCGCCCGGTGTCGAGAACGTACCCGCGGTGAGACATCGCAAGCGACCTGCGCGCGTTCTGCTCGACCATCAGCACGGCGACTCCCGAGGCGTTGATCTCGGCGACCTTCTCGAAGATCAGAGCGACGGCAATGGGCGACAACCCGGCCGAGGGCTCGTCGAGCAGGAGCACGTCGGGGTTCGCCATCAGCGCCCGCGCCAGCGCGAGCATCTGACGCTCTCCCCCGGAAAGGGTCCCGGCGGCCTGGCGCCGGCGTTCCTTCAGCCGGGGGAAGAGCGCGTACATCGCCTCCAGCCGCTCGCCAGGCTCGCCGGCGCGCAGCGCCAGCGCGCCGAGCTCGAGGTTTTCCACGACCGTCATGGTCCCGAAGACGTTGTCTCTCTGCGCGACGTACCCGACCCCGCGCGCGACTACCGCGTGCGGCTTCCACCCGGTCACGTCGAGGTCACGAAGAAGCACACGGCCGGACCACGGCGTTAGGAGCCCGATGACAGTCTTGACGAGCGTCGACTTTCCGGCGCCGTTGGGGCCGACGATCGTGACGATCTCTCCTTGCTCGATCCGCACGTCGACACCGTCGATCACCGGCACCCCGGAGACGTATCCGGCGACGATCCCCTCGACCGCCAGGACGGGCGTGGAGCCCTCAGACACGGTTTCCATCCTCGCCGCTGCTGTCGGAGCCGAGATAGGCGTCGATCACGCGCTGGTCGCGCCGAACATCGGCAGGGGCGCCCGACATCACGACCTTCCCCTCGGCCATGACGACGACCCGGTCGGAGTGCCGCATCACAACGTCCATGTCGTGCTCGACGAGCAGGATGGTGAGCCCGTACTCGGCCCTGACGCGCTCGATGTGCTCCAGGAGCCGGAGACCGAGCGTCTTGTTGACGCCCGCCAGCGGCTCGTCGAGCAGGAGAATGTTCGGCTCCAGCATCAGCGCACGCGCAAGCTCGAGCAGCTTCCGCTGCCCGCCCGAGAGCGTCCCGGCGTAGTCGTTTCCCTTCGCCGCGAGCCCGAAGATGTCGAGCAGCGCAAGCGCCCGCACCCGCGCGGCGCGCTCACGTTTGCGCCACAGAGGCCGGAACGCCGCCACTGCGAGGCGCTCGCCTGGATTCCCGGGGTCGGCGAGGAGGACGTTGTCGATGACCGTCATCACCGAGAGCGCCTTCGTCAACTGGAACGTCCGTACCATCCCGCGGCGCGCGATCGCGTGTGGGCTCGCACCATAGACCGAGCGGCCCGCGAGGAGCACGTCGCCGCCGTCGCCTCTCTCGAAGCCGGTGACGACGTTGAAGAGCGTCGATTTGCCGGCGCCGTTTGGGCCGATGAGAGCAGTGATCGAGCCGGAGACGACGTCGAAGCTCGCCTCCGAGACCGCCGTGACGCCACCGAACCGCTTGGTGACGCCGCGGACGGACAGCAGGGAGCCGGGCACGCTCGGTGCCTCAGCGAGCACGGAGTGTGAGCTCCTGACGTTTCCCGAGCAGCCCCTGCGGACGGAAGATCACAAGCGCCATGAGGACGGCCCCGACGATCATGAATCGGAGCGCCGCGACACGCGCGTCCGTCAGCGGGAGATCGAGGTAACGGGTCGCCTCGAGCATCAGCATGAGGATGAACGAGCTGACCATGACTCCGAAATAGCTTCCGAGCCCCGCCAGAATGACGATCACGTAGCCGTACGCCGTCAGCGCCGGCTCGAACGTCTGCGGCGAGAGCAGAGAGATGTTGATCGCCAGCATGTACCCGGCCACGGCGGCGAGCGCCGCGGCGATCGAGAGGGACTGGAGCTTGTAGACGAAGGTGTTCTTGCCGAGCGCGCGGGCGGCGTCCTCGTCCTCCCTGATCGCGTTCAGCACACGACCCCAGGGCGAGCGAACGAGCAGCGAGACGAAAATTGTGAGCGCCGCGAAGACGACCAGATTGACAACGAGCAAGGGCAGCAGGAACGTCTGGCCGATCCCGATCCGCTCGAGCCAGCCGTCGATGTGGGCCGAGGCGATCGTCCAGTCGTTCGAGTAGCCGTAGAGCCCGAGATTGCCGCCGGTGAGGCTCTCCCAGTTGTCGGCGAGGTAGCGGACGATTTCGGAGAAGGCCAGCGTGGCGATCGCGAAGTAGTCCGACCGCAGGCGAAGCGAGGCAAGACCGACGAGGAGCGCTGCGGCGACGGCGACCGGGATCCCCAGCGCGAGGGCGACCCAGAAGGAGAGGCCGGCCTTGACGACGAGGATCCCCATCGCATACGCGCCGACCAGCATGAAGCCGGCCTGCCCGAAGTTGAAGATCCCGGTCGTCCCGACGTTGAGCTGGATTCCGAGCGAGAAGACACCGTACGTCGTCACCAGAAGGCCGACGCCGATCCAGAACGCCTCGTTTCCGAGGAACGAGAGCGAGACGCCGATGAGATCGAGCGAGGTCACCGCTCCGCCGTCCTGGCGCGCCCGAAGAGGCCTTGCGGCCGCACGAGGAGAACCAGAATGAGGGCGCCGAAGCCGACGGCGACCTTCATCTGCGGAGCGATCAGGAGCGTAGACCACTCCTGCACGAGCCCCGTCAGCATCCCTCCCGCCAGCGCGCCGTACGCGTTGCCGATCCCACCGACCACGACGGCGGCGAAGATGCTGAGGATGAGCGAGAAGCCCATGTTCGGGTTGGCAGTCCCAGCTGGAAGCGCGTAGACGATCCCGGCGAGCCCCGCCAGCCCCGCGCTCACGGCCCACGTGACGAGCACCACCCGATCGGTGTTGATGCCTGTCGTCTCCGCAAGCTGGATGCTGTCGGCCAGCGCACGCGCCTGCCGTCCAAGCGAGGTGAAGCGGAGCGCGACGGCGACGAGGACGATCGCGGCGATGCCGATCAGGGTGACCGTGAACTCCGTGCGGCCGATCAGGAGCCCGCCGAGGCGCAGGGCGGCGGTGACGTCCGCACCCGTCTGGCGATCCTCCGGTCCGGCGACGAACGCGATCGTGTAGCGCATGAAGAACGCGAGGCCCAGCGCAAGGAGAAGCAACTGGAGCTCGCCGACGCGCTTCCGGCGCACGGGCCGCCACAGCCCGAGCTCGAGCACGAGGCCGAGCAGCGCGGTCAGGACGACCGCGAAGACGGCGGCGAGGGCGAGCGGCAGATCGAGCGACGTTCCGAGCAGCATCATGTAGGCGCCGAAGGTGAGGAACTCGCCGTGCGCGAAGTTGACCAGGCGGAGGACGCCGAAGATGAGCGTCAGACCGGCTGCTCCGAGCGCAAAGTAGTTGCCGGAGATGATGCCGTTGATCGTCGCCTGAGCGAGGTCATGCCAGCCCTTGGACAGCCCGAGTGCCAGCGCCACGATCACGAGCAAGCCCGCGACCGACGCAGCGGGGTGACGACCGAGCGCGCCCGTGAGGCGACGCACGGGGGTCAACTAGCCCCTCCCGCGCTCGGAAGGTATGCGGCCGACGGGCTGCCGGCCGGCGTGAAGATCCCGAGCACGGCGAGCTCCTCGTCCGGCGAGAGGTTCTCGACGATGTGCACCTCGCGCGGGGTGAGCCGGAACGCCGACCCGGGCGCGAGCGCCCCGACCCCGCTCTCGAGGTGGAACCGCCCGGCACCGCGCCAGACCCAGACGATCTCGTCGTAGAGGTGGTAGTGCCACGGCGCACGGCCCGGCGGGATGTAGCCGACGAAGAGCGTCGCCCCCGTCGAGCCGTTGTGCGGGCCGAAGAGCACCTGGAAAGAGCGCTTGCCGGTCGCGCTGCCCGCTTCCACGAGCTCGATCGGGACGACCGTCTCCCGCGGCCCGAGCGGCGCGTGCCGGTCGGCCTGCGGGCCGCAGGTCGCATGCGCGGCCGCGAGCCCGTCCGGCCCGGCGGTCACCCGCGCCTCCTCGCCCGCGACCGCGAGCGCAGCAGAGCCGGCGGCGAGGATGTGGTGCTCGCCACCCACGGCGAGGGTGCCCCCGCCGGCGAAGACGAAGAGCAGCGCGTCGCCGGCGCCGCCGCCGACCCCCGCTGAGGCGCCGGCAGGCAGCCGAACCGTGTCGAGCGCGAGCTCCGACCCCGCCTGCGGCGGGATCACGCCCTGGGCGCTGACGCGTGCCGAAGTCATCGTCCGAGGTACGCCTTCCGCAGCTCCTCGTTCTGGAGCAGATCGGCCGCCTTCCCCTCGAGCACGATGCGGCCGGTCGAGAGCACGTAGCCGCGGTCGGCGATCGAGAGCGAGACGTTCGCGTTCTGCTCGACGACGAGCATCGCGACGCCGGCCTCGTGGACGTCCCTGATGATCTCGAAGGAGCGCTCGACAAGGATCGGCGCGAGCCCCATCGAGGGCTCGTCCATGAGCAGGAGCTTCGGTCGTGACATCAGCGCGCGCCCCATCGCGACCATCTGCTGCTCGCCGCCCGAGAGCGTGCCCGCGAGCTGCGAACGCCGCTCGTAGAGGAGCGGAAAGAGCGTGTAGACGCGCTCGAACTCCTCCTTCAGGTCGGCCTTCGGCGTCAGGTAGGCGCCCATCTCGAGATTCTCGAGCACCGACATCGGGCCGAACAGGCGGCGGTTCTCGGGCACGATCGCGAGGCCACGCTTGATGCGGTGGGCGGTCGGCATCCTGGTCACGGTCTCGCCGGCAAGCTCCACCGACCCCGTGCGCGGGCGGACGATGCCGAGGATCGTCTTCAGCGTCGTGGACTTGCCTGACGCGTTGCCGCCGAGCAGGCAGACGAGCTCGCCGGGCGCGATCTCGAGGTTCACGTCCTGGAGGATGTGAATAGGGCCGTAGTACGTGTTGACGCCCGAGAGCTTGAGGAGCGCGGCGCTCACGTCACTTCGTCTCCACCGCGCCGGTACCCAGGTACGCCTCGACCACGCGTGGGTCCGTCGCCACCTGGTCGAATGAGCCCTCCGCGATCTTCACGCCGTGATCGAGCGCGACGACGCGGTCGGAGATGCCCTCGACGACGTGCATGTCGTGTTCGATCACGAGGATCGTGAACCCGCCCTCGTCGCGGAGCTTCGCGATCAGCTCCGTGATCTCGTGGGTCTCCTTCGGGTTCATTCCAGCGGCGGGCTCGTCGAGCAGCAGCAGGCGCGGATTCGTGGCCGTCGCGCGCGCGATCTCGAGCCGGCGCCGGTTCGCGTACGAGAGGCTGTAGGCCGGCTGATCCCAGCGATAGCCCATCAGCCGCTCACCGAAGAACGCGAGCCGCTGCTCCGCCGCAGCGCGGATCTCATTCTCCTCCCGCCGCTGCCCGGGCGTCCGCAGAATCGAACGGAGCGGCCCGGCCTTCGTATGCCCGTAGGCGGCCGCCATCACGTTCTCCCGCACCGACATGTTCAGAAAGAGACGCAGGGTCTGGAAGGTCCGGGCGATGCCCCGCTGCGTGATCTTGTGCGGTTCGAGGCCCTTGATGCTCTCGCCGGCGAACACGATGTCGCCGCCGGTCGGCTCGTAGACGCCGGTGACGAGGTTGAAGAGCGTCGTCTTCCCTGCACCGTTCGGCCCGATCACGCTGAGGATCTCGTCCTCGTCGACGTGGAGGTCGAGCTCGTCGATCACGCTGAGGCCGCCGAACGCCATCGACACGCCCCTGAGCTCGAGCAGCCTGGCGCCGGCCATCAGACGATCTCCACGCGCTTCTCGCCGAGCAGGCCGGCCGGCCGGGCGACCATGACCGCGACGAGGATGGCGCCGAGGATGACGAAGCGGGTGGGCTCGGGCTTGACGAGCATCACGTTCTCCCAGACGAACGCCGCGAGATAGAGCGTCGGCACGAGGAGCGCCAGGCGGCGCCAGCCGTGCAGGAGCGTCAGGGCAAGCGTCAGCCCCACGAGCCCGATGTACGAGACGGGCGCCAGCCAGGAAGCGAGATCGGCGGGAACGATCACCCAGTGGGCCGCCCAATCCCCGAGGCGGCTGCCACCGCTCTGAGCGCCGCCCGTCCAGCCGCCGTCGACACCGCCCGCGACCGCGTGGGCGATCAGGCCGAAGGAAATCGTGCCTCCGAGCACGACGGCCAGCCTGACCGAGAAGCGGAAGGCCGCGAACAGGCCCAGCAGTCCCAGGGTGTAGAACAGGAAGCGTGCGTCCCCGGGCTCGCGCAGCACCTCGAGGAGGACGCTGATCATGATCGCCCCCATCACGACGCCGGCCTGGCTGCCCGCGCCGCCCAGGATCACCATCGTGTAGATCGTGATCATGATCGGGAACTCGAAGCTCTGCGGGAAGACGCTCGCGTTGAGCGCCGTGACGAGCGTGCCGGCGAGCGCGGCGACCGAGGCGCCGAAAGCGAAGGCCATCAACTTCAGCCAGCTGACCGGCATGCCCATCAGCTCGGCGGCAAGCGGATCCTCACGCAGCGAACGCCAGGCCCGACCGGTGCGCGAGCGGTCGACGAAGCGGAGCGCGACATAGACGACCACGAAGGCGGCGAGAGCCACGTAGAGGTACGCGACGTTGAAGATGCCCTCCGTCGAGACGGGCAACTCCCGGCCGAAGAGAGCGAGCGGATCGATGTTGATGATCCCGTTCGGCCCACCCGTGACGTCTGCACCGAAGATGTTCTCGCCGTTGTTCGTCGCCGTGAGGAAGATCTGGAAGAAGAACAGCGTCACGATCGCGAGGTAGTCGCCGACCAGCCGCCTGGACGGCAACCCGACGAGTAGGCCGATCACCGCCCCGACGACGCAGGCCAGCGGAATCGTCAGGATCGCCGGCAGGTGCAGGTCGAACTTGTCCGAGCTGAGGAACGCGTACGTGTACGCGCCCACGCCGAAGAACGCGACGTAGCCGAGGTCGAGCAAGCCGCCCCAGCCGACGACGACGTTGAGGCCGAGCGCGAGCAGCATGTAGATGACGGTGTCGAAGGCGATACGCCGCGCGTAGCCGCTCTCGACCCCGATTGGCAGCAGGCACACGATGCCCGTGAAGAGGGCGAGCCACGCCCACCAGGGCACGGTGCGAAGCCGTTCCTCGATGGCTCCCGCGACCCCGGCCCGGCGGTCCCGGTTGTCGCCATGCCGGGCGACCCACTCGTCCTTGCCGATCCGCGGGCCCGGCTGCTTGGTGGGATCCGTCATCCCGCTCACACCTTCTTGATCTCGGCCTTGCCGAAGAGGCCCTGCGGTCGGAGGAGCATGAAGGCGATCAGGATCACGAACACGAGCAGATCCGACCAGCGGGTCGAGATGTACCCCTGGGTGAACGCCTCGGCGAACCCGAGGATGAGACCGCCCGCCATGGCGCCTGGAATCGACCCGATGCCGCCGATAACTGCGGCGGTGAAGCCCTTGAGGCCGGCGATGAAGCCGATCGTCGCCGCAGTCGGAGCGCGCAGCGCGAACATCACCCCTGCCGCGCCCGCGAGCGCCGAGCCGAGCACGAAGGCGAACACGATCACCCTGTCGATGTCGATGCCCATCATCGCCGCCGCTTCACGGTCGTAGGAGGTGGCGCGCATCGCCTTGCCCGTCCTCGTCTTCGTGACGAGCACCCAGAGGAGGACCATCAGCACGAAGGCCGAGAGGATGATCACGATCCGCAAAAGCGGCACCCTGACGTTGCCGATGTTGAAGCCTTGGAGGAAGAGAACACCGCCGCCGAGCGAGAAGGCGTCGTAGTCCCGCTGCTGGGAGCCGAACATCAACTGCACGGAGTAGGCGAGGAAGAACGACACGCCGAGCGCGCTGATGAGCGGAGCGATGCGCGGCGCATCGCGCAACGGGCGGTACGCGAAGCGCTCGATCACGACGCCGAGCACGGCGCAGCCGACCATCGCAGCGAGCGTGATCAGGATCAGCAGCAGCCAGACCGGCACGATCGGGTCGGCCGACCCTCCGAGCAGCCGCAGCGCGCCGTACCCGATGAACGACCCAACCATGAACACGTCGCCGTGAGCGAAGTTGAGGAGCTTGAGGATGCCGTAGACGAGCGAGTAGCCGAGCGCGATCAGCGCGTACACGCTGCCGAGCGTCAGGCCGTTGAGCGTGAGTTGGATGAACGTGTCCACGGAAAAGAAGCGAGTCTACTGCTGAAAACGTGGAGCGGCCCGGCAGTGCGCCGGGCCGCTCCCCCACGATCTGCTCGTCGGCTAGCCGACGAGCTTGTACGTTCCGTTCGACTGGATCTGGAAGATGTAGAACTTCGCGTTCAGCGGGTCGTTCGACTTCGTCGAGAAGCGGAACGTGCCACCGAGGATCGAGTCCTTGACGACGATCCGCTTGACGTTGCGCACGACGTCACGGCGGTTCTTGATCGTCCCCTTGCCCACATTGCACGCCCTCTTGACCGCGTTCAGCGCGACCTGAACGGCGAGGTACGTCGGGGGGCCGAAGGAGCCGAGCGTGGTGCCCGGGTTGTCCTTCTTCCAGCCGGCGATCAGCGCTTTGTTGTAGGCGAAGCCGCTGATGTCGGGGGCGAAGTTGGACACGTACGAACCGGTCAGCTTGAACTTGTCCGGCGAGTTCGTGCCGTCGCCGCCGAACACCGTCGCCTTCTTGCCCTGTTCGAGCAGCTGCTGTCCGAACGTCTGCGCGTCCTCGGGCTGCTGGCTCGGGAAGAAGACCACGTCGGTGTCGCTCGGAACCTTCGTCACGAGCGACGAGAAGTCCGTCGTCTTGACCGAGGTGGACTCACGGATCGTGGTGATGCCCTTCGCCTTCAGAACCGCCTGGGCGGCGTCGGCAAGCCCGACCGAGTACGGCTCCTGGAAGTCGATCAGGACGACCTTCTTCACCTTCAGCGTGTTGATCATGTAGTTCGCGTCGCTCGGGCCCTGGATGTAGTCGCCCGGGACGACGCGGAAGAAAGCTCCCGTGGCCTCCCTCGGGCTGCCCTTGGTCAGCGACGTGCGCGTGGCCGACGGCGAGATGTGTGCCAGCCCCGCGTCGAAGTACGTCTTGCTCGTCGCCGCGACCGCGCCGGATGTGGCCGGGCCGATAACCGCGACGACGCTCTTGTCGCCGACGTACTTCTGCGCCAGCGACTGCGCGGGCGCCGGACCCTGCTCGACCGGGGTGTCACCGGTGAGCAGCCGGATCTTCAGGCCGTACTTCGGTGCCAGCGTCTTCACCGCATACTTCGCCCAGCTGAGCTGCTCGTTGCCGATGAACCCGGCCCCGCCGGTCAGCGGCGTGACGATCGCGATCTTGAGCGTGCTCTTGCAGCTCACTGCCTGCGCACTGCCCACCCTCGCCGGGCTGGCGCCCGCCGTGGACGCGAGCGCGGCCATGACCGTCAGCGCAAGCGCCAGCGGAATCCATCCCTGTCTCTTCATCTGCAAGTGCCCTCCTACGTAGTGATGTCACGGTGTAGACGTGCTAGCGCCCAGCGAGTTAGTGCCGCGTCGTACATGAGCTGGGTCGGCTAGCCGACCGAGAATGGTGAATCCTGGCTGTGCGCCGGTGTCATGTCAACAGCAATCGCCTCGAGACGTCTCGGGCGGAACAGTCTGGCCGCTTCAAAGCGGATAGCGGTGGCAGGCCACTAGAGTTCCCGCCCTTGATGGCAGTCGTCGAGGCCGAGAACCTGCGCCGCACCTACCGGACGACGACCGGCACGATCCGACGCCGCTCTCTCGAGGTCGAAGCCGTCCAGAGCGTGAGCTTCGCGATCGGCGAGGGCGAGCTCTTCGGCCTGCTCGGCCCGAACGGCGCCGGCAAGACGACGACGATCAAGATGCTGATCACGCTGCTGATCCCGACCTCCGGGTCGGCGCGCGTGCTCGGCCACGACGTCGTCAAGGACGCGCAGTGGGTGCGGCGGCGAATCGGGTACGTCTTCGGCGGCGACCGTGGGCTCTACGAGCGGCTCTCGGCGCTCGACAACCTGCGCTACTTCGCGGAGCTGTACGCGGTGCCGGCGCGGGAGCAGAAAGGGCGGATCGCGGAGCTCCTGGAGCTCGTCGGCCTAACGGGGCGCGAGAAGGAGCGCGTCGAGGGCTACTCGCGCGGCATGCGCCAACGCCTCCACATCGCCCGCGGCCTGCTGCACGACCCGCCGGTCCTCTTTCTCGACGAGCCGACGATCGGCGTCGACCCGGTCGGCGCCCGCGAGCTGCGCGGAACGATCTCTTCGCTGACGCACGCGGGAAAGACCGTCCTCCTGACGACGCACTACATGTTCGAGGCGGACCAGCTCTGCGACCGGATCGCCGTGATCGCGAACGGCCGGATCGTCGCCGAGGGCACCCCGCGCCAACTCAAGGACCGTGTCGCCGACGGCAGCGTCGTCGAGGTCGAGGTCTATGGGATCGAGGACGCTCAGGTCGAGGGCCTGCGGACGCTCCCGGGCGTGGCCTCGGTAGCGGTCGAGGAGCGCGAACAGGCCCAGCTCCTCGTCGTCCAGACCGCGCCGGGGCTGGAGCTGACGCACGCGATCCTCGGCCGCCTCGGCGGCGTCGACGTCGGGAGGGTCACGTCGCGCGAGCCGACGCTCGAGGATGCCTACGTCGCGCTCGTGTCCGAGGCGTAGACGGTGATGCGGCTGTTCTACGCCGGCTGGCTCTTCCACCTGAAGAACCTCTCCAACTCGTTGTTCTTTGTGCTCATCTCCGCGCTGCAGCCGGTGATCTTCGCCTCGATCGCGTTCTTCATGTACGAGAGCGGGCAACGGCCCGGAACCCTGCTCTACGTCGCGCTCGGGGCGGGGCTGATGGGAATCTGGAGTTCCACCCTGTTCGGCTCCGGCGGCGCGATCCAGTGGCAGCGCTGGCAGGGGACGCTGGAGATCGTCGTCGCGGCGCCGGCGCCGTTCCTGCTCGTGCTCGTGCCGCTGACGCTCGCGACGGCCACGATCGGCCTCTACTCGATCGTCACCACGCTCTTCTGGGGGCGGGTCTTCTTCGACGTGCCGCTCGCCTTCGCGCACCCGCTCCAACTCGCCGTCGCGCTCCCGGCGACCGTCGTCAGCCTCGGGCTGATGGGTCTTCTGCTCGCGTCCACGTTCGTCCTCTACCGGCAGGCGAGCGCGTTCTCGAACCTGCTCGAATATCCGGTCTGGCTCGCCACCGGCCTGCTCGTGCCCCTCTCGCTGCTGCCCGGCTGGGTCGAATGGATCTCCTGGGGGCTCGCCCCGACCTGGGGGGTCAAGGCGATCCGGGCTGCCGCGTTGGGCGGCGGCGACGCCTGGAGCGCGATCGGCATGTGCCTGCTGCTCGGCGTCGTCTACCTCATCCTCGGCGCGGTGTTCATGAAGAACTTCGAGCGGCTGGCACGCCAGCGAGCGACCCTCTCCCTGACGTGACGAGCGCCCTGCGCGTCTTCTTCGTGGGCGGGATGATCTCGTACCGCGCCCTCTTCAACTGGATCCGGCCGGGCATGTACGTGACGACGATGCTCGGCAGCCCGCTCTTCCAGATCCTCTTCTTCACCTACCTCGGCCGCTACACGCGCAACGAGGACGACACGTTCTTCATCGTCGGCAACGCCGTCCAGGTGGCCGCGATGTCCTCGATCTACGGGATGGTGATGGGGATCGCGAACGAGCGGCAGTTCGGGACGCTCTCGCCGCTCCTGGCGACACCCGCGAACCGGCTCGCCCTCTTCCTCGGGCGCGCCCTGCCGTTCATCGCAAACGGGCTCGTCGTCTCGGCCTTCGGCTTCGCCGTCTCGTGGGCGCTGCTCGACTTCTCGCTCGATCGTTCCGACCTGCCGGCGCTCGCGCTGGTCGTCCTCGTGACGACCGTGTCCTGCACGGCCCTCGGGATGCTGATCGGCTCGATCGGGCTGCGGGCGCGCGACGTCTTCTTCGCGGCAAACCTCGTCTACTTCCTGATGCTGCTCTTCTGCGGCGTCAACGTCGCGATCGACGACCTGCCGGGCTGGATGCAGTCAGTCGGCCGCTCACTGCCCCTCACGCACGGGATCGAGGCTGCTCGCGAGGTGGCGGTCGGTGCGCCCCTTCGCGACGTCGGCGGGCTCGTCGCGACCGAGGCGCTCGTCGGGGTCGCCTACGCAGTCGTCGCCTACGCGCTGTTCCGGCTGTTCGAGGCCGAGGGACGGCGACGCGCCTCCCTCGAGACCTTCTAGCCTACGGCTGTGGAGACGGGACTAGCCGGAACAGGAGTGCTCGTCACCGGCGCCTCGGGCGGGATCGGCGCGGCGTGCGCGCGGGCCTTCGCCGCCGAAGGCGCCCGTGTCGTTGTCCACTGGCACCACGGCGAGGCGCGGGCGCGGGCGGTCGCGGCCGAGCTCGGCGGCGCGCCGCTCGTTCAGGCCGACCTGACGGACGAGGCCGATGTCGAGCGGCTGTTCGCCGAGGCTCGCGCCGCACTCGGGCAGGTGGACGTCTGCGCCGCTGTCGCAGGCGTCTGGCCGGAGGAGGACCTGCCTGTCTGGGAGCTGCCGCTCGCGCGCTGGGACCAGACGCTGCGGCAGAACCTCACCGCCACGTTCCTCACCGCGCGCGGCTTCCTGCGCGAGGTGGAGCGCAACGGCCACGGCTCGCTCGTCCTCGTCGGCTCGACGGCGGGGCTCTTCGGCGAGGCCGGTCATGCCGACTACGCGGCCGCCAAGTCCGCCGTTCTCGGAGGGCTGCTGCTCTCGCTCAAGAACGAGGTCGTGCGGATCGCGCCACGGGCCCGGGTGAACGCGGTGGCACCAGGCTGGACCGAGACCCCGATGGCCCGCGCCGCGCTCGAGGATCCCGAGCTCGTCGCCCGGATCACGCGCACGATGCCGTTGCGCAAGGTGGGTGCACCGGAGGACGTGGCAGCACAGGTCGTCGTGCTCGCATCGGACGTCCTCTCCGGTCACGTGACGGGCCAGGTCGTCACCGTTGCGGGAGGCATGGAGGGGCGCCTCCTGCATCCGTAGGCGCAAGGGATCCTCGCCCCGGCGGTGAACTCCGCGAGCACCTCCTGCCGGAGCTAGCGAGGCGGCGGGGCCTTGCGGCCCCGCCGCTCGCGACTTCCGAGCCGCAGGAAGATTGCCGTCAGTCCCGGACCGGAGTCACTACAGGCTATCGGCAACGCCGTACGGGGTCTTGAGGCGCACCGCCCGCCCCTGTGATCCCGAAAACCAAAGAGCGGGGCCGCCGCCGTGGCCCCGCTCCAGTTGATTCCCCTGAGGGAACCGGACTTCGTCTCCGGTTCGCCCCCGCCGCATCGGGGCGCTCCGTTGATGGCCGGAGTATGCGACACGCCCAGGCGCCCTGGTATCACCCGTTTACGGTTAACAGCTCCCTCTATTGGGGTTCACCGCAGCGCTTCACCCGGTGGCCCGGCTGGGCGGTCACGAGGCGAGAGTAGAGTCTTGGCGTGTCCAGCCGGTTCCTCGAGCGCCTCACCCGCGGGCCCGCGATCGTCGCCGACGGCGGCATGGGCGCCCTGCTCACCGGCGCCGTTCCGCGTCTGCGCTGCCCCGAGGAGGCGAACCTGCGCGCACCGGAGGCCGTCGTCGACCTTCACCTCAGTTTCATCGCGGCCGGCGCTGACCTGATCGAGACCAATACGTTCGGTGCCAACCGGCGCAAGCTCGCCTCCCGCTTCCTCGACGACGAGCTGGAGGCGATCAACTCGGCTGCCGTCAAGCTCGCCCGCGAGGCGCGCGAGGTCTCCGGCAAGGAGGTCTTCATCGCGGGGGCGGTCGGCCCACTTGGCGAGCTCGAAGAGGGCGAGGCCGTCGACCACGTCGAGATCTTCGCGGAGCAGGCACGCATTCTCGAAGGCCGCGGCGTGGACGTCTTCTTCGTCGAGACGTTCTTCGACCTCGACGAGCTCGTCGCCGCGGTCGAGGCGGTGCGCAGCGTCTCTTCGCTTCCGATCGTCGCCCTGCTCACGTTCGACGAGGACGCCGAGACGCCCGGCGGCGTCACGGCCGGCGCAGCGGCCGCCCGGCTGGCGCCGCTCGACCTGGCTGCGATCGGGACAAACCACGGCGCCGGCCCGCACGCTGCTCTCGTCGCGCTCGCTGCGATGGGGTCGGGAGGGCTGCCGCTGGCGGCGCTGCCGAACGTCGGCCTTGCCAGCATCTCCGGCGGCCGCGTCATCTACCCGCACTCGAGCCCCGAGTACTTCGCCGAGTTCGCGGCGCACGCGCGTACGCTCGGCGCCCGGATCATCGGCGGCTGCTGCGGGACGACACCGCAACAGATCTCCGCCATCCGCTCCGCGCTGGAGGACGAGCGCGCCCCGAGCGCCCCCTTCGAGATCGCAGTGCGCGAGCTCGCCGCCCCGGCGGCCGCGCGCGCCCCCGAGACGGCGCTCGCCCGTGCTCTGCGCTCGGGCGACTGGGTCGTCTCCGTGGAGCTCGACCCGCCGAAAGGCGGGACCAACGATGCGATGCTCGCCGTTGCGCGCAGGCTCAGGGACTCGGGTCGCGTCGGCTTCGTGGACATCAACGACAATCCCATGGCGCGCGCCCGCATGAGCGCTCTGATGTCGGCGGTCTCGATCGAGCGCGAGTGCGGAATCGAGACCATCCCTCACCTCACGCCGCGCGACACGACCGTGATGGGTCTCGAGTCCGTCCTGCTCGGCGCGCACGCCGAGGGCGTCCGCAACATCCTCGCCGTCACGGGCGATCCCCCGCACATCGGCGACTACCCGGGCTCGCGCGGCGTCTACGAGGTCGATTCGATCGGCCTCGTGGGGGTGATCGAGCGCATGAACCGCGGCGAGGACTACGCCGGCAAGGCAATCGAGGCGGCGACGTCGTTCTTCACGGGCGTCGCGGTCAACCCCTCGGCAGACGACCTCGACGAGGAGCTGCGCCGCTTCGAGCAGAAGATCGCCGCGGGCGCGCGGTTTGCGATGACGCAGGCGCTGTTCGATCTCTCCTACCTCGACCGCTTCCTCGCCCGGCTCGGCGGCAGCTCGCCGATCCCTCTGCTCGTCGGGATCTGGCCCCTGCGCAGCCACCAGACCGCGGTCCGGCTGCACAACGAGGTGCCGGGGATCGTCGTGCCCGACGCCGTGCAGGAGCGGCTGCGAGGGGCCGGCCCGGACGCGATCGCAGTGGGTCTCGAGCTGGCGCGCGCACTCGTCGCCGAAGCGCGCGAGAAGGCGGCCGGGATCTACATCATCCCGCCGTTCAAGCAACCCGAAGCTGCACTCGACCTTCTATCCTGACGCCTCGCGCGAGGACTACTCGGTGCAGGGCCCGGTCGAGACAGTTTTTGTCCCTGCGCGGACGATCGCCTCGCGCACGACTTCCGACGGGACGGCGTAGCCGCCTTCGCCGCCGGCCCGCTTCGCGTAGATCGTCCCCTCGACACGCCCGTTCCCGTCCACAGCGGGGCCCCCGGAGTTCCCGTTCCGGATCTCGCCGCGCAGCGTCGTCACGAGCCGTGGCACAGGGCCGCGGCCGTACGCGTCCTCCGTCAGCAGCTTCGTCGTCTGGCCGATCCGCCCGGGAGTCGCTGTCAGCGGCTTGTTCTCTGGGTAGCCGAGGATCGCGACCGCCTCGCCTTGGCGCGGCTGGGCAAGCTGCAGCGGCGGCCCGGCAAGCCCCGGCACCGTGAGCACGGCGACGTCGTTGCGCGGGTCAAAGAGAACGGCGCGCGCTTTGCGGGAGCGGCTGTCGTGACGGTTGACGCGGAGGTCGCGCACGCCGGCGACAACGTGGGCGTTGGTGACGACGAGCTCGCGGCCCGCGATCCAGCCGGAGCCCTGCACGCCGAGACCGCAGGCGGTGCCGACGATGCGCACGACGCTCCCCTGCGCGGCGAGGGCGGCACCGCCGAGCGGCGGCTTCGCGTCCGGCTCCGGCACATCGGCCAGCGGGCCCCGGATCGCGCCGAACGGGTCCACGCGCGCGATCGCGTCGAGCAGCCGCGCCGGCGGCACCTCTTCGTTCAGGCGCGTCAGGATCTTCGACTCCTGGGCGAGTCGCCGCAGCTCGGTCTGGCCGGGAACGTGCAGCGCCGCCGCTCCGAGCACCCACGCGAGCACGATTCCGGCCGCCGCGCCGAGCACGCCGCCACCGAGGGTGTCGAGCACGCGCAGCGGAGG
Source organism: uncultured Gaiellales bacterium (assembly GCA_964351025.1). Classification (GTDB taxonomy): domain Bacteria; phylum Actinomycetota; class Thermoleophilia; order Gaiellales; family Gaiellaceae; genus CAYGLV01. Next base: position 2,322 of record CAYGLV010000028.1, on the reverse strand, counting down.
CACGATGAAGAGGGACTTCCGGATCGTCCCGCCCGTGAACCCGGCGGCCGACTGCGCGATCACGCCGAGCGCGACCGCCCCACCGAGCGCGATCAGCGGCGTGTACGCGGACTCCCCGCCCGAGAAGAGCTGCGGGGCGAGCTTCGAGCCCGCGTAGGCCCCACCCGCGAGCCCGGCGAGCGAGAGCGCGCCCGCGATCAGCCCACGGCGCAGCCCGTTCAGCGCCGCGAGCGAGACGATCGCGACGATGACCCAGTCGGCGGTGTTCACAGCCCCCACCGTACAGACGGCGGCCGCTAGACTGAGCCCGCCCTGGGGGCGTAGTTCAGTTGGTTAGAACGCCGGCCTGTCACGCCGGAGGTCGCGGGTTCGAGTCCCGTCGCTCCCGCTATTGACACCCTGCGAGCTCCGTACCGCGTCCGCCAGCTCGAAGTAGCGGACGAAGGGCTCGCGGGGCTTGACGGCAACCACGCGACCGCCGTCTTGCCACACCCGGTCGACGAGTGAAGCGAGGAGTCGGCGCCGCTCTGCCGGCGAGGTCTCGGCCTCCCAGAGACCGCCGAAATCGGCGAGGACGCTCTCGGCTGCGTCGAGCGCAGGATCGAGCGGCGGACCGACCCGCTCGAGCTCTTCTTCGAGTGCCTGCCTGCGCAGCACGTACTCGCCCTTCTCGATGTCGCCGTACACGTAGAGGTCGCGCAGGCGCTCGAGCTGGCCGAGCAGCTCGCGCCGCCGAAGCTCGCCGCCGCTTTGCCGTCCTGCCGCCTCGCGCAGCTCAGCGACGACGAGCGCCCGCAGCTCCCTGTCCGGCTGGAACCCACTGAGCCAGTCGACGAGCTGCGCCTCGAGCGGCTCGGCCTTTGCGATCGGCTGGTCGCAGCCGTTCCCGTAGCGCCGCGTGGAGCAGAGGTAGCGGCGGATGCCGCCGGTCGAGCCCCGCGACCCGTGCATGCGGGCGCCGCAGCGCTCGCAGTAGATGAGCTTGCGGAGGAGGTATTCCTCGGAGGGACGCCCGGGCTTGAGGACGCGGGCGCGCCAGGTGCGCACCGACTGCACCCTCTCGAAGAGCTCCTCCGCGACAATGGGCTCGTGCAGCCCGCGGATGGAGCGGTCGCGGCTGCGCAGCCCGCAGACGTAGCCGCAGTAGGCGGCGTTGAGGAGCATGTCGCGGACGGTGTCCTTGCCGAAGGCGCCGCCGTTCGCCGTCCGGACACCCTTGGCGTTGAGCCAGGCGGCGACGCTGCGGTCGGATTCCTGCGCGGTCGCGTACCGCTCGAACATCTCGCGGACGAGAGGCGCGCGTTCAGGGTCCGGGACGGCGCGCGCGGAGTCCGGGTCACGGCGGTAGCCCCAGGGCAGCCGGCCGACGAGGTGACCCTGCCGCGCCTTCTCGCGCAGCCCGGTTCGCGTCCAGAAGGAGAGGGAGACCGAGTAGTACTCGTCGAACATCTCGTGGATCGACTCCGCGAGGAAGGTCGAGGGGTCGTTGGGGTCGTCCCCGAGCGCCTGGGTGACGGAGACGACCTTGATGCCGAGCCGCTCGCGCAGCATCTGCTTGTAGCGGCGCGCCTCGACCTGGTTCCGCGCGAAGCGGGAGGTGTGGTAGACGAGCACGACGTCGAAGCGCTTCTCGGCGGCATCCGCCATCAGCCGCTGGAACGCAGGGCGCCCGTCAGCCCTCCGCCAGCCGGAGTGGAAGTCGCAGTACTCCTCGACGAGAGCGAGCCCGTGCTCGGCGGCGAACTTGCGGATCGCCTCGCGCTGCGCGTCCGGCGAGAAACCCTGACCCTGCTCTTCAGTGGACTCGCGCACGTACGCGACGGCGCGCGGCTCAGGCGACGTGCTGCTCGTCTCCGTCGTCCGCGAAGAGGAGTCGGCCGCGGCGAAGCCACCAGTCCGCGAACCAGCGCGCGAAGTCGACGACCTCGGGGTGCAACGGCGGGTCTTCATCGGCGTCCCAACCTCCCATGAGGACATGCCCGGGCGACTCTTCGATGAGACCAGCACGCCCTGCTCGCGTCAAGGCGTCCTTTCTGGACATGTCCGCTGCGCCATCGCTCCCGAGAAAGAGCCGAATCGCAGGCGCTTCCGAACACGAGGCACACCAACTCCACAGACAACATCCCGACTGACTCCTGGGGGACATTTGCCCCTCACCAACCTCGAGCTCTCATCCGCTGCCCCGCCCAGCCGCCGGCACCGCACCCCGGCCGCCCTTGATGTTGGGCGGGCGGGGTGCGGGGCAAATCCGGGACGAAGTCCCAGGGTTTAGGCGGCTGGGCGGGGCAGCGGCTCGCGGCGCCAGCCGCGAGGCAGACTGCT
>CAYGLV010000027.1:0-29624 GCA_964351025.1 uncultured Gaiellales bacterium | reverse complement strand
GATCTCTCGACGCTCGAAAATCCCGAGTCGCTCGACGAGATCTCGCGCGTCGTCTAAGTGCGGGGAACGATCCAGGTCTGGCGCGCGAGCGCAAGCAGCTCGCCCGTCTCGGCGAAGAGCGCGGTTCCCGCGTAGAGCTTGCGGCCGTCCTCGCCGAGGGCCACCCCGACGGAGATGCAGCGCTCCCCTTCGGCGGGGATCCGGTCGATCCGCGCCGCCATCCGGCCGAGCACCGTCTCGCCCCGGCCGACTACGCCCACGGCGAATGCGCCCGGGCAGTCGATTGCCGCCCAGAGGACGGCTGGATCGACCTCGTGCGCAACCCAGGGCGCGGCGACGGTGTCCGGGCGGCCGGCGACCGAGCCGGGGAAGATGCGCAGGCTGTCGGGCTCCGCCCGGCCCGGGCCGCACGTAAAGCACTCGGGAAACGCGTGCTCGTGGAAGCCGGGGTAGCGGGTCGTCGCGTCGAGCGCCTGCTCCCAGGAGACGGGTGTGGGCGGGACGAGCTCGACGCTCGCGGGAACCGCCTCGGCGACGAGCGCCTCGCCGTCGAGCAGCAGGACGCGCTCGCCGTCGCGCTCCAGATCAAGCGGCGTCTCGAGCGGCGGCGGCAGGCGCAGCGTCACCTCGGCCTCGCCGGCCACGAAGCCCGCGACGACGCCGCAGACATAGCCGCCGTTTCCCGAGTCGACGGGGCCGCGGTAGCGCCGCCGGATCACGATCCGCAAGCTCATGGCGCCTGACGGTAGACGCTTCAGCGCCCGGAGGGCGTGGTAAGGTAGTTTTTGCCTGTCAGTCGCAAACCTTGGAGGCGCATGCGGCTCGCGCTCGCGCAGATCAATACGGTCGTCGGCGACCTCGAGGGCAACCGCTCGCGTATCCTCGTGGCCCTCGACGAGGCGCGTTCGGCAGGCGCCGACCTCGTTCTCTTCCCCGAGCTCGCGGTGACCGGCTACCCACCCGAGGACCTGCTGCTGCGCCCCGGGTTCGTACGGGCGGCGCGCGCCTCGCTCGAGGAGATCGCCCGCGCGTGCACCGGGGTCACCGCGCTCGTCGGCGCGCCCTGGTTCGAGCGCGACCTCTTCAACGCCTGCGCCGTCTGCGCGGGCGGCGAGGTGCGCGCCGTCTACCGCAAGCGCTTCCTCCCCAACTACGGCGTCTTCGACGAGCACCGCTACTTCGCGACCGGCCGTGACCTCCTGCTGCTGCGGATCGGTGAGACGCTCGTCGGGCCGACGATCTGCGAGGACGTCTGGCAACCCGGTGCGCCGGCGACCGAGCTCGCGCTCGCGGGCGCGGAGCTGCTCGTCAACATCTCGGCCTCTCCGTTCCACGTCGGCAAGGCCGAGGAACGCGAGGAGATGCTGGTCACGCGCGCGCGCGACAACTCCTGCTTCCTCGCCTTCTGCAACCTCGTCGGCGGCCAGGACGAGCTCGTCTTCGACGGCCACTCGGTCGTGCTCGACGACGAGGGCGAGGTGCTCGCCCGCGCGCCGGGCTTCGAGGAGGCCTTGCTCGTCGTCGACGTGGACCCGACCGCGGTGCTCGCGCGGCGGCTACGCGACGTAAGGCGCCGCTCGCTCGAGCGCGAGCGCGAGGAGACCTTGCGGGCGGAGACGGTCGAGCTCGGCGCGGCGCAGAAGCACGCAGAGGAGAGCAGCGGCGCCGTCTCGCCCTTCGAGCCGGAGCTCGAGCAGATGCGGCGCGCACTCGTGCTCGGCCTGCGCGACTACGTGGGCAAGAACGGGTTCGGCGAGGTCCTCGTCGGTGTCTCGGGCGGGATCGACTCGGCGCTGACCGCAGCGCTCTGCGCCGACGCGCTCGGCCCCGAGCGCGTGCATTGCGTCTCGATGCCGTCGCGCTACTCGTCCGAGGGGACACGCGCGGACGCTCGCCGAGTGGCCGACAGCCTCGGCTGCGACTTCCGGGAGCTGCCGATCGAGGGCGCCGTCGCGGCGCTCGACGACGTCCTCGGCGGGCCCGAGGGCCTCGCCGCCGAGAACCTCCAGGCCCGTGTCCGCGGCACGCTGCTGATGGCGCTCTCCAACACGCACGGCTGGCTCGTCGTCTCGACCGGGAACAAGTCGGAGCTCGCGGTCGGCTACTCGACCCTCTACGGCGACATGGTCGGCGGTTTCTCCCTGCTCAAGGACGTCTTCAAGACCGACGTCTTCCGGCTCGCCCGCCACCTGAACGAGCGTGCCGGCCGGGAGCTGATCCCGGCAACGACGATCGAGCGCGCGCCGAGCGCCGAGCTTCGGCCCGACCAGCTCGACGAGGACTCCCTCCCGCCCTATGCCGCCCTCGACCCGGTGCTCGAGGCCTACGTCGAGGAGGACCGCTCGCGCGAGGAGCTGCTCGCCGCGTTCGACCGCGACGTCGTCGAGCGCGCTCTCGCCCTGATCGACCGCGCCGAGTACAAGCGCCGCCAGGCCCCGCCGGGGGTGAAGCTGCGGCCGAAGGCCTTCGGCCGCGACCGCCGCACGCCGATCACGAACCGCTGGCAGGACTGATCAGACGCCGACGTCCACCGGCTCGGGCGGAGGGCCGTCGCGGACCAGCGCCGCCACGAGCTCGGGCAGCCGGCGCGGCGCGAACGTCTCGCGCGAGACGCGCAACTCGTCCAGCGTCCACCAGCGCATGCCGGTCACGTTCTCCTCGAGCAGCTCCGCCGCCGAGAAGTGCGGAGCGGGCTCGAACGCCGGTGCACGCACGAGGACGCAGCGCTCGGTCTGCCCGTCCCAGCCGGCCATGTCCGGGAAGACATGCGTCCGCGTCCAGAGCCACGGGCCGAGCTCGACCGGCCCGAGGCCCGTCTCCTCCCGAAGCTCGCGCTGGATCGCCTGTTCGGGCGTCTCGCCCGGATGGATGCCGCCGCCCGGCGGCGCCCAGACCTGCCCGTGCGGGAAGCGGAACCGCACGAGCAGCACCCGGCCCGCCGGATCGAGCACGAGCGCCCGCGTCGCCGGGCGCAGGCGCAGCCCGCCCCGGTTGAGCAGTTCCTTCAGCTCCCGGAACCAGCGCAGCCGCTCGGGATAGGGCACGGCCGCGTTCGCCGGCGAGGTCGAGGGGAGGACGAAGAGCGCCGTTTCGGCAAGAGCACGGGTCTGGAGCCCGTGCCCCGGCCGCCCGCCGAACGGGCCCCGGTAGGCCTCTTTGCCGACGAACGCGAGCGCCCGTGGGCGCAGGTTGAATGCGACCCCCGCGAGGCGCTCGGCAGAGCCGGCGAAATCGGCTCTGCGCAGGTCGCTCGAACCGGGAGTCGTGCGGTAGGCGGCGTTCGTCAGCCCGTGCCCGAAGGAGGGCAGCTCGTGCTGCTCGCCGGGCTCGAGCAGACGCGGAGTGAAGCCCGCCTCGTGCAGGGCCCGCCAGAAATCGTTGCGCGGGTTGGCGAAGTGAGCGTGCGCGGCAGCGGAAACGCGGCCGGGATTGATCCCGACGAAGATCGCCTGGAGGCCGGGCGCCAGGACATCGGGAACGTCGCTAGGCCGCTTCAGGCTCTCTCGTGTCGAGCTTCTCTTCGAAGAGCGAACGCAGGAGCTCACCCGAGACGTGTGGCGGCTCGTAGCGCGGCCGGCGCGGCTCGATCACGACCACGCGTACCGACTCCTCGCCGCGCGACCCGTAGCACCGGGCGTAGCACTCTGCCTCACTCAACGGTCGTAGGCGTCGCACGAAGGCAGAGTAGGCGCCGGACCGGACGGCGCTGACGGCTCAGTCGAGCGGCCCGACGGACTCGAGTCGGCAGAGCGGATCGAGGCGGGCAAGCAGACGCCGGGCGTCGAAGGCCTCCGCGGGGGCGACGACGCCGCTCGCGCGGCCCTCCCCCGCCAGAAGCAGCGAGGCCCCCGCGACGAGCGCCCGCGCCGTCAGGAGGTACATGTCGGAGCCCGTCAGCGTGACGCGCCTGCCTCCGGCGGGGCCGCGCGCCTCGGCGACGACGGCGAAGCGCGCACCGGCGCGAGCCTCCTCCGGAGGCCCCATAGCGGCGAAGCGGGCGGCCACGCGGACGAGCGGGGCGGCGAGCGGCAGCAGCGACCCGAAGCGGCGCGCGGCAGCGGGTGCGCGCACGAACGAGCGCACCGTCTGCACGCGCGTGTGCCGCGGCACGGTCAGCGGCTCGGTGCCGCACCACTCGGCCACCGCCCTGTCGCCGAAGGGGAAGCGGACGGTGCGTGTCGTGGCGCCGAACCGCGTTCCGACGAGCCGGCCGTCCACGAACGCCACGAGCGGCTGGGCGAGGATGCGGGCGGCCGTGCGCTTCGTGCCGCGGCTGCCCGACGCGTCGCTCACCGAATAGGCCGCGATCAGCTCGTCGAGCGGCTCGAGGCCCTCGGCCGCGAGTCGAGCCGCGAGATCGCCGGGCACGTAGTCGAAGCCGAAGCAGGGCAGCACGGCGACGCCGCGCTCCCGTGCGGGCTCCCCGAAGCGCTCCTGGAGCAGGCGCACCCAGGCCTGCTCGCCGCTCGAGTCGAGGTAATGGGCGCCGGCGCCGATCGCGGCGGCGACGGGCGCCGGACCGAGCTCGAGGAACGGCCCGGCACACGATACGACGGCGAAGGCCCCGCTGAAGGCGTCGCGAAGAGCGGCCTCGTCGCGGGCATCGGCGACGGCAATCTCGTCGCCCGCGCCGGCGAGCGCCTCGAGCGCCTCCCGCCGCCGCCCGATGAGACGCAGCGGCAGCCCGGCCCGTCGGGCCTCGGCTACGACGAGCCGGCCGGTGTACCCGGTCGGGCCGAAAACTGCCAGGAGCTGCCCCGCCGTCACGATCCGCGATCATCGTCCGCTGTTGCTACCGCGTCAAACGGTACGGTTCGCCGCGTGGCGGAGGCGAAGGCAAAGCGACTCGAGTTCGCGGTTTCGCTCGACGGCGACTGGGTCGCGTCGAGCGACCGTGGCGGACGGCCACTGCCGTACGACGAGGCCTGGACGCCGGAGCACCTCGTGCTCGCCGCGGCCGCCCGCTGCACACTGACGAGCCTGGAGTACTCGCTCGACCGGGCCGGCCTGACCGGGCGCGCCCGCGCCGGCGCCTCCGGCGTCGTCACCCGACGCGAGGAGGACGGCCTCTTTGCGTTCGTCGAGATCGAGGTCGCCATCCAGCTCGAGCTCAACAGCGAGCCGCCCGACGACGCGCTGCGCACGCTGCTCGCGCGCACCGAGCGCGGCTGCTTCGTGGGGGCCTCGCTGACCGCCAAACCCCGCTATCGCTGGACCGTCAACGGCAAGGAGATCGAGACAACATGAGACGCTCTGAGTCAACCCCCTCCGCCCGCGTGTTCCTCGGGCGCCGCTCGCGGTGCCGGGCCGGAGTGGACAGTACGGGTAGTACGGCCCCGGAAGGCACGGTGCCGCGAGCGGCGGCAGGCGGCGGCGGAGCCGGGCTCCGCCCGGCGGGAGCCGGCGCCGGCGAGGGACGCGCGTGAGCGCAACCCTGCTCGACATCGCCGCCGTCCGCGCCCGCTACTCCGCGCTCCAGCGGTCACTCGCCTTCTTCGACGGCCCGGGGGGCACGCAGTGCCCGGACGAGGTGATCGACGCGATCGCCGGCTACCTGCGTGAGGACAATGCCAACGTCGGGGCGGCGTACGAGACGTCCCGCCGCACCGACGAGCTCGTCGCTCGCGCCCGCCGGCGCGCGGGGGACTTCCTCGGCTGCTCGGACGAGGAGGTCGTGTTCGGCCCGAGCATGACCGCGCTGAACTTCAACCTCACGCGCACGCTCGCGCGCACGCTCCGCGCCGGCGACGAGGTGCTCGTGACGAAGCTCGACCACGACGCGAACGTCTCGCCCTGGCTCGAGCTCGCCCACGACCTCGGCATCGTCATCCGCTTTGTCGCGGTCCACGACGACCTTTCCATCGACTACGACGACCTGGCGCGGCAGCTCTCGGAGCGCACGCGCGTCGTCGCCTTCCCGGTTGCGGCGAACTCCGTCGGCACTGCGCCGGACGTGGGCCGGATCGTCGAGCTTGCGCACGGCGCGGGCGCGCTCGCCTGGGCGGACGCGGTGCACTACGGGCCGCACGGCCCGATCGATGTCGGCGCCTGGGACGTGGACGTGCTCATCTGCTCGCCGTACAAGTTCTTCGGCCCGCACATGGGCCTCGCGTACGGCAGGCGGGAGCTGCTCGAGAGCTGGCGGCCCTACAAGGTGCGCCCGGCCGCGAACGAGCCGGTCGGCCACCGCTTCGAGCATGGCACCTGCCAGCACGAGCTGCTCGCCGGCTTCGTCGCCGCGGTCGACTACATCGACTCGCTCGGCTGGGACGCGATCACGGCGCATGAGCGCTTCCTCGGCGAGCGCTTCCTCGCCGGACTGCCCGGCGGCATCGAGCTCTACGGGCTGCCCTCGCTGGAGGGCCGCGTGCCGACGTTCTGCTTCAACGTCCCCGGGCACGCACCGGAGGCCGTGGCGACCCACCTCGCGGCGCGCGACATCGCGGTGTGGTGGGGCAACTACTACGCCGTCGAGACGATGGCACAGCTGGGGCTCGACCCGCAGCAGGGCGCCGTCCGTGCCGGCATCGTCCACTACAACACGGCCGAGGAGGTCGACCGGCTGCTCGCGGCCCTGACCGAGCTGTGAGCTCCCTCACGTTCCTGGGGCGTCGCTGGCAAAGGAGGCAAGCGTGCGCCGCGCGGGACAGTACAGCGAGTACGGCCCGCGCGGCGCGCGCGCGGCATCCTGCCGCCAGCGGCGCCAGCCGCTCGCGGAGCCCGGCTCAGCCGGGCGGGAGCGAGAGGCGGCCAGGGACGTGAGGATTCTCCTCCTCGGTGGGCCGAAGTTCCTCGGCCGGGCTGTGATCGAGGCGGCGTTTGCGGGTGGGCACGAGGTCACGCTCTTCAACCGGGGGCAGACGAATCCGGAGGAGTTCCCGCAGGTCGAGCGGCTTCGCGGCGACCGCGACGGAGACCTGGGGGCCCTCGTCGGCCGGAGCTGGAACGCGGTCGTGGACACGTCGGGCTACGTGCCTCGCCTCGTGCGCGACTCCGCCGCGCTGCTGCGGGACGCCGTCGAGCGCTACGTCTTCGTCTCCAGCGTGTCGGCCTACGCCGGATTCTCGGAGCCGGTGACCGAGACGAGCCCGACGGCCACCGTCGAGGACGAGACGACCGAGGATGTGCAGGGTCACTACGGCGCCCTCAAGGCGCTCTGCGAGCGGGCCGTCGCGGAGGTCTTCGGCGACCGCTCGTCGTCCGTGCGCGCCGGTCTGATCGTCGGCCCGCACGACCCGACCGGCCGCTTCACCTACTGGCCGCACCGGATCGCCCGCGGCGGCGAGGTGCTCGTGCCCGGGCCGCCCGAGCGGCGGGTGCAGTTCGTCGACGTGCGCGACCTCGCCGACCTGATCCTGCTCGCGACCGAGCGAGGGCCGGGCGGACCTGTCAACGCAACAGGTCCCGTGCCGCCGCTGACGATGGGCGTTTTGCTGGAGGCCTGCCGCACGGCAAGTGGGAGCGACGCGACCTTGACGCACGTGGATGACGTCTTCCTCGTCGACCAGGAGGTGGGCGAGTGGCTGGAGCTGCCCCTCTGGGTGGCGCCCAAACCGGGTTGGGAGCGCTTCCTCGAGGCCGACGTCTCGCTGGCGCTCGCGGCAGGTCTCAGGTTCCGGCCCCTGGCGGAGACGATCCGGGACACGCTCGCCCACGCGCCGATGGTGGACGGGGTCGGCCTGACGCCGGAGCGCGAAGCCGAGCTGCTACGCGCCTGGCACGCCCGGGCCTGAAGAGGGCCGCCGCTCACCGGCCACCGAACCGAGAACCGGCAGCCAGACTCTGAAGACGGCGCCGGCGCCTGGCCCGCTCTCGACCTGGACGGCGCCCCCGCTCTGCCGGACGATCCCCTGCACCGAGGCGAGGCCGAGCCCAACCGGCGGCCCGTCGCCCTTCGTGGTGAAGAACGGTTCGAACAGATGCTCGCGAACCTCCGGCGTGATGCCAGGGCCCGTGTCGGCGACCGCGAGCGTGACGTAGCGTCCCGGCTGCAGGCCGTCAGACCCGCCTGCGTTCTCCGCAACGACGGCGCCACCCGTCGCGATCCGGAGAACACCGCCGTCCGGCATCGCGTCGCACGCGTTGACAACGAGCGCGACGATCACCTGCTCGACGAGGCCCGCGTCGGCGAGAATCGTGTCGGGCGCTCCGTCCAGCTCCAAGCGGAGCTCGACCAGCTCGTCGCAGGCCGAGAGGAGCCACGGCTCGAGGCCGCGTACAGTCTCGTTCAGGTCGAGGGGCGACGCCTGCAGCACGTGCCGGCCGCTGACGGCAAGGAGCCGGCTCGTGAGGGCGGATGCCCGCTCGATCGCCGTGCCGATCGCCAGGGCATGACGCCGCTGCCGCTCGTCGGGAAGCTCCCGCGCCAGGAGCTCCGCGTAGCCGCCGATCGCGGTCAGGGCGTTGTTGAACTCGTGTGCGACGCCCCCGGCAAACCGCCCGATCGCCTCGAGCTTCTGCGCCTTCCGCAGCTCCTCCTGTGCGGCGAGCAGCGCCTCGGCGAGCCGCCTCTCGCGTCGCTGCAGGAAGACCACGAGCGCGAGCGGGGTGACGAGCACGGTGATCGCCAGGGTGCCGAACTCGACGCCGACACGACTCGGCTCGAGCGCGAAGCCGCCGGCGACCGCGGCGAGCGCCGACTGGCCGAACGCGACACGCCAGCCGAAGAAGTACGCGGCGTAAAGCGGCACCCAGACGACGAAGAGCACGTAGACCGGCTGGAGGTCGCCGGCGAAGCGAACGGCGGCGGCGATCAGGCCGATGCCGGCGAGCAGTCCCGCGTGGAACGCCCATTCGGGCAGCCGGTCGAAGCCGGCGAAGAAGACGGCCGCGGCGGCATAGCCGCCGGCAGCAAAGAGCGCGATGGCGCCGCCGTTTGCGCTATCTGCAGCGGGTAGCGCAAGGCTGAGGAGCGCGATCGTCGGCCCGACCAGACCCAGGTAGCCGAACGCGGTCGCCATCGCGGCACGGCGCCGCCGCGCGGGCGAGAGCCCGCTCGTGACGTCGATCCAGCTCAGACGCCGCGAGACCGCTCGCGCGAGAAGGGAACGCCGCCGTTCCACCGCAGGCACGGGCGACACCATCCCACTCCAGGGGGCGGGGAGCAAGAGCAGCTCGCCGATAGCATTGGACGTGTGGGAGTCTTCGAGCGGCACAACCTCGCGAGTGGCGTCCGGGTCCTGACGGCTCCGATGCAGCAGGCGCAATCCGTCTCCTGCGTCGTCATGCTCGCAGCCGGGTCGCGCTACGAGACCAGCGAGACGAGCGGGATCGCTCACTTCACCGAGCACATGCTCTTCAAGGGCACGGACAGCCGCCCGACGGCGCGCGACCTCGCGGGCGAGATCGACGCGATCGGCGGCGAGTTCAACGCGTTCACCGGCAAGGAAGTGACCGGCTACTACGTCAGGTGCGCGGCGGAGTCGCGCGACATCGCGCTCGACGTGCTCGTGGACATGGTTCGCCGCTCGAAGTTCGACGCGGAGGAGATCGAGCGCGAGAAGGGCGTGATCGTCGAGGAGATGAACATGTACTACGACACGCCGCGCGACTTCATCGGTGGCGTCTACGAGTCGCTCCTCTACGGCGACCAGCCGCTCGGCCGGGACATCATCGGCACGAAGGAGACGGTGCGGGCAGCGACGCGCCAGACCTTCCTCGACTACCTCGACAGCTGGTACCGCCCCGAGCGCATGGTGGTCGGGATAGGAGGCCGCTTCGGGGACGACCTCCTGCCGCGCCTGGAGGAGCTGCTGGGCGACCTCGAGCCCGCCGGGACCGGAGCGGCGGCGCCGGTAGCCCTCGACGAAGGCGAAGCCGTCAGGGTGCACACGAAGGCCTCCGACCAGGCCCACCTGATCGTCGGGGCGCGGAGCTACCCGCTCGGCCATCCCGACCGCTACGCGCTCCAGCTCGTTGCCACCGTCCTCGGCGGCGGCATGTCCTCGCGCCTCTTCACCGAAGTGAGGGAGCGGCGCGGTCTTGCCTACTACGTCTTCGGCCAGAGCCAGGGCTACACCGACGCCGGCTCGCTCTATGCGCAGGCTGGCGTAGACATCTCCCGCATCGACGACGCCGTCGCCACGATCGTCTCGGAGCTGCGCACGATCGCCGGCGAGCCCGTCCCGGCGGAGGAGCTCGAGAAGGCGCGCAGCTTCGCCAAGGGCCGCTTCGTGCTCCAGCTCGAGAGCCCGCACGGCACGACGATGTTCGGTCTGCGGCGCGAGGTCCTGCTGGGCGCCGCCGAGGAGCCGGTCGACGTGCTCGCCGGCCTGGACGCGGTGACGGTCGAGGACGTCCAGCGCGTCGCGACCGATGTGCTGGGCGGACGCCTCCGCCTTGCCCTGATCGGGCCGTTCGACGACCCGGACCGGTTCGAGAAACTGCTCGCGTAGCGGAGAAACCCGCAGCACGCTCCGTGGCCACCCCGATGCCACTCCGCCGCAACGACGCCGACACTGCGGCCGTGAAGCGCCTCCTGCTCGTCCCACTCGTGCTCGCAGCGCTCGCCCTCGCCGGACCCGCCTCGGCCCGCACCGTCGAGATCCGCCTCGGCGACACGGTGGACGTGGCGGGCACAAAGCTGCTCTGCGTGGCTGCGGAGTCGTCCGGGATCAAGGGCATCGGCTGCTACGAGGCGAACGCGAAGGGATTTGTCCCCGGCACCTACGGCGCCGCCCTCGGCGAGGACGGGCGCGTCGCCGTCCACAAGGTGAATGCCAAGGGGCAGCCCGTACGGATCTATCGCAAGCTCGCGTCGCGGGCGGGCCGCACCTTCAAGCTCCGAGCCGGAGACGCCTTCTACGCACAGGGCACGCGGGTCGCCTGCGAGATCATCAACGCGAAAAATGTTCCCGCCGCGTACCGCGGCATCAAGGTGACGTGCTACATCGGCACGGGAACGGGCTTCAAGCCGTCGAGTCTCGGAGTCTCTGTCTCCGACAAGTTCGCCGGCGTGTTTCGGATCGACAAGAACGCCCGGGTCTCGAGCGACCTCTTCGTCCGCCGCCAGCCGTAACGGCGGCTCGCGGGCTCGCGGCGCGGCGTGTGTCAGCGGTGTCAGGCCCCGCTCCAGCGCAGATCAAAGCCGGGCACGTAGGCTGACCCGATGGCCGCGGTCGAAGCAGAGGGCCTCGTCAAGATCTACCGGTCGCGCAAGAACGAGGTGCGGGCGCTCGACGGCGTCGACCTCGAGGTGCAGGAGGGGACGGTGCTCGGCCTCCTCGGCCCGAACGGCGCGGGCAAGACGACGACCGTCCGCATTCTCGCGACGCTGCTGAAGCCGGATGCCGGCAGCGCGCGCGTCGCGGGCTTCGATGTTCGGCGGGATGCCCAGTCGGTGAGGAAGACGATCGGCCTCTCCGGCCAGTACGCGGCGATCGACGAGAACCTGACCGGGCGCGAGAACCTCTGGATGTTCGGACGCCTCTACCATCTCTCGAGCGCCGAGGCGCGCACACGTGCCGACGAGCTGCTCGAGCGCTTCCAGCTCGGGGAGGCCGCCAACCGGGTCGCGAAGACCTATTCCGGCGGGATGCGCCGGCGCCTCGACCTCGCCGCCGCGCTGATCGGCCGGCCGCGCGTGCTCTTCCTCGACGAGCCGACCACCGGCCTCGACCCTCGGGGCCGGCTCGGCATGTGGGACGTGATCCGGACGCAGGTGCGCGAGGGGTCGACGCTGCTGCTGACGACGCAGTACCTCGAGGAGGCCGACGAGCTCGCGAACGAGATCGCGGTCGTCGACCACGGCAAGATCATCGCCCGCGGCACCGCCGACGAGCTGAAGGCGCAGGTCGGCGGCGAGCGGATCGAGGTCGTCGCGCACGAGCTTGCCGACCTCCCCCGCGCCGCGCAGCTGCTCGCGCCTGACGGGACGGCGACGACCGAAGAGCACGCGCGGCGGATCACGGTTGCCGCAGACGGCGGCGCCGCGCAGCTCGTCGGCGTCGTCCAGCGGCTCGGCGAGGCCGGAATCACGATCGACGACATCGCGCTTCGCCGCCCGACCCTCGATGACGTCTTCCTGGCACTGACCGGCCACGTTGCCGAGGAGCTGCCGGAGGAAGAGGGGGAGGCCGCATGACCGAACTGCGCGCGGCCGCCAACGACGGGTTGATCATGACGTGGCGCAATCTGAAGCGAGTGCCGCGAATCCCGGAGCTCGCGATCTTCGCGATCCTCCAGTCGATCATGTTCGTGCTGCTGTTCGCGTACGTCTTCGGAGGCGCGATCCCGCTTCCGGGCGGCGGCTCATACCGCGAGTACCTGATGCCTGGCATCTACGTCCAGACGCTCGGCTTCGCCTCGATCACGACCGCGATCGCGGTCACCGACGACATGGCAAAGGGCTTGATCGACCGGTTCCGGTCGCTGCCGATGGCCCGCTCGGCAGTGCTGAGCGGGCGCACGGTCTCCGATGTGATCTATAACGCGGGCGTCCTGGTCGTGCTGATGCTGTCGGGCCTCGCCGTCGGCTGGCGCGTGCACGGGAGCGTCGGCGACTTCCTCCTCGCCGTCGCGGTGATGCTCTTCTTCACGTTCGCGATGGCGTGGATCGGGGTGCTGATCGGGCTGCTCGTGCCGTCGGTCGAGGTCGGGCAGCAGGTGGGCTTCCTGATCGTCTTCCCGCTCACGTTCGTCTCGAATGCGTTCGTCCCGACGGAGACGCTGCCGGGCTGGCTGCAGCCCGTGGCGAACTGGAACCCGTTCAGCGCGCTGGCCGCGACGATCCGCGAGCTGTTCGGCAACCCGAACCCATTCCCCTCAGGCTTTCCCGGCGACCACCCGTTCTTGCTCTCGCTCCTCTGGACGACCGCGTTGCTCGTCGTCTTCGCACCGCTCGCGGTGCGGCAGTACCGCTCGATCGACCGTTAGGCCGGCGGTACGGCGACGAGCACGCCGCCGTACCGCCGGGTTGCCTATTCGTCGCCCGGGTCCGTGTCCGCGCGGTGCTTGATCTCCTCGACGACCGCCGGGTCGGCCAGCGTCGTCGTGTCGCCGAGCGTCCGGTTCTCGGCCACGTCCCGTAGGAGCCGCCGCATGATCTTGCCGCTGCGCGTCTTCGGCAGCTCGGGCGTGAAGACGATGTTCGCCGGCTTCGCGATCGCGCCGATCTTGCGCGCGACGTGCTCGCGGAGCTCCTCGAGCATCTCGACGGAGCCCTCGTCCACGCCCTTGAGGGTGACGTAGGCGACGATCGCCTGGCCGGTGAGCGCGTCGTTGCGACCGCAGACGGCGGCCTCGGCCACCTTCGGGTGATCGACGAGCGCGCTCTCGACCTCGATCGTCGAGATGCGGTGGCCGGAGACGTTCATCACATCGTCGACCCGGCCGAGCAGCCAGAAGTCGCCGTCCTCGTCCACTCTCGCACCGTCGCCCGCAAAGTAGAGGCCGGGGAAGCGCGACCAGTACGTCTCCACGTAGCGGTCGTGGTCCTTGTAGATGCCGCGCAGCATCGCCGGCCAGGGACGCCTAAGCACGAGGTAGCCACCACCACCCGGTCCGACCTCGTTGCCCCGGTCGTCCACGACCGCAGCGTCCACGCCCGGGAACGGCTTCGTCGCCGAGCCGGGCTTCAGCGTCGTCACGCCGGGCAGCGGCGTGATCAGGATCATCCCCGTCTCGGTCTGCCACCACGTGTCCACAACGGGGCAGAGGTCCTTGCCGATGTGCTCCCGGTACCACATCCAGGCCTCGGGGTTGATCGGCTCGCCGACCGAGCCGAGCAGGCGCAGCGAGGAGAGGTCGTGCTTGGCCGCGTGCTCGGGCCCCCACTTCATGTGCGCCCGGATCGCCGTGGGCGCGGTGTAGAGGATGCTCACCTTGTAACGCTCGACGATCTCCCACCACCGGCCCTTGTCCGGGAAGTCCGGGGTGCCCTCGTACATGACACCCGTCGTGGCGTTGCAGAGCGGCCCGTAGACGATGTAGCTGTGCCCGGTCACCCAGCCGACGTCGGCCGCACACCAGTACACGGAATCGGGCTTGACATCGAAGATCAGGTCGTGCGTCTCGGCGACGCCGACGAGGTAGCCGGCCGTCGTGTGCGCTATCCCCTTCGGCTTCGCGGTCGTGCCGCTCGTGTAGAGGAGATAGAGCAGGTCCTCCGCGTCCATCGGCTCGCACGGACAGGACGCGGGGTCGTCGCTCTCGCCCTCGACGAGCTCGTGCCACCAGCGGTCGCGGCCGTCCGCCCAGGCGACCTCGCCGCCGGTGCGGCGGAGAACGACCGAGTGCCTGGCGGTCGGCGACGCCTCGAGCGCTGCGTCGGCGTTTCGCTTCAGCGGCACGGTCGTGCCGCGGCGCCAGCCCTCGTCCTGGGTGATCAGCACCTCGCACTCCATGTCGTGGAGGCGGTCGGAAAGCGACTCCGCCGAAAAGCCGCCGAAGACGACGGTGTGGGGCGCGCCGAGGCGCGTGCAGGCGAGCATGGCGACCGCGATCTCCGGGACCATGCCCATGTAGATCCCGACCGGCGTCCCCTTGCCCACACCGAGCTTCTTCAGGCCGTTGGCGAACTTGACGACCTCGCGCTGGAGACCGGCGAACGTCAGCGTCCGCCGGTCGCCGACCGGCTCGCCCTCCCAGTGGTAGGCGACCTTCTCGCCGAGACCGGCCTCGACGTGACGGTCGACGCAGTTGAAGCAGACGTTGAGCGTGCCGCCGAGGTACCACTTGGCGTACGGCGACTCCCACTCCAGAAGTTTCGTGAACGGCTCGAACCACGTGACGCGCTCGCGGCCCGCGGTCTCCCAGAACTCCTCGAAGTCCCGGTCGTAGACGTCTGCCTGCGCGTTCGCCTGCGCGGTGAAGTCCGCAGGCGGGGGGTAGCGCCGCTCCTCCAGGAACAGGTTCTCGATCGTCCGCTCGTCCATGCTTAGACCTCCAGGTCGTAAGGGAAATCGGTCAGAGTCTCAGCGCCGTCCTCGGTCACGAGCACGAGATCTTCGAGCCGCACGCCGCCGTAGCCGTGCCGGTAGAGCCCCGGCTCGAGTGCGATCACGTCGCCGGCGACGAACGCGCCACCGACCCGTCCGACCCCCGGCTCCTCGTGCACGTCGAGCCCGACTCCATGCCCGGTCGCGTGGTACATGCCGTCCTCGAGAACCTCGCCGGCGGCCTTGTGGAGCTGCGTCGGGTGGCCGCGCTCGTGGAAGAAGTCGCAGACGAGCCGGTGGACGTCCTTACCGTCCACGCCCGGCTGCACGGCGTCCGCTGCGAGAGCGAGCGCCTCCCGGCAGAGCCGGTGGTACTCCCGGATCTCGTCCGAGGGCTCGCCGAGCGCGAACGTCCGCGTCATGTCCGCGTAGCATCCCGACTCGCGGTCGCGCGGGAAGAGGTCGAAGAGGACGACGTCGTCGCGGGCGATCGGGCCGGAGCCCATGTCGTGGCCGACCGCCGTCTGCGCACCGTGCGAGACGATGAACTCCTCCGCCGTCGCACCGTGCTCGCCGAAGGCGCGCTCGACGTGCAGCTTGAGCAGCTCGCAGGTGAGCGGCTCGCCGTCCACCGCGAGACCGCCGTTCGTGGGGACAGCGCGGCGCAGAAGGTCGAGCCCGGCCGCCATCCCCGCCTCGGCAGCGCGCTGCGCCCGTCGAATCCCCGCCAGCTCGGCCGGATTCTTCCTGCGCCTCCGCGCGTCGAAGAGCTCCTGGTCCACCGTCAGCTCGATCCCGTTCGCCCGCAGGTGATCTCCATCGCCGAGCGGGAAGGCGCGCGGGACGACCGCGCGCTCGATTCCGAGGAGCCGGCAGGCGCTCAGCCGCAGCTCCCGCCCGACCTCCTCCTTCGAGAGCCCGCGCGTGAGCAGCTCGTCGATGCCGGCATCCTCGAGCGTGCGCACGTCGAGGCCCATGGCGAGCGCCTCGACGCGCTCCCGCTCGAAGGAGGCGACGACGACGGACGCTCGGCCATCGCGCTCGGCGTAGAGAAACGAGTCGCCGATTCCGACCGGCACGGCGTGGCGCATGTCGGGCGAGCGGATCGAGTCGGCGATGATGAGAACATCCGGCACGGGACAGCGATCCTAACGGGTAGGTTCCGGCGCATGGACACAGCCTTCCGCGAGCTGCAGGAGCGCCTCGCCGAGATCGCCGACCTGGGCCGCGCCGCGGGGGTCCTCGGCTGGGACCAGCGGACGATGATGCCCTCGCAGGGAGGCGAGGCGCGGGCCGAGGCGCTCGCAACGGTCAGCCGGCTTGCGCACGAGCGCTTCGTCTCCGACGACGTCGGCCGGCTGCTCGAGCGGCTTCGCCCTTTCGAAGAGAGTCTCGAGTACGACTCCGACGAGGCGAGCCTGATCCGCGTCGCCCGCCGCGACTGGGAGAAGGACCGGCGCGTGCCCGCCGAGCTGCAGGCGGAGCTGACGCGCGCCGGCTCGCGCGGCCAGACGGCCTGGATCGCGGCGCGCGCTTCCGACGACTTCGGCTCGTTCCTTCCGTACCTGAAGGCCAACCTC
Source organism: uncultured Gaiellales bacterium (assembly GCA_964351025.1). Classification (GTDB taxonomy): domain Bacteria; phylum Actinomycetota; class Thermoleophilia; order Gaiellales; family Gaiellaceae; genus CAYGLV01. The sequence goes on along the minus strand of CAYGLV010000027.1, from coordinate 13,168 downwards.
GAGCTGAAGCGGCGCTACATCGAGTGCTTCGAGCCGGCCGACTCGCCCTACGACGTCCTGCTCGACGACTACGAGCCCGGCATGAAGACCGCCGAGGTGCGCGAGGTCTTCGCCGTGCTGCGTCCCGCGCTGACCGAAATCGTCGCCTCGGCTCCCACGATTGACGCCTCGTTTCTCCATGGCGACTTCCCCACCGACCGGCAGGGCGCGTTTGCGCGCGAGGTCGTCGCCCGGCTCGGCTTCGAGGACGACTCGTGGCGGCTCGACCCGACGCACCACCCGTTCTGCGTCGCGTTCGGCAACCGCGACGTGCGCCTGACGACCCGCTACCGCGGCAACGATCTCGAGTCGGTCTGGTCGACGCTGCACGAGGCGGGCCATGGGCTCTACGCGCACGGCATCGCCGGCGCGCTCCAGCGCAGCCCGCTCGGGCACGCGCCGTCGCTCGGCCTGAACGAGTCGCAGAGCCGCACCTGGGAGAACCTCGTCGGCCGCAGCCTGCCGTTCTGGCGCTGCTTCTACCCGCGGCTGCAGGAGCAGTTCCCCGCGCAACTCGGTGCCGTCGAGCTCGACGCCTTCTGGCGCGCGATCAACCGCGCCGAGCCGGGGCTGATCCGGGTGGACGCCGACGAGACGACCTACAGCCTCCACATCATCCTCCGCTTCGAGCTCGAGCAGGAGCTTGTCGCCGGCACGCTCGCTCCCGAGGACCTGCCCGAGGCGTGGAACGCGCGGATGCGCGAGTTCCTCGGCGTCGAGGTGGGACGCAACGCCGATGGCGTGCTCCAGGACGTGCACTGGTCGGCAGGCGGGATCGGCTACTTCCCGACCTACGCGCTCGGCAACGTGATCTCGCTCCAGATCTGGGAGCAGGTGCGCGGGGAGCTGCCGGACCTCGACGCGCAACTCGAGGCGGGCGAGCTGTGGGGCCTCGGCGAGTGGCTGCGCGAGCGGATCTACCGGCACGGACGCAAGTTCACGCCAAAGGAGACGCTCGAGCGGGCGATCGGCACACAGGAGCTCGATCCGGAGCCGTATCTCGCGTACCTGCGCCTGAAGACGGAAAGCCTCCAGGGCTAGACTGCTGAGCGTGGAGGGCCTGCAGCGAGCGCAGCAGCTCGTCGAGTCGTACACCGCTGTCGTCGCCGCGGAGCTGCCGCTCGGCGTCGAGCTGTTCGACGCGCACGTCCACCTCGGCCACGACATCGACGGGATGGTCGGCGAGCTGGACGAGCTGCTCGCGATCCAGAGCCGCTTCGGCATCGCCGGCTCGTTCATGTTCTGCCTCGACGAGCGCGACCGCCACCCCGCCTTCAGCGCCGCCAACGACCGCACGCTCGACTACGCCAGCCGCTCCGAGGGCGCCCTGATCCCCTTCGTCCGGCTCGACCTCGCGGAGGATCCCATGGAAGAGGCAGAGCGCTGCCTCGACCTTGGCGCGCGCGGCATCAAGCTGCACCCCCGCGCACAGGCATTCCTCTTCGACGACGCCAGGCTCGCGCCCGTATTCGAGCTCGCGCGGGACCGCGGCGTGCCGATCCTCGTCCACGGCGGCCGCGGGCTGCCGCCGATCGCCGATTCGCTGAGCGCGCTCGTCGAGCGCTACGCGGGCGTCACCCTGATCATCGCGCACGCCGGAATCGCCGACATGGCCGCGCTCGCGGACCACTTCGGCGGCGTCGACGGAGTCTTCTTCGACTCGTCGGTCTGGAGCCCGCTCGACCTGCTCGACCTGTACCGCCAGGTGTCCCCGGAGCAGGTCGTCTACGCCTCCGACTACCCCTACGGCGGACAGCCGGGCTCGCTCCTGCTCGCGCTGCGCACGGCGAAGCTCGCCGGCCTGAGCGACGGGCAACTGCGTGCGCAGCTCGGCGAGAGCGCGCGGCGCATCGCCTCCGGCGAGCCGGCGCTGCCCCTCTCGGGCCCTGTCGGCGGCGACACGCTGACGCTGCCCTTGACCTTCGCCCGCATCCACCAGTACCTCTCGATGGCCACATCGCTCCTGTGGTTGCGCCAGCCTGATGCGTGGGGCGCGCTCGGCCTCGCCCTCAACGCGACGTACGAGCGCAACGGCCGCCGCGACGAGACAGAGCAGATCCGCGAGCTGCTGGCGCGGGGGCGCGAGCTCTGGAAGGTCATGCCCGAGCTCGAGGACGAACGCGAGCGGATCTCAGCGGCGCGCACCGCGATCCGGCTCGTGCAGCTCGCCGACATCCTGGCGGTGACGACGCCTGCCTAGCCTGCGCGCTCGGACGCGTGGTCTTGCCACTCCAAGCCGTAGAGCGACCCAGCTCGGCCGCGAGACGGGCGATCTCGTGGATTCGACCACCTGACGGGGGTACGATCCTGATCCGATGCGGCTTCGGATCCTCTCCCTCCTGCTCGTCGCGGCCGCGAGCGGCACGGCCGTCGGCTTTGCGGGCGGCACGCCTGCACGCGTACCCGACCCGGTGCCGGTGGCGGCCCCGGCGAAGATCGTGCCCTCGAAGCCGTGTCCGATCCCCCGGCGCTTCGCCGCCACGTTTCGCGACGCCGCCAACGACGCCGGGGTCCCGCTCGCGATGCTGGTCGCTGTCGCGACGGTGGAGTCGCAGCTGATGCCGAACGTCAGCTCGGCGGCCGGCGCGCACGGTCTCCTGCAGGTGCTGCCTGCGACGGCAGCGGAGCTCGACCTCGACCCGTACGAGACGCGCGAGAACGTCCTTGCCGGTGCGCGGTACCTGCGCCAGATGCTCGACCGCTTCCAGTCGGCCGAGCTCGCACTCGCGGCCTACAACGCCGGGCCGACCGCCGTCGAGCAGAAGGGCGCAGCGCCGAACGACGAGACGGCCGCCTACGTCGCCAATGTCACCGCCGAGTGGAGGAGGCTGGTCGGATGTTTCTAGCGCGGCTCGCGCCGCTCGCCCTGCTCGTGCTCGCCGTCGCCGGCTGCGGGGGCAGCTCACCCGAAAGCGCGCCGACGGTTCCGGAGCCCGCCGGCGGATGCGCGAGCGCCGAAGCGCCGCCGGCCAAGCCGGACGGCAGCCTCGAACGGCCGGCGGAGCCCCTCGATCCCGCGAAGACCTACACGCTCGAGCTGCGCACGAACTGCGGCAGCTTCACGATCACACTCGATGCCTCACAGGCGCCGAACACGACTGCGTCGCTCGTCGCGCTCGCCGAGGCCGGCTTCTTCGACGGCACGATCTTCCACCGCATCGTCCCGGGGTTCGTCATCCAGGGGGGCGATCCGACGCAGACGGGCTTAGGCGGACCGGGGTACCAGACGGTGGACGCGCCGCCGTCGGATGCACGCTATGTCAAGGGCGTCGTCGCGATGGCGAAGACGGCGGACGAGCCCGCTGGCACGTCGGGCAGCCAGTTCTTCGTCGTCACCGGCGAGGACGTCGGCCTGCCGCCGGACTATGCCATCGTCGGCACCGTGACAGCCGGCCTCGACGTCGTGACGGCGATCGGGGGGCTCGGCGACCCGGCGACCGAGCGGCCACTCCAGCCGGTGGTGGTCGAGAAGGTCACGGTCGGCGAGTCGTAGGCGGTGGTCGCCGCCGTCGTCCTCGCCGCCGGCGCCGCCACACGCTACGGCGGACCGAAGCAGCGCCTGCTGACCGAGGAGGTCGTCGCGCGCCTGCGCGCGGCGCAGTCCGTCGGCGAGATCGTCGTCGTGCTCGGAGCTCACGACGTGGCGACGGATGCCCGCATTGTGCACTGCGCCGACTGGGAGCTTGGGCCCGGCGCGTCGCTGCGCTGCGGCCTCGCAGCGCTGCCGGCTGCTGCGGAGGCCGCGGTCGTCGTCCTCGCGGACGGGCCGGATCTCGCCCCGGAGGCGGTGAGACGGCTCATCGGCGCGTGGCGCAGTGGCGCGGGCGATCTCCTCGCCGCGTCGTACGTTGGTGTACGCGGCCACCCGTTCCTGCTCGCGCGCAGCGCCTGGAGCGACGTTCCGGACGAGGGCATGCGCGCGCGCGAGCCCGTGCTCGTCCCCTGCGACGATCTCGGGGCGCCCGGAGACGTGGATCGTCCCGAGGATCTGCCGCAAAGGTTCAGGAATCGCGGCGGCGAACCGAGATAGATCCCATGGAGCTCGTTCGACCGATCGTTCCCATCAGGGCGCACTCGCCGCTCGCGTCCGCGCGCATCAAGCGCCGGCTCACCGTCGAGGAGGCAGCTCGCCGCGCAGGGCTCCCCGCGGAACAGGTGACGTGGCTCGAAGAGGGCCGTGTCTACCGGTTCCCGTCACCCGACGACGCTATCTGCGCGACCCTGCTGCTCGCGAGCGCACTCGGTGTGGACGGGCGCGAGGCACGCGAGCTCGCCGGGTTGCCCGTGCCGCCCCGGCCGCTCGGCGTCAACCCTGTCGCCCGGCTCGTGGTCGTAGCCGCGCTCTCGGCTCTCCTGACCGCGATCGCCGCCTTCGTCGTTGCGCCCGAAGTCACCGGCACGACCGCGACGCCGGACCCGGTGCTCGCCCAGGCGGCGGCGCTGCCGAAGCCATGGGAGATCTCGGTGGACGTCCTCAACGGCGCCGGCGACATCAACTGGACGCGGCAGGTGGCGAGCGAGGTCCAGTCGCTCGCGTACACGATCAAGCGGGTCGGCAAGGCGGATCGCTTCGACTACCCGCAGACGGCGGTCTACCACGAGCCGGGCGGCCGACTGATCGCCATCCGCCTCGCCCGCCAGCTGGGCGTCGTCGTCAAGCCCCTGCCAGGCGGCTCGAACGCACGGCGCCTCGTCGTGATCGTCGGGCCGCAGCGCGGTCCCGGCTAGATGCCCTCGGGCTGGCCGCGCAGCTCCTTGATCTTGTCCAGCAGGCCCGGGGGCATGCGCTCGCTCGCCGACAGCCGAACGTAGCGACGCAGCGACTCCTCGAAGCGATAGCGGCGGCGACAGAACGCGCACGCGTCCAGATGCTCCTCGGCCTCGACGACCTCCGCCGCACTCAGCTCGCGATCGAGGAACGGCTGGAGCATCTGCTCGCACTTGTCGCAGGGATCGACCGTGCTCACGCGAGGCTCTCGTCGGCCAGCTTGTGCTTGAGGATTCGGCGTCCGCGGTGCAGCCGCGACATCACGGTCCCGATCGGTACGTCGAGGATCTGCGCCGCATCGGCATAGCTGAACTCGCCGATGTCCACGAGCACGACGACGTCACGGAAGTCGTGCGGCAGCTCCGAGAGCGCGTTCACGACCCCGTCCTGGGAGAGTCGCTCGACGACCCGGTCGTGCTCGAGCTCCTGCTCGCCCTCGCTCGCGGCGAGCTTGTTGGCGAGGTAGTAATCCCCTTCTTCGAGTGGCTGTAGATCGGGCGTGCGCTGCACCTTGCGGCCGCGGTCGAGGTTGAGGTTCGTGAGGATCCGCAGGAGCCAGGCGCGCATGTTCGTGCCCGGCGTGAAGGAGCGCCAGCTTCGGAATGCCCTCGCGTAGGTGTCTTGCACCAGATCCTCGGCCTCCTCCCGCGAGCTGACGAGCCGGCGGGCGACGCGGTAGACCTGATCGGCGAATTCGAGAGCATCTTCTTCGAAACGGATCCGGTCGCGCGCCTCGGTGGCGGCGCGCCGACCCGCCTCTGCTTCGGCCTCACCCACGGGGCTACCGTAGCAACGTCTTACTGAGGAGTGCAACGAGCGCCGGAACGGCGCTATTCCCCTCAGATCGGAGCTACCTCGCGAAAGCCGGACTGCGCCATCAGCGCGAGCAGAGCGTCCTTCGACGTCTTCTCGTCGTCCCAGGCGAGCTGCACCTGGCCCATGAGGTTGGCGTTTGCGCTCTCCAACCCGTTCTGCCCCTGGAGAGCGGCTGCGAGCCTCGCGACGCACCGCTCGCAGCGGATGCCGGCGACGTGAATCGTGTCGGTTTGCAGCGCCATCTAGCCGGATCGTAGATGCGAGCGCTCGACGAGGTCCGCCGTGACGGCTCGGAGCCCCTCCGCGCGCCCGACCTGCAGCTGGCGCTCGCACTCGGGCGGCCCGGCGAGCAGCTCTACGACGAGGCCCCAGCCGCCGAGGCGGCGGGCCGTGGGCTCGACGAGGGCCGCGAGGCGCCGGACATCTCTTGGGTCCGGCGAAGCGAGCGCCGCGCCGGCGCGCCGGCGCGCGTACAGCGCACGATCGTACGGCTCGGGCGCTCCCTCGCCGTCGGCCGCGGTCGCGGCGAGCGCCTGGACGAGTGCGGCGAAGCCGGCCGACCGGCGAACGTCGGTCTGCTGGTCCGCAATGCGCACCTCGAGCGTTCCGTAGCCGGGATGCGGGCGCGCGTCCCACCACATGCGGTTGAAGTCGGGTTGCCCGGCGAACGTCTCGAACTCCTCCCACGAGCCGAAACCGGGCGGCGCCTCCGCGCGCGGCAGCTCGGCGAGCCGCTGGGCGCGGCCCGAAGGCGGACCCGCCGACCCCTCGAGGTAGGGCGAGTTGGCCGACATCGAGAGCAGGACGGGCAGCCATGGCAGCACACCCTCGAACGCACGCAGACAGGCTTCCGGGCCCGGCATGCCGACGTGGACGTGCAGGCCGCAGACGAGCTGGCGATAGATCGCCTCACCCAGGGACGCCTGCATCTTCCGGTAGACGGGCCCCTCGACGATCCGCTGGCCGGCGCCGCGGCCGAACGGGTGCGCGCCGGACGCGGCCACGACGACGCCGAGCGGCTCGGCCCGCTGCGCGAGCTCGTCGCGGAGCGCCCGCAACTCCCCGAGCACCTCGTCCGCGCTCTCGCAGATCCCCGTGGTCGTCTCGGCGAGACACGCGAAGAGCTCTGTCTTCAGCCGCTCCGTGGGCTCCGGCACGACGCGCTCGACAGCCGGCTCGAGCTCGAGCGTCCCTGCGTCGAGCAGCAGCAGCTCCTCCTCGACCCCGAGCGTGAAGGCACGCCCGAAGGCGTGGCTCAACGCCGGACGCCGTGCACGGGACGGCCGGCGGCCTCCCACGCGTAGTACGACGCGCTCGGGCCGAAGCCCGCCTCGTAGGCGACGATGCGTGGGTTCCGCCCCACCTCCTTCGCGCGCTGCGCATGCCACAGGAGGTTCGGGTCGTCGCGCTCTTCCCACACGAGGATGAGGTGGGCTGCGGTCATGAAGTCGGCGACGAAGACGCAGCCACCACCGGGGCACGGGAACGGATCGGTGCGGACGCAGTGCCAGCCCGAATGGTCCCCGGAATCGTCCCCGGCCCACAGCTCCTCGTCCTCCAGCTCGAACGCGTCCTCGGACTCGAGGGTCGCACGTCCCGGCCGGAGCCCCTCGCCACTCTCCATTGACAGCTAAGCCTAGCCACAGAACGAGCAGCGGGCCGTCAGCCCTGGGGCGAGGCGGGCTGCCGCCCGAGCTCGACACGGAGCGTCAACTTCTTCTCTCCGCGGCGGATCTCGAGCGAGATCGTGTCGCCCGGCGTGCGCGTGGCCAGGAAGCCGCGCAGCTCCTCGAGCGTCGTCAGCTGCTCGCCGTCCACGGCGCTGATCACGTCGCCGCCGAGCGTGTAGCTCTCGCCGGCGACGACGACTTTCGTGTTGCCGCCCTTCAGCCCGGCCATCGCCGCGCCGCTCCCGCTCACGACGGTCTCGACGAGCAGGCCCGCGTCCACCGGCAGCCGGAACGTCCGCGCGAGCTCGGGCCCGATCGGGCGCACACCGACACCGAGAAACGCACGCTCGACTCTGCCGGACTTGATCAGCTGCGCGGCGACGCTCTTGACCGTGTTCGAGGGAATCGCGAAGCCGATGCCCACGTTGCCCGTCGAGCCCTGGGCCGTCACGATCTGCGAGTTGACGCCGATCACCTCGCCGCGCGCGCTCAGCAGCGGGCCACCCGAGTTCCCCGAGTTGATCTGCGCATCCGTCTGGATGACGTGGTCGATCGTGTAGCCGTTCGGCGCCGTGACATCGCGCTGTAGGGCGCTGACGATGCCCGCCGTCGCGGTGCGGTCGAGGCCGAAGGGGTTGCCGATGGCGACCACCTGGTCGCCGACGCTCACGCCGTCGGAGTCGCCGAGAGGCAAAGGCGTGAGCGCTCGGGCGCTCGTGTCGACCAGGAGGACGGCCAGGTCGGTGGACGGGTCAGTGCCCACAACGCGCGCCTTCAGGGTGTCCTGGCTGGAGAACGAGACCTCGATGTCGTCGGCGCCCTCGACCACGTGGTAGTTCGTAACGATGTGGCCGGCTCTGTCGAGCACGAACCCCGAGCCGAGCGCCTGCTGCGGACCTGTCGAGAACGGCGTGCCGAAGAAGGGGTCGGCCTGGGTGCCCGCCTTCGCTGTCGAAGTGATCTGGACGACACCGGGAGCCGAGCGGCGGTAGATCTCGTTGATCGAGAGGGCGTCGCTGTCACCCACCACTGCCGTCGTTGCGCCGGCGGGCGGCGGCGACGACTCGCGGATAACCGTCGTCGTGCCGCCGCCGAGGTCGCCGACGAGGGCTGCTCCCGAGATCGCGACGGCACCGCCGAGGAGAGCTGCGGCGACGAGGCCGGCGCTGCGACCGAGAGTGTTCCTGCCCTTCACGACACTCGTTATAGATCCGGCCAGGTTAGGGCCGGGTTAGGGCGCGTTAAGCGACCGTTGTGCCGCTGGCGCCGGTGCGAGCGTCTAGAGCCATGCAGACGAATACATGCGCTGTTCCTCCACGATGCGGAAGCCCGGCTCGAGCGAGCCGTCGCTCGTGCGTTCGTCGCCGCCGGTCACGGCAGGGACGAGCTCCAACTCGGGGCGCGCCGTCAACGCGAGCGCGCTCTCGACGCTCGGGTGCACCGACACCCTTCCCGCAAGATCCAGGAGCTCGAGCAGCCTCAGCACGTACGGATCGCGCGCGACGAGGACGAGCGACGTGCCGCCGCGCAGGTCTCGCTGCCGACGCGAGAGCACGCGCAGACCGGCGGAGGAGATGGACGTGCACGGCGTCAGGTCGACGACGAGCGTGCCCGCCTGATCCGCGAACCGGTCGAGCCCTGCCTCGAAGAGCCCGGCCGTGCGCTCATCGATGTCACCGACGATGGACAGCACGAACGTGCCGCCCGCAGGATGCGCTCGCTGCAAGTCAAGCGTGTACGAGACGTCCGGAACGTGATCTTGGTGTCGGTCGTGCGATAACGTCGCCCCTCGCAATCCCCCGGCCAGTGCTGGAGCCGCGAGTGCGGGTCGGCGATCCCGACAGACGCTGCCATCGTGGCGTCCGTGGAGCCGGCTGCGAGAATCCTCTGCCACGGACGAGACGAGCACGCAGCGGAAGGCCGACGGACGGCGGGTTGGCAGCCCGGCCCCTTGGGCTGTGGTCGCCGCCTATCTCGCCGTCGCCTCGGCGGGTTGGCTCGCCGCCGCGATCGCCGGGCTGGCCGCCGCCCGCGACCTCGGCGGCGGCTCTCCGCTCTCCGGAGACGTCCTGCTCGCGACGCACCTCGTCGCAGTGGGCTTCCTGCCGCTCGCCGTCACCGGAGCGGTGCTGCACATCCTGCCGATCCTCCTCCGCTCCGGCCTGCCCCCGGGCCGGCTCCACCTGGTCGCGCTGCCGCTGCTCGCCGGCGGCGGGCCGCTCGTCGCGCACGAGCTCGCCTACGGCGGTGCCGGCGCGCTCTTCCAGATGGGCACCGGCCTCCTCTCGGCGGGGCTCCTGCTCGTCCTGGTGCAGATCGGCTGGCTCGTCGTGCGCGCCCCGCGCGGACGCACATTGCTCGCGAGCCGGACCGGCGTCGCCTTCTCGGCGCTGCACGCGGCGCTGGCGCTCACCGCCGGCGCGGCGCTCTTCGGCAACCCCGATCTGCTCGGAATCGCCTTCCCGCAGGCCCTGCTCGTCCATCTGCACTTGGCCGTCGTGGGGTGGCTCGTGCTCTTGATCGTGACGGTCGGGAGGACGCTCGGACCGATGCTGGCACTCGCTCCGTCCGAGCCGCCCCGCCGCCTCCCGCTCGACGAGCTCGCGCTCACCGCCGGGCTCTGGCTCCTGCTCGCAGGGCTCGCTGCCGGGGTCGTCGCGCTGACGCTCGTGGGCGCTGCCGTCGCGGGCGCCGTGCTCGCGCGCTTCGTCGCGCTGCTCGCCCGCGTCGGGCGCGAGTTCCGCACCCAGGGCGTCGAAGGGCCGCTCGTCCACTTCCTCGCCGGCGCCCTGTTTCTCGTGCAGGCCGCTGCACTGGGCCTGCTCGCGCTCGTGGGCGTCGTCGATCCGTGGCGCGCCGGCCCGGCCTACGTCGTTCTGCTCCTCGTCGGCTTCGCCGCCGGTGTGACGCTCGGACACATGGGCAAGCTGCTCGCGCTCTCGGCCTGGCACTGGTGGCCGCCGGGGCCGAGACCGAAGCAAGCCTGGTTCTACCCGCGGCGGCTCTGGCTGGCCGAGGGGATGCTCTTCGCGGTCGGCGTCGAGCTCCTCGCCGCAGGAGTGCTCACACGCTCGAGCACGCTCGCGGTCACCGGGGCGATGGCCGTCCTGCTCTCGGCGACGCTCGCCTGCAGCGCCGTGCTCTTCACACTCCGGCGCGGACCGTTCTAGGAGACGACGGCGACCTCGACCGTACCGGCGTGCGCCGCCTCGCCGAGCGCCGCCTCGAGCTTCTGTCCGAGCTCGCCGCTCGCATGGAGCTCCTCGACGATGTCGGCACCGCCGATCAGCTCGCCCTTGACGAACACCTGTGGAATGGTCGGCCAGCCAGACAGCGCCGACAGCTCCACCCGGATCGCCGGGTCGGGAAGGATGTCCACCGCCGTGACGGGCGCGCCGAGCGCGTACAGCGCTCGTAGGGCCCGGTCGGAGTTCCCGCACATCACCGCCTGCGGCGTGCCCTTCATGAAGACGGCCACGGGGGCCGACTCGATGATCTCCTTGATCTGGTCGCGCAGCTCGCTCATGCGGTTCCCTTCGTCGTGATTCGCAGCTCGTGGATCGTGCCGTCGCGCAGCAGCCCGGTGAGGGCCTCGTTGACCAGCCGGTGCTGCTCGAGCAGCGGCAGCCCTTCGAAGCGCGGACTGGCAACGGTCACGTGAAAGTGGTCGCCGCCACCCGTCCGGTCGACGACCGCGATCTCCGCGGCCTCCGGGAACGCACTCTCGAGTGCGGCTCGTAGTAGGTCGCTCGCCACGGAGCCATGCTACCCCGAACGCTACGAGACCTTTACCTGCGCGCAGCTCGTGCGGCCGATCGCAGTCCCTACCATTGCGGTGATGCGCACCAGCTTCGTCGTCTCGCTCCCGGAGCGCTTGGCACGCGCCCTCGCAGCCGCGCTCGGCGGCGCCGTGACCGAGGTGGCGCAGCTCGTCCTCCCGCGCTTCGTACGGCGCTCGCGCTTCTACGAGGCGACTGCGAAGAACATGCTGCGGATCGCAGTCGAGCTCGTCGGAGGCGTCGAGGACGGGCGCCGCGTCGAAGGGCCCGCGCCCGGGGCCGGTGAGCTGGCCGTGCGCAAGACCGCCGGCAACGTCGTCGAGCTCGGCTCGATCGCTGCGTTCGGGTTCTCGCCGCTCTGGCTACTCGCCGCGGCGGCCGACGTCCTGCGCGGATCGCGCGTCTACCTCGACACGCTCGTGGACGAGCTGAAACGCGCCGGTGTGCTCGCGCCGGGGGCAGAGCTCACATCGCTCGACGACCTGCTGGGCGCGCTCGAGGGCACGTCGGGCGGGGCGGCACGACTGATCGACCTGCCGCCGCTCGAGCTGGCCGAGCTGCGGGCGTCGCTGGACGAGCTGCGTGACGACGCGACGGGCCTGCCTACCCCCGCCGAGCTCTCGCGCGTGTACGAGGGGCTGCGCCGAACGGCGGCAGGGGAAGGGCGGAGCGTGCTCGAGGTCTCCTCGGGGATGGGGCTCGCCTTTTTGCTCTCGGCAAAGCGCGTCGGCCGCGAGCACCTCGTCGCCCCGTACCGCGACGACTGGACGCCGCTGCGCTCCGAGGGCTTCGGCGCCTACGCGCGGCGCGTCTCGGGCCCATACGCCGAGGCTGTGACGGGGCACTTCGATCCCACCCGGACATCAATGACCGAGCGCGGCCTGCGCCGGCTGGCGCGGAGGCCCCGGCGCTGAAACCCCGGCCCTAGGCCGTTCTGATTCAATCGCGAGCGATGGCAGCAGCCGACAGCTTCTCCGCCCGCTCGACGCTCCGGGCCGGTGGCCGGGCCTACGAGATCGTTTCGCTCGCTGCGCTCCAGCCCACCTACGACGTCTGGCGCCTGCCCTACTCCCTGCGGATCCTGCTCGAGAACGCGCTCCGCTGCGGGGACGAGCGCGATGTCGAGGCGGTGGCGCACTGGCAGGCACCGGCCGAGCCGAGCGCGGAGATGAGCTTCACGCCCGCGCGCGTCCTGCTCCAGGACTTCACGGGCGTGCCCGCCGTCGTCGATCTCGCGGCGATGCGCGACGCAATGCGCGACCTCGGAGGCGATCCGGCACGGATCAATCCGCAGCTCCCGGCCGAGCTCGTGATCGACCACTCGGTGCAGGTGGACGAGTTTGCGACGCGCCTCGCGATCACGCGCAACGCCGAGCTCGAGTTCGAGCGCAACCGCGAGCGCTATGCCTTCCTGCGCTGGGGGCAGGGTGCCTTCACGAACTTCAAGGTCGTGCCGCCGAACACCGGCATCGTCCACCAGGTCAACCTCGAGTACCTCGCGCGCGTCGTCGAGGATCGGGACGGCGCCGCGTTTCCGGACACGCTCGTCGGCACCGACTCGCACACGACGATGGTCAACGGACTCGGCGTGCTCGGCTGGGGCGTCGGCGGGATCGAGGCCGAGGCGGCGCTACTCGGCGAGCCGATCTCGATGCTCGTCCCGCAGGTCGTCGGCTTCAGGCTGACCGGCGTGCTGCCGGAGGGCTCGACAGCCACCGACCTCGTTCTCACCGTGACGCAGATCCTGCGCGCGACGGGCGTCGTCGGGAAGTTTGTCGAGTACTTCGGCTCCGGTCTGGCCGGGCTGCCGCTCGCCGACCGGGCGACGCTCGCGAACATGTCTCCGGAGTACGGCGCCACGTGCGGCTTCTTCCCGGTGGACGCCGAGACCCTCCGCTACCTGCGTCTAACCGGTCGCAGCAAGGAGCGGCTCGCGCTCGTCGAGGCCTACTGCAAGGAGAACGGCCTCTGGCACGACGCCGGCGAGGAGCCCGTCTACTCCCAGGTCGTCGAGCTCGACCTCTCGACCGTCGAGCCCTCGCTCGCCGGCCCGCGCCGCCCGCAGGACCGGGTGCCGCTGCGCGAGGCGAAACGGT
>CAYGLV010000026.1:0-32035 GCA_964351025.1 uncultured Gaiellales bacterium | reverse complement strand
CGACGAGCGCGTGTACTCGATCATCCGCCAGTCGTTCGCGGCTGGGTTCGAGCCTTTCACTTTGCGCATGATCGCGATCAGGTAGATCCATTTCTTGCCCGGCTGCGAGCCGGCCTTGACCACCACCGTGCCGGACGGGAAGCGGGCACCGCGTTTGCGTTTGCTCGTGTAGACGTTCTTCGTGCCGATATGGGCCGAGGAGCCGCCGACAATCGGCTTCTTGTTGATCCGCTGCCACTTCTCGTAACCGCTCACGTACTTGGGCAGGCCGTTCTGTCCGGCCGTCGCCGCCACAGCGGCCGCCGTCCCGGCGACGGCGAAGCAGGCTGCGAGCAGTGCCATTGCCAGGCGCACGTTGGCATCATGCACGCGCCGAAGCCCGGTGCCAAGGAGGCTGTTTGCGCGGAGCTGAAATCCGCGCGTTTACTCGACGAGGCCGAGGCGCCGCGCTTTCGCGACCGCCTCGAGTTGCGAGTGCGCGCCCAGCTCGAGCAGGATCGCGCGGATGTGGTTGCGCACCGTCGTCTCAGCGAGTCCGAGCCGCTGTGCGATCACGCGTGCGGTGGAGCCTTCGCCGAGCAGCCCGAGCACCTCGAGCTGGCGCGGTGTCAGCGCGACGGTCGGCCCGCAGACGGCTTCGAGCGCGGGGGCTTCGTGGACCCCGTCCGGTGCGTTGCGGAGCAGATGAAGGATCACCGGCGGGTCGGAGACGGCGATCGTCGCCATCGCGACCCGGCGACGGCCGGCCGGCGTCCGCACGTCCACCTCGCGGGTCGCAACGGGCCAGCGTTCCATCGCCAGCCGGCCGACCGAGCAGCCGGCATGGCAGACGATGCCCCCGTTCGTCTCGTGTGCGCCGAGGACTTCCCAGCAGCGCTTGCCGACGGCCTCCGCCGCGGGTACGCCGGTGAGTTGCTCTGCCGCCTCGTTCCACGCCAGGATCTCGTAGCCGGCGTCGAAGGCCACGAGCGCGTCGCCCGATCGGAAGAAATCCGCCATCAAGATGGACGATGCCCGCCGGACGGGGCGATTCAATCGGCGTGTCTGCTGATTTCTGACCACGGGAAAGTACGGATTGATCAGTGGGCCGCGGCGTGTCTGCGCGAGCTCGATGCGACCGGTACGCCTCTCGGACAGCGGGAACCGTCAAGTTTGGCTCCCCCGCAGCGCTGATTCTTGATCCAGACTGATTAGGACGCGGAGCCGCCGGCCCAGCTTGAATGGGTACATGCCCAGGCCGAGCGCGGGATTTCGGTGGTTCGCGTCGCTCGCGGCGCTCGGCGCGTGGGCCCTCGTCGCCGTCGGCGGCCTCGTTCGGGTGACCGAATCGGGGCTCGGCTGCCCCGACTGGCCGCTCTGCGACGGTCGCGTGATCCCGCACTCCGAGAAGACGGCGCTCTTCGAGTGGAGTCACCGTGTGACGGCGGCCACCGTAACGATCCTGCTCGTGTTCGTTGCGGTATGGGCGTGGCGTCGCTACCGCGACCGGCTCGACATCGTTGCGCCCGCGCTTGTTGCGGTCGCCTTCGTGCCGGGCCAGGCGATCCTCGGCGCGATCGTCGTCTGGCTCGAGCTGCCGGGCTGGATCGTCGGCGTGCACTTCGTGATCGGCCTGCTCATGCTCGGCGTCGCGGTCGTCACCGCCGTCGCCGCCTGGCGGGGCGCCGAGGTGCGTTCGACGCCGGGGTTCCGCCGGCTGGCCGCCTGGACCGTGCTGGCCGGATTCGCGCTCGTCTCGGTCGGAGCGGCGGTCGTCTCGACGCGCGCCGGCTATGCCTGCGGACGGGAGTGGCCGGCGTGCGGCGGCTCCTTCGCCGGTGCCTCGAGCGAAGCGGCGATCCAGGTCACGCACCGCATGCTCGCCTATCTCGTCGCAGTGCTTGCGGTCTGGCTCGCCGTCCTCGCGCTGCGGGGAGCGGGGCCGCGGACGGCCGGGCTCCTGCCGCTCGCCGCGGTCGCGGCGCAGATGGCCTTCGGCATCGGGCTCGTACTGGTCGAGCTCGGAAGCGCATGGCACGATCCGCTCGCCGCCTTGCACGTGACGGGGAGCGCTCTCGTGTGGGCCGCGCTCGTTGCGCTCGCCGCGCTCGTGCTCCCGGCGTGGCCCGTACGATCCGGGCGGGCGCGCGCTGCTGCGCCCACACGCGCACGCTGACGAAAGGAGCTCGCTGCATGTCTCGCATCGCTCTCGTGGCCCTTGTTCTCGTGGCCGCAGCCGTTCTCGTCGCCCAGGCGCTGGGCGCGACGACGCTGAAGATCGGCGCCGACAAGGCGGCGCTCAAGTTCAACACGGCGTTCCTGAAGGCACCGGCCGGCAAAGTGACGATCGTGATGGCAAACCCGTCCGTCCTGCCGCACAACGTTGCGATCAAGGGCCGTGGGGTGAAGCCCGTGCTCGGAAAGGTTGTGCTCAAGGGCGGCACGTCCATCGCCCGCGCGAGCCTGAAGAAGGGCACGTACACGTTCTACTGCTCCGTTCCTGGGCACGAGGCGGCCGGCATGAAGGGCATCCTCAAGGTCGGCTGAGCCCCGCCTCACCGGCTCGACGTTGCGCGCCGCTCCAGCGGCGAGGCACACTCCTCGACGAGCGACCGACCGAGGAGGGGTTGGTGTGGCCAACACGGAGTACGCGGGCGAGCTCGAGCGGCGGCGGCACGCCGCACGCACCTCCGGCCGCGCGCTCGCGATCGAGGCGCTCGGTCCCCTGACTGCGCTCGGAGGGCTCGTCTGGTCGGTGGCGCAGCCCTACCGCGTCACGCTGTTGCATCCGCGGGGCGAAGGGCTGTGGGACCTCGCAGCGCAGCCGCCGCTGCTGGTGATCCTCGTCGGGCTCGTGTTCGCCCTCGCGATCGCGCCCGGAATCCTCGAGGATCTCGCGGCGAGCCGGAGCGACGACTGATGCAGCCGCGTGCCGAGATCGTCCACTGGCTCTTCGCCGCCGGCTTCCTGCTGCTCGGGCTGTGCCTGCTCGCGGAGGCGATCGTGGGCACCGAGGTCTGGCGCCGGCGTCGCTGGCGCGCCTACCTCTGGCCATCACTCGCGTTCGCGATCGGGCTCTTCCTCGTCCCGGTGATGGTCTTCTTCACCAGTTCGACGCTGCACATGCTGGCCCACGGGGCCTGGGCGCAAACCGCGATGCTCGCGGGCGCGACGCAGCTCGCGCTCGTGCGCGGCAAGCTGCGGAGCCGCTGGTGGACGCTCGTCGTCTCGCTCGCGCTGCTCGTGTCGGGGACGGCGTTCCTCATCCACGAGCAGAACCCATGGCTCTTCTCACGCGCGGCGTTTCTCCATCACGCGCTCGGGTGGACGGCGATCGGCGCCGCCGTGTTCCCGCTCGGGCAGATCCTGCGGCCGCGCTCGCCGGTGTGGACCGGAGGCTTCGCGCTGGCGTTCGTCGTTATCGCCGTCCTCCTCTTCGCCGACCGCGATCTAGCGCCGATCTTCGGCCATCTGTCCGAATTCGCTCGGGCCCCGGGGCAGCCTTGAGACGGACACTCGTGAGTGCAGCCGCCGCCGCGCTCGTTCTGCCCGGCTCGGCGCTCGCGCACGCGAAGTTGCTGGTCGCCGTGCCGGGCGTGCAGAGCGAAGTGGCCGTGGCGCCGGCGACCGTCACGCTGGAATTCGACCAGCAGGTGAAGGCGTTCGCGGACTCGGTCGTGGTGCGCACCGCGACCGGCGAGGTCGTCTCCGCCCCCGCGGCGACGCGCTCCGGGGACGGACGGTACGTCGAGGCGTCGCTGCTGCGGCCGCTGCCGGTCGGTGCGTACACCGTGCGCTGGCGGGAGCTCACCTCCGACGGCCACGTCGGCTCGGGCGTGTTCACCTTCGGCGTCGGCGCACCCGCGCCGCCGCCGAACGAGGCGTACGGCTCGTCGGGGCCGAGCTGGACGGACGATGCGATCCGCTGGGCGTATTTCGTCGCGCTCGCGCTCCTGCTGGGCGGGCTCGGGTTCCGGCTCCTCGTCCTGCCGGCGGCAGTGCCCGCGCCGCTCGAACGTCGCTTCTTCGCCGTCGCTGGGATCGGGGCTGTCGGCACGATCGAGGCGGGGATCGCCGCCTTCGTGATGCGCGCCGAGGATGCCCTGCAGCTGCCGTTCGCCGATCTCCTGTACGGCGATCTGTCGCCGCTCGCCTACGACACGCGCTTTGGCCTCGCGTTCGTGGCCATGTCGCTCGGTTACGCGGCGGTGGCCGCGCTGCTCTTCCTCGGCTGGCTGCTGGACCGACGCGAGCCGCTCTGGGCTGCGTTCGCGGTCGGCCTCGGCTTCGCGTCCGGGCTCTCGCTGTCGGGCCACTCGGCGGTCGAGCCGAACTCGAGCTGGCTCTCGCAGCTGGCCGACTGGGTGCACCTGTCGGCGGCTGCCCTCTGGGTGGGCGGGCTCGTGATGCTCGCCGTCCTCGTGAGGTCCGCGCCGCCGGAGCTGCGGCGGAGCGCGTTTCTCGGCTTCTCGCGTCTCGCGACGCTGCTCATCGGCACGATCGTCGCGGCCGGCGTCTACCTCAGCGTGCAGCGGCTGCTCAGTCTCTCGGACCTCTGGACAGAGGGCTACGGGCAGGTGCTGATCGTCAAGCTCGCGCTCGTCTCGGCGGCGCTCGCGTGGGGCGCGCTCCACCACTTCGTCGTCCGTCCGCGGCTCGAGCGTGGCGACGGCGAGGGAGGGCTGCGCCGAAGCCTGCTCGGCGAGAGCGCGCTCGGGGTGGCCGTGCTCCTCGTCGCCGCCGTGCTCGTCAACTCCGCGCCGCCCGCCCTCCCGGGGCCGGATCCCGGGGTCGCCGCCCGCGCCTCGACCCGGTAGCAACTCGTCGCAGCAGCTTGCACTCGAGTGGACTACCGTGAAGCGCCGGCGCGGGCTTTCCGCGCCCGGAACTTCGTCCTCCGAAAGGCGTGACGGTGCGCGATCTCCTCGACTACCGCTCCGAGTTCCCCATCCTGGCGGACACGACGTATCTCATCAACCACTCGCTCGGCGCGATGCCGACGATGGCCGAGACGCGCCTCGCCGAGTACGCGCACACCTGGAAGACGCGCGGTATCAGGGCGTGGGGCGAGGGCTGGTGGACGATGCCCATGTCGGTCGGCGATCAGGTCGGCCGCATCGTCGGCGCGCCGCCCGGGACGACGGTGATGCACCAGAACGTCGCGGTCGCCGAGGCGATCGTGCTCTCGTGCTTCCGGCCGGTCGGCGAGCGCAACCGAATCGTCTACGAGCGCGCGAACTTCCCCTCGGTGCGCTACCTGTACGAGGCCCAGCCGGACCTCGAGGTCGTCGTCTGCGACGACGACGCGGCGATCGTGGACGCGATAGACGAGCGCACGCTGCTCGTCCCCGTCAGCCACGTGCTGTTCAAGTCCGGCGAGATCCAGGACGCCGCTGCGATCGTCGCCCGCGCGAGGGAGGCCGGCGCCCACGTCGTGCTCGACGCGTACCAGTCGGCCGGGATCGTCCCGCTCGACGTCACGGCACTCGACGTCGACTTCGCCGTCGGCGGCTCGGTGAAGTGGCTCTGCGGCGGCCCGGGCAACGGCTGGCTCTACGTCCGGCCCGATCTTGCCGAGCGGCTCGAGCCGACCTTTACCGGCTGGCAGGCGCACGAGCATCCGTTCGGCTTCGAGGAGGAGATGCGCTACGCGAGCGGCGCAGCTCGCTTCCTGACCGGCACCCCGAACGTGCCCGCGCTCTACGGCGCCACCGCCGGCTATGACCTGATCGAGGAGATCGGCATCGAGCGGATCCGCGCCAACTCCCTGCGCCAGACCGAGCTCCTGATCTCGCTCGCTGACGCACGCGGCTTCGAGGTGATGAGCCCGCGCGACCCGGATCGTCGCGGTGGCACCGTCACGGTGCGCGTTCCGGAGTTCCCGGCCGTTCACCGGGAACTGGCCGAACGGCAGATCCTCTGCGACTTCCGGCCGGACGCCGGCATCCGTCTCGGGCCGCACTACTTCACGAGCGACGACGAGCTGCGCTTCGCCGTCGAGCAGATCGCGGAGATCGTCGAGACGGGCGCCTACCGGCGCCACCTCGGCGCCGTCGCCACGCACTGATCGGCGGTTGCTGGTCGCACGACGTTCCCTCGCGCCCTAGGATCACTCTCGTGACCACGGTGGAGAGGGGCGCGCGGTAGGCGACGTGACGGAGCTCCGATGAGCATGCCGTCGAGCCTGGAGATCGCACAGTCCGCGACCCTGAAGCCGATCACAGAGATCGCGGCGGCGGCGGGGCTGCTGCCTGACGAGGTCGAGCCATACGGGCGCTACAAGGCGAAGATCGACCTGGCCGCGCTCGAGCGGCTGGCCACGCGACCCGACGCCAGGCTCGTCTGCGTCACGGCGATCACGCCGACGAAGGCCGGCGAGGGCAAGACGACGACCTCAGTCGCGCTGACGCAGGGCCTCGGCCGCATCGGCAAGAGACCGGTTCTCTGTCTGCGCGAGGCCTCGCTCGGCCCGGTCTTCGGGATCAAGGGCGGCGCGACCGGCGGCGGCTACGCGCAGGTCGTGCCGATGGAGGACCTCAACCTCCACTTCACCGGCGACATCAACGCGATCGGCGACGCGAACAACCTGCTGGCGGCAATGCTCGAGGCGCACATCCTGCACGGCAACGCGCTCGGCATCGACCCGCTGGCGGTGAGCTGGCGGCGCTGCGTGGACATCAACGACCGCGCGCTGCGCGAGATCGCCGTCGGGCTCGGCGGCCGGGCGAACGGCTACCCGCGCGAGACGGGGTTCGACATCACCGCGGCCTCCGAGGTCATGGCGATCGTGGCGGTTGCCGCGGACCTCCATGACCTCCGCCGCCGCCTTGGCGCGATCCAGGTTGCGCGGACCTACGACGGCGAGCCGGTGACTGCGGAACAACTGCGCGCCGCAGGCTCGATGACGGTTCTTCTCAAGGAGGCGCTCAAGCCGAATCTCGTCCAGACGCTCGAGGGCCAGCCGGCGCTCGTTCATTGCGGCCCGTTCGCGAACATCGCCCACGGGAACAACTCGCTCGTTGCCGACCGCGTCGCGCTCAAGCTCGGCGACTACGTCGTGCTCGAGTCCGGCTTCGGCTCCGACATGGGGATGGAGAAGTTCTTCGACATCGTGTGCCGGGTCGGCGGGCTGCGCCCGAACGCCGTCGTGCTCGTGGCGACCGTGAAGGCGCTCAAGCATCACGCCGGGCAGCCGGACGGCGGCCGCGCGGCAATCGAGCGGGGCGCCGCGAACCTCGCCCGCCACCTCGGGATCGTCAGGGAGTTCGGGCTGAACGCGGTCGTCGCGGTGAACCGCTTCCCGGGTGACTCGGACGACGAGATCGAGCTCGTGCGCTCGCTCGCGCTCGAGTTGGGCGCCTACGCAGCGGAGGTGAACGACGGCTTCGAGCGCGGCGGTGCGGGCGCCGAGGCGCTCTCCGAGGCGGTTGTCCACGCGGCGGAGCAGGAAAGCGACTTCGACTTCGTCTATCCGCTCGACGCGCCGATCGCCGACAAGATCCGCGCGATCGCGCAGCGGGTCTACGGCGCCAAGGGGATCACCCTCACGCCGGTCGCCCAGCAGAAGATCGATCAGTTCACGCGGGCCGGGCTCGACGGGCTGCCGATCTGCATGGCGAAGACGCACCTCTCGCTCTCGCACGACCCGGCGCTCGAGAACGCGCCGACCGGCTTCAGCGTCGTCGTCCGCGACCTGCGCCCGTACACCGGTGCGGGCTGGCTCGTCGCGCTCTGCGGGGACATGCAGACGATGCCCGGGCTCGGCACCTCACCGGCGGCCTTCGACATCGACATCGACGAGCACGGCTGGACCATTGGCCTCTTCTGACAGCCTCGCGAGCCTCTCCGTCGCCGGCCTGCTCGACGCCGTCGCCGCACGCACGCCCGCTCCCGGCGGTGGCGCGGTGTCGGCTCTCGCCGTCGCACTTGCAGCGGGCCTGACCGAGATGGCGGCACGGTTCGCCGCCGGCGAGGAGGCCGCGGCCGCGCGCGCTGCCGAGCTGCGCGCGCAGGCGACACAGCTCGGCGACGAGGACGCGGCCGCCTACGCGCGCTTCCTGCACGACCGCGACCCTGGCCCGATTGCCGCGATCCCGCTGCGGGTCGCCGAGCTCGCGGCCGAGACGGCTGAGCTTGCAGCACGGCTCGCCGCCGAGGGAAACCCGAACCTGCGCGGTGACGCAGCTGCGGGCGCGGCGCTCGCCGCCGCCGCGGCGGCCTCCTCGGCGCTGCTCGTGCGCATCAACCTCGAAGGGTCGCCGGGCGACGAGCGTGTCGCCCGCGCGGCCGAGCTTGCTGCGGCGGCCGCGGCATCGGCCGCGCTCGCACTCGGCTAACGGTACTTCGCGCGCACGCGCTCGCCGCAGCGCTCGCAGCGCTGGAAAAGCTCCGTCAGGAAGAACGGTCGCTTGCTGCGCGGCAACCTGTGACCGAAGACGCGGCAGGCGAGGGAGCGGCGCAGGCGGAGCATGCGCGGAGAGTACCGGCCCGGCTGTCGGCCTAGGCCCCCTGCGCCCTGTTTGCGAGCTCGAACCGCATCAGGTCGCGCAGCGAGACGATGCCGACGACCGCGCCCTCGGCGACGACGGGCAGGTGCCGGAAGCCTCCGTGAACCATCAGCGCCGCGGCCTCCTCGGTCGTGTTCGCAGGCTTGACCGTCTCGGGGTAGCGCGTCATCAACGACGAGACCGGCATCGTGTGACCCGCTTCGAGGCCTGCAGCGACGATCTTCAGGACATCCCGCTCGGTGAAGATCCCGAGCAGGCGCGAGCCGTCGAGAATGAGAACCGCGCCGACGCTGCGCTCGGCCATGCGACGCGCGGCGTCGGCCACGGTCGCGTCGGGTGGAACGGTGAGGACGTTGCTGGACATGTGGTCGGCGACGCTGGCCATCGATCAGCTCCTCGGTAGGGCACGCTGGGCTCGCCGCCGATCTTGGCACAGAGACGCCGAGAAGGCGCCGGCGTCGGCACACTACGCGGATGAGCGAACGGGTGGAGCACCTGACGGCGGCCCAGAAGGCCGCCCTCGAGGTCGAGCTGAGCGAGCTCGAAGGGCCGCGCCGCAAGGCGGCCGTGCTCGCGATCAAGACCGCGCGCGAGTTCGGCGACCTCTCGGAGAACTTCGAGTATCACGCGGCGAAGAACGAGCAGGGCCTGCTCGAGCGCCGGATCACGATCTTGCGCGGCCGCCTGCACAACGCGGTGGTCGTCGACGAGGACGTGGCCGCCGCGAGCGGCAAGGTCGAGGTCGGCTCGCTCGTCGAGATCGAGGATGAGGCCGGCGACCGGCTGGAGATCGAGATCTCGAGCGTCGGCGGCGTCTCGCCGGACTCCCCGCTCGGCCGGGCGCTGCTCGGGTCCGTCGTCGGCGACACCGTCGAGATCGAGGCTCCGCGCGGCGCCTGGACGGCGCGCGTGCTCTCGTTCCGGCGCCCTTAGAGGCTCCGACAGGGAGCCTCGTTAGAGTGGCTCCGATGGCAGCGGCACTTCCCGGCGACACCATCCGCGTCCTCGACCACGGCTTCGTCCGGCTCGACGACGCGATGGCGAGCGACCTCTCGGTCGTCAACGCCGCGCGCGTCAGCTTCGCCCGCCGCAAGGACGAGCTGGACGAGAGCGACATCGGCCTCGTCGGCTTCCTGATGCGAGACCGGCACGGCTGCTACGACGATGCGACGGAGGTGCTGACGGCGACGGGCTGGAAGGCCTGGCCCAACGTGACCGGCGAGGAGCTGTTTGCCACGCGCTCGCGGGGAGGCCGGCTCGAGTACCAGCCTGCCCTTCGCCTGGTTCGCAAGGAGTTCCGCGGGCACATGATCGGATTCAAGGGGATGAGCATCGACTTGCTCGTGACCCCTGACCACAACGTCTTCGCCTCGACGCTTACGACGAGGGACGGCAGGCGTCGGCCGAGCTTTCGGCTCAGTCCCGCGCACTCGGTGCTGTGGAAGCCACACCGCCACACCACGACCGCGAGCTGGGGCGGCGAACGGATCGAGCGATTCCACTTCGACGGCACATGGTTTCCGGCAAGGCCGCTGCTCCAGCTCATCGGCTTCTTCATCGGAGACGGGAACCTCGCAGCCTCGAGCCACATCGAGTTCAACCTCCGGAAAGAGCGTGAGATTTCCTTCCTTCGGCGTGTTGCACTTGAGGCCGGGCTCGAGGTGCGGGAGTGGAAGAACCGCCATCTTGCCCTCCCGGTTGGGTCGGAGCTGAGGCAGTACTTCGCGCGTTGCTACGCCGACAAGGAGAAGGTCATCCCGAGCTTCCTCCTCGAGCTGACTCCCGACCTGCTCGAGGATCTCTTCGCCGGTCTCCTAGAGTCGGATGGATCGAGGCTCGAGCGGCCCGGGCGGGCCGAACGGCAGAGCTACTACACAACCAGCAAGCGGCTCGCCGATTCGGTGCAGGTGCTCGCCCTGAAGATCGGGAGAAGTGCGACCGTTCGCCCGCACGCGTTCGGCCCTGGAGACGGCCACTACGGCTCGAAGCCTCGGTGGCGCGTGACGATCTACAACCCACGGAACTCACAGCCTGCGCTCTGCCGGACGCGCGAGCAGGCCGATAACCACATGGGCGTCGAGCTCTACGACGGCTGTATCCACTGCGTGGAAGTGCCGAACAGCACGCTGTACGTCCGGCGGAACGGCTACCCGGTCTGGAGCGGGAACACGCCGTTCGAGCACAACGCCTTCCGCTTCCACATCCGCTGCCCGCTCTTCGTCGCGCGCGAATGGTTCAGACATCGCATCGGCTCGTTCAACGAGTTCTCCATGAGGTATGCGAAGGCGACCGACGAGTTCTACGTCCCCGAGGCGAACGACGTGCGCTCGCAGGTCGGCAAGCCGGGCGCCTACTCCTTCGAGCCGGTCGACGCGGAGCTCGCCGAGCGGACGCGCGAGGAGCTCCAGGCCGTCTACGACGTGGCGTATGCGACGTACGAGCGGCTCGTCGAGGCCGGCGTTGCGCGCGAGCTGGCCCGGGCTGTGATCCCCGTCGGGGCCTATACCGAGTTCTACTGGACGGTGAACGCACGCTCGGTCATGAACTTCGTCTCGCTGCGCGCGGCCGACACCGCGCAGCGTGAGATCCGCCGCTATGCCGACGCCGTGGAGCGGCTCTTCGCAGAGCACATGCCGGTCACGCACGCCGCCTTCGTGGCGAACGACCGCACGGCGCCCTGAGCCCTAGGTCGCGAGCAGCGGCTCGGTCGCGCCGGTCCGGGTGACGATCCAGCCGTCGAAGCGCTTCAGCTTCCAGGGCGCGTTCATCCAGACCTCCGTCGCCCCGCCGTGCACGGTGAAGACGCCGCAGAGCTTGGCCTGCTTGCCGCCGGACGTCAGCCACAGCTCGTAGGTCGCGCCGGCGGGAAGCGGCTCGAGGCCCCGGATCGTCATCAGCAGCGGCCAGTTGCCGCTCGCGTCAGCCTCGAACAGCTCGAGCGAGGCCCGCGCGCCGACGGCGCCCTCGGTGCCGAACATCTGGACGACGCGGTCGGTGTTCAGCCCGGTCGTCCGGTCGCCTGCCAGGTAGCCGCCGCCGAAGGCGACGAGCGCGAGCGCCGCGGCCAGCGCAACGAGCGCGGCGTGCCGGCGCTTTGGAAAGAACGGAAACGCGCTGACGGGCTTCTCGGGAGGCGGCTGCCACAGCTCCGCCGGGAGCTCGGGCGGCGGTCCGGCCGCGAGCAGGAGATCGTGGGCACGACGCAGCCGCTCGCGCTCCCCCGGAGCGAGCTCCATGCCGCCAACCAGCTCGTCGAAGTCGGGTCCGCTCACCTGAGCTCCCCTTCCAGCGCGCCGGCGAGACGCTGCAGGGCGCTGCGCGTCCGCGTCTTGACGGTACCGAGAGGCACGCGCAGGAACTCCGCCACTTCGCTCTGCGAGAGCCCCCCGTAGTAGGCGAGCTCGATCACGGGCCGCTCGTGCTCGGGCAGCTGCTCGAGCGCCCGGTGGACGCGCCAGGCGAGCCATGCAGCCTCGGCCTCTTCCGGCGGGCCGGCATCGCCTGACGGCAGCTCGGGCGCGTCCGCCGTCGGCTCCGGCGTGCGGCGCAGCCCGTCCACGATCGCGTTGCGCGCGATCGCGTAGAGCCAGGCCGCGCCGGTGCCCCGCTCGCGGCGGTAGCTGCCGGCCGACCGCCAGATCGCGGCGAAGGCCTCCTGCACGGCGTCCTCGGCGCGGCCGCGGTCGCCGAGCCGGCGCAGCGCGAGCCCGAGCACTGCCCGCGCGTAACGGCGGTAGAGCTCGTCGAAGGCGGCGCGCTGACGGTCCGCGATCCGCTCGATCAGCTGCCCATCGGTCACCTCATCGTCCACGGCCGCCATCGTCGCCGCTCGGTCGGCCGCTGGCAAGGACGTGAGAACCCATGCCGCCTCCACGTAGTGGCCTACGCTCCGCCGGGCGGGCCGGTTTGCAGCAGCGTCGCGCCGCCCACGGTCAGGGCAGGTTGCCCCTGAGCGCCTATCCCCGCGCGGCCTCGAACCGCTCCGCGACGGCTTCCCAGCTCACGACGTTCCACCACGCGGCGAGGTAGTCCGCGCGCCGGTTCTGGTAGCGGAGGTAGTAGGCGTGCTCCCAGACGTCCACGCCGAGCAGGGGCACGTGGCCCTCGGAGAGGGGAGAATCCTGGTTCGCCGTCGAGTAGGCCTTCAGGCCCGAGCCGTCCCACGCGAGCCAACTCCAGCCGGAGCCGAAGCGGGTCATCCCGTTCTGCGAGATCGTCGTCTTGAAGTCGTCGAACGAGCCGAAGGCGCCAGCGAGAGCGTCGGCGAGCGCGCCCGAGGGCTCCCCGCCGCCCGCAGGGCTCATGATCTCCCAGAAGAGCGAGTGGTTCGCGTGGCCGCCTGCGTTGTTGCGCACCGGGCCCTGCTTGTCGGCCGGGAGCGCGCTCAGGTTCCGCAGCACTTCCTCGACCGGCTGGTCGGCCCATTCGGTGCCCTCCAACGCCTTGTTGGCGTTGTCAACGTAGGCCTGGTGGTGCTTGCCGTGGTGGATCCGCATCGTCTGCTCGTCGATGTGCGGCTCCAGGGCTGCGAAGTCGTACGGCAGGTCGGGCAGCGTGTACGGCATGTTCGGGTCTCCCTCCCGTTTCGGTCAGATCAATAAGAATATGCTGCGCCGCGTCCCGTCGAGCCGGAGGAGCCAGAACGAGATGAGCTACGAGGAGATCAAGCCCCGCGCGCTGAAGCCGAGCCTGCTGGAGCTCGACGGCATCTCCCGCGCGACGATCGAGGCCCACTACAAGCTCTACCAGGGCTACGTCGGCAAGCGAAACGAGATCCTCGGCAGGCTCGAGACCGCCGACCTCGCATCGGCGAACCAGACGTACTCGGAGCTGCGCGCGCTGAAAGTCGATCTCACCTTCGCGATCGGGGGGATCAAGAACCACGAGGTCTACTTCGAGCACCTCGGCGGCGGCGGCGGCGACCCTACCGGCGCGGCCGGCGCGTTGATCGCGCGCGACTTCGGCTCGGTCGAGGCGTGGCGGGCAGATCTCAAGGCGACCGGCATGGCGGCGCGCGGGTGGGCGTGGACGGCCTACGACTGGGATGAGCGGCGTCTCTTCAACTACGTCGGGGACGCCCAGAACACCTTCCCGGTCTGGAACGCGACTCCGCTCGTCGCGCTCGACGTCTACGAGCACGCGTACTTCCTCGACTTCCAGACCGACCGTGCGGCCTACATCGACGCGTTCCTGGGAAACCTCGACTGGGCCGTCGTCAGCGCCTGGGTCGAGCAGTACCGGATCCCGTCTGCGTAGCCGGCCGACATGACCGAGGCGCTCGTCGTTCTCGCCGGGTACCTGCTCGGCTCGGTTCCGTTCGGCTATCTGGTCGTGCGTCTCGCGCGCGGCGAGGACGTGCGCGCGGTCGGCAGCGGAAACATCGGCGCGACGAACGTCTGGCGCGCCTACGGGCGCTGGTACGGGATCCCGATCGTGCTGCTCGACATGGCGAAGGGGTTCGTGCCTGCGCTCGTCGGCGTGCTCGTCTCCGGCGACCTCGTCGGCTGTCTGGCGGGCGGGGCGGCGATGGCGGGCCACTGGCGGCCCCTCTTCTTCGGCCTCCGCAAGGGCGGCAAGACGGTCGCCGCGGCCGGCGGCACGTTCTTCGCCGTGGCCCCGCTCGTCGCCACCTCGTCG
The DNA here is from genome assembly GCA_964351025.1 of uncultured Gaiellales bacterium. Classification (GTDB taxonomy): domain Bacteria; phylum Actinomycetota; class Thermoleophilia; order Gaiellales; family Gaiellaceae; genus CAYGLV01. The sequence goes on along the minus strand of CAYGLV010000026.1, from coordinate 17,912 downwards.
CTCGGGGTCTGGATCGCGCTCTTCTTGCTGCTCCGCTACGCGTCGGTCTCCTCGATCCTCGCCGCGGGCTCGCTGCCGCTGCTTGCCTGGCTGTACGGGGAGCCGTGGCCGGTTATCGTGTTCGGTGCGGCCGCGGCCGTGGCCGTGCTCCTGCTCCACAAGACGAACATCCGCCGGCTGCGGGCGGGCACGGAGAGCCGCTTCTCGTTCGGGCGGCGCTAGCGGGCGAGCCAGTCGGCGAGCGCCGTGTGGCGCTCGGCCGGGACGCCCGTCGCCAGCTCGGCGCGCAACTCCCCGACCGTGCCGTGCCGCTCGGCGAGCACGTCATGGGCGTGGATCGTCTCGAGGTTGACCTGCCGGGCAAGGAGGAAGTCGTCGTCGCCGAGCTCCCCGAGGGATTCGAGAGCGGTGCCGAGCGAGACCCGCACGGAGTCCTCGACGAAGCGCGGATGCAGGTGAGCCTGCTCGACGACGAAGAGCTCGTCGGGACGCTTCAGCAGCTCGTAGATCGGCGCACTCATCGAGCCCTCGACGATGCGGAGGAGGTCGAAGGCGTTGAGCGGCCGCTCGCTGCCGACCAGAAGCGTCCCGCGTCCGCGCTGGTTGTGCGTCGCGAGTGGGACGAGCTCGAGGATCCGCTCGACGTCGGTGTCGGCAAATCCTGCCTCGAGCAGTCGCTCGCTGGCCCGGCCACGGACGAGTCCCTGCGCGCACGGGCAGGCGTTGATCCCGACTGCCTCGACACCGACGATCCGGCGCACCGCGCGCTCGCTCGCAGCGGCGATCCCGATCAACGCGAAGACCTCCTGCGTGGCGAGGCCGGTGACCGGCGTTCGCCGTTCGATCGGATAGCGCGCCACGATCTTCACCTCCGCGCGCAGCGCCTCCTGGCGGTGGACGATGTGGCGCGCGATGTGCTCGGCGAGCGCCTCGACGAGCAGCGCCTCGGTGATCACGACCTCCTCGATCGCCTCCTCGAACAGTTCGGGGAAGCGCGACATGTGCACGCCTTTCTGGCCGCGGTCGAGATCCACGGTGCACTCGATCTCGGCGTGGATCAGCCGCTCGATGCCGTCGCCGCCGAGGATGCGGATCGCCTTCGTGACACCGGTCACACCGGCCCGCGAAAGGGCGAGGCCGATCTCCGGTGAGGCGGCTTGGACGTCGGACGGGGGCAGGCTGCTCGACTTGGCCATGCGGTTACGCTAGCGCAGCAGGCGCGAGAGCCGTCGGTCTTTGAGTACCTTGCCGCCGGTCTGGCAAGACGGGCAGTAGTAGACCGTGTGCTCCTCGTAGTCCACGCGCGCGATCGGCGTCGCACAGTCCGGGCACGGCTCGCCGAGCCGGCGGTGAATGCGGTAGACGTCGGCGTCGCCTTTGCCGGCCTCCCGCAGCGCGAGCGCACGCTCGAGGTCGGCCCGGATCGCGGCCGCGATCCGTTCGACGCCCTCGCGCTCGAGGCGGGTCGAGAGCTGGAACGGAGAGAGCCGGGCGCGGTGGAGGATCTCGTTCGCATGTGCCCGGCCGATGCCGGCGATGACTCGCTGGTCGCGCAGGAGCGGATGGAGCTGCCGCGCCTCGCGACCGAGGATCTCCGCCAGTGCGGAGGCGTCCACGTCGAGCGCGTCCGGCCCGAGGTGGGCGAGGTCGGCCTCCGCCGCCTCCGGGGTCAGCAGCCAGACCCCGGCGCGCTTGCGCTTGCCCGTCTCCGTCAGCACGAGCTCGGCGCCGTCGGCGAAGCGCAACCGGAATGCGGGTGACTTCGGCCCCTTCGCCCCCGGGGGCAGGTAACGCGGTCGCCCCGCGCTCATCAGGTGGACGACGAGCACGAGCCCGGCGTCGTCGGTCGGGAAGAGGATCCGCTTGCCGCGCCGCCGTGCGCCGGCGAGCCGCCTGCCCGCCAGGGCGGAGAGCGGCGGGTCGAACGTCTTCAGCGTCGCGATGTGGGCCGGCCCCGCCTGCTCGACGGGCGCGCGAGAGACGAGCGCGTCGAGCTCTCGCACCCACGCTTCGACCTCTGGAAGTTCCGGCACGTAGGCTCCCGGTCGTGGACCCCATCAGCGTAGTCGCCACCCGGGGAGGCGTCGTCGAGGCCACCCATCGCGTCCACGCAGTCGCCGTCCGCGACGGGGCGATCGTCGCGGCCGCAGGCGATCCGAACCTGGTTGCCCACCTGCGTTCGAGCGCGAAGCCGTTCCAGGCGCTGCCGCTGCTGCGTGCCCGTCGCGATCTCGTCGGCGAGGAGATCGCGATCGCCTGCGCGTCGCATCTCGCGCGCCCCGAGCAGCTCGCCGCGGTGCGCAGCCTGCTGGCAAAGGCCCCGGCCCGCGAGGACGAGCTCGAGTGCGGGCCCGACCCGACGCCGCTCGAGCACAACTGCTCGGGCAAGCACGCCGGGATGCTGGCCCTCTGCCGGGCGCACGGCTGGGAGAGCGCCGGGTACCGGCTCGCGGGCCATCCGGTGCAGGACGCGTGCCTCGCGGAGGTCTCCGCAGCCGCCGAGGTCCCTCCCGCGGAGATCCCGACCGGAGTGGACGGCTGCGGCGTTCTCACCTTTGCGCTCCCGCTCGACCGCGCAGCCCACGCCTTCGCCCGGTTGCCCTGGCTCGACGGCGGCCCGCGTGCCGTCGCGGCGATGGCCGCCCACCCCGATCTGATCCGGGGACCACTCGCGGCCGACTCGATGCTCATGCGTGCGCTCCCGGGCTGGTGGGCAAAGGGCGGCGCCGAGGGACTCCTCTGCGCCGGGTCGCCGGACCGGATCGGGATTGCGCTCAAGGTCGAGGACGGGGAGACCCGCGCTGTTCGCCCTGCACTGGGGGCATTTCTCGCTCGCCTTGGCTATGAGGCGCCCGGTCTCGGCGTTGTCGGTGTCGAGAACAGCCGGGGCGAGATCGTCGGCGAACTGCGCCCCGCCCGTTGAAGATCCCCCGCCGGAGGCAGCCGGGACTGACCCAAAGACGTGTTCCCAAGCGCGGGTTTCCGTTGTAGTATCCGGCGCCTGACGGGTAGAGCCGGGGGCGGCACGGACCGGCTCTTTGTGTGTTCAGGTAGGGGTCAGAGTCAACCAGCGAGCAGAAAGCCGAGGTCCATGCTCTCCGTCGACATTGCTCTCCCGGACATCGAGGAACTCCACAAGCTCGTCGAACAGGGCCAGGAGAAGGGCTTCCTGAGCTACGACGAGATCGTCACCGGCCTCGAGGAGGTCGAGCTCACGAAGGAGCAGGTCGAGGACTTCTACACGTACCTGATCGACCACTCGATCGAGCTCGTCGAGGGTGAGCAGCATAAGAGCCCGCCCCACGAGCAGCCGGCGCTCGCCGAGGACGAGAAGACGCCGCCGAAGCTCGACCTCACCGTCGAGCCCTCGCTCGACTCCCTGCGGCTCTACCTGCGCGAGATCGGCAAGGTCCCGTTGCTCACAGCAGACCAGGAGGTCACCCTGGCCAAGCGGATCGAGCGCGGCGACATGCTCGCAAAGGCGCAGATGATCGAGGCGAACCTGCGCCTCGTCGTCTCGATCGCCAAGAGCTACCTCGGCCGTGGCCTCTCGTTCCTCGACCTCATCCAGGAGGGCTCGCTCGGGCTCATCCGCGCGGTCGAGAAGTTCGACTACCGCAAGGGCTACAAGTTCTCCACCTACGCGACGTGGTGGATCCGGCAGGCCGTCACTCGCGCGATCGCCGACAAGGCGCGCACGATCCGGATCCCGGTGCACATGGTCGAGAAGCTGAACAAGGTCGTGCACATCGAGCGGCAGCTCGTCCAGCGTCTCGGCCGCGAGCCGAGGCCGGAGGAGATCGCCGACGAGCTCGACATCACGACCGACGAGGTGCGGGAGATCCTGCGCATGTCGCAGCTGCCCATCTCGCTCGAGAAGCCGATCGGCGAGGAGGAGGAGTCGTCGCTCGGCGACTTCGTTCCCGACGAGCAGGCGGAGTCGCCGTTCGACACGGCCTCGCTCTCGCTGCGGCGCGAGGACATCGAGAATGCGCTCGCGTCGCTGCCCGAGCGGGAGCGCAAGGTGATCGAGCTCCGCTTTGGTCTCTCCGGCGCGCAGCCGTGCACGCTGGAAGAGGTCGGGCGCGCGTTCGGCGTCACGCGCGAGCGGATCCGCCAGATCGAGAACAACACGCTGAAGAAGCTCGAGGGCCTCCCGGAGGCCCAAGCGCTGAAGGACTGCGTCTAGGCGTCCGACGTGGCCGGCTCGCCGACGGCCCGGTCGAAGACCGGCGGCAGCGCACGGATCGAGACGTAGCGGCCGTCCGGCAGGATCAGCGGCTGCTTCGAGACGATCTTCAGCCGGAACGCCTTCGAGCTGGAGACCGGGACGTGGACGACGGCGGGAAGGCCGCGTGCGAGCGTGAACGTCTTTCGGTAGCCGGGCCCGGAGAGCGTGACCGGGATCGCCCGCACCGTTTCGGGCAGCCCGAAGGAGAGCGTCAGCGTCCCCTCCGCGCGGCCCGTCTCGTCGGGCCAGACGGTGACCGTCGCGTCGAGGGCGAGCCAGCCGTCGAAGTAGCGGCCCTCGGCGAGCGTCGAGATCCGCGGCGTCCCGACCGGCCGCCAGAGGTCGTAGGTGACGCCGCCGCTCACCCGCTCGGCGTTCTGTAGCGTCACGGTCGCTGCGTACTGGGAGACGAGCAGCGGCTGCTGCACGGCCTTGCCCGCGGCGAGCAGTGTCCCGTCGGCCGCGATCCGTGTCCGGTGCGAGCGGAACGTGTCCACGGGCGCGGCGTGCCGCATCTGGAGCACTGTCCGGATCGAGCGGTTCCAGAAGAGCTGCTCGAAGCCGAGCGCGCGCGGCGTGCCGGGCGTGAGGAGCAGCGCGACGTCTCGCAGCGGCCCCTCGTCGATCCAGCTCGGGTTGTCCGTGAGGTAGGTGAGCGCTGTCCGGCGCGCGATCTCGTGGTCTTGGGCGTGCGCCCCCGCCGAGGCGAGCGCGCCGGCGGCGAACGTCAGCGCGAGCGCGACGGGCGCGAGCTGCCGGGGCCGGAACGCGACCGCCGCCGCCAGCCCGCAGAAGCCGAGCGCGACGAGCGCGACGATGAAGGCGCCGTCTCCGGTGCCCGCGAGCCGCTCGAGGCGGTAGAAGGCCTGCAGGAACGGCGAGTCGATCTTGTTCTCGGCGACCCCGTAGCCCGAGAGCGGCACGCGCACCGACAGCAGGAGGAACCCGAGCGAGAACAGGCCGATTGCGAGCTGGCCCGGCGCGCCCCGCTTGAGCCAGAGCCCGAAGGCCGGTACGGCGAGCGGCGGCAAGGCGATCAGGTAGCGTTCCATGAAGCGGTGCGGGTCGACGTAGCCGGCGACGAGCGCGGCCTCCGCGAGCAGCGAGCCGGCGAGCACGGTGGCCATTCCGGCGAAGGCGGCCTCGGCCCGAGCGCGTGGGCGCGCGACGCCGAGCGCGAGCGCGACGAGCGCGCCGGGCAGGAGCACGAAGCCCGCGGCGTACGGGAGGCCCATCGCCTGCGTGGCGAGCGCGCGGGCGAACCCGAGCGGGCCGACCGGCAGGTCGGTGACGCCCGCGTAGTACCCGAGCACGCGGTGGACGCCGAACACGGCGACCGCAGCCACGGGCACGGCGAGCAGGAGGAGCGTGGGCCGGAGCAGCCGAGCCGCGGCGCGCACGCGCCCCCGCTCGACGACGAGCGCCGCGGCGAGGAAGGCGACGGGGAGGACGACGTACTGGACCCGCGCGAACGTCGTCAGGCCGGCGGCCCCGAGGAACGCAAGCTGGGCGCGCGCGGTCGGCACGTCCAGCGCGCGAACGCCGAGCCATACGGCCGTCAGGGCGAGCGGGTAGGCGACGGCGTCCGCCGTCACGTACGAGGAGAACACGAGCGCGGGGAACGAGACGGCGATCGCTCCGGAGGTGACTCCCAGCCACTTGCCGAGCCCGAGCCGCCGGCAGAGGAGGTAGGCCGGCACGGCGGCGAGCGACATCGTGAGCGCGTGCAGGCCAAGCGTCAGCCGGTAGGCGAGCTCCACGTTCCCTCCGAGCCAGAACGGGGCCGCGAGCAGCGGCTCGAGCAGCGCCGGGAAGCTGACGAGCTCGCCGCGGATCAGCGGCCGGCCGCTCGTCGCGAAGGAACGCGCGAGCTCCGAGTAGATGTACTCGTCCGGCAGGTACGTGGGCGTCACGTGCGCGAGCGAGAGCAGAGCGCGCGCGCCGAAGCTGACCGTCACGATGCCCGCCAGCGCCCAGCGCGCGGGGATCGCGGCGAGGCGCGCGAGCGCAGAGAGGACTGGCGCGGGCACGGAGGCCCTGCTGGCGGCGTCGACGACCACGGCGCGTGTATCGGCAGCCCCGCGCGATCCCTGAAGCGAGGGATGCCATCCGGAGCCGCCTCGCTGCCGGCGGAGCGAGCCTCGGGCGCTACTCTAGACTCGATCGAGATCAGAACGAGCTCCGAGGCCGAGGAGGAACAGATGTCCGGCGACAAGCGCTCACGCTCCCTGACGACGCGGCAGGGCCATCCCGTCCACGACAACCAGCATCAGCGCACGGTGGGCGAGCGCGGCCCCGCGACGCTCGAGAACTACCACTTCCTCGAGAAGATCAGCCACTTCGACCGGGAGCGGATCCCGGAGCGCGTCGTGCATGCCCGCGGTTTCGTCGCGCACGGTCACTTCGAGGCCTACGGGACGATCGGCGACGAGCCCGCCTCCCGCTACACGCGCGCGAAGCTCTTCCAGGAGCGCGGCAAGCGCACCCCCGTGGTCGTGCGCTTCTCGACTGTGATCGGCGGCCGCGACTCCTCCGAGGTCGCACGCGACCCGCGCGGCTTCGCCGTCAAGCTCAAGACCGAGGACGGCAACTGGGACCTGGTCGGCAACAACCTGCCGGTGTTCTTCATCCGCGATGCGATCAAGTTCCCCGACGTGATCCACTCGCTCAAGCCCGACCCCGTCACGTTCCGGCAGGAGCCGAACCGGATCTTCGACTTCATGAGCATGACCCCGGAGTCGATGCACATGCTCACCTGGCTCTTCAGCCCGCGCGGGATCCCGAAGAGCTACCGCCACATGGACGGCTTCGGCGTCAACACCTACCGGATGGTGAACGCCGCCGGCGAGGGCGTGCTCGTCAAGTACCACTGGAAGACGCAGCAGGGAATCGAGTCACTGACCCAGGCGCAGGCGAACGAGATCCAGGCGACCGAGCTCGGCAGCGCGAGCAAGGACGCGCACGAGGCGATCGAGCGTGGCGAGCATCCGCGCTGGGAGTTCTGCGTTCAGATCATGAGCGACGACGAGCACCCCGAGCTCGACTTCGACCCGCTCGACGACACGAAAGTGTGGCCGGAGGACGAGTTCCCGCTGCGGCCGGTCGGGATGATGACGCTCGACCGCAACGTCTCGAACGTCTTCGCCGAGAACGAGCAGGTCGCGTTCGGGACCGGCGTGCTCGTCGACGGGCTCGACTTCTCCGACGACAAGATGCTCGTCGGGCGCACCTTCTCGTACTCGGACACGCAGCGCTACCGCGTCGGCCCGAACTACCTCCAGCTCCCGATCAACCAGCCGCTCGCGCCTCCGAGCACGAACCAGCGTGACGGGCAGATGGCCTACCAGGTGGACGGCGCCGGCGAGAACCCGCACGTGAACTACGAGCCGAGCTCGACCGGCGGGCTCGCGGAGGCTCCGCGCTCGGGTCCCGACTACGAGCCGGAGATCAGCGGCCGCCTGACGCGGGGCACGATCCCGCGGACGAACGACTACGGCCAGGCCGGCGAGCGCTACCGGACGATGCCGGACTCGGAGCGGGAGGACCTCGTGCTCAACCTCGTCGACCTGCTCGGCCAGTGCGAGCGTCACATCCAGGAGCGGATGGTCGAGCACTTCGCCCGCTGCGACTCGGAGCTCGGGCGCCGCATCGCGGAGGGGCTCGGGCTGCCGGAGCCGGTGCCTGCCGGCGACGCGAGCGCCGTCGCTTCGTCCTAGCTCCTCCGCGAGGGCCCAGGCGCCGTCCGGCGCCGCTCGTACGCTTCCGATCATGGAGAGTGAGGCCGTCCGGCGTTTCGCCGCCGAGTTCGTCGGGACCTTTGCGCTGGTCTTCGTCGTCGTGGGCTCGATCATGGTCTCGGCGCAGTCGGGCCTCGTCGGCATCGCGCTCGCGTACGGCCTCGTGGTCGGCGTGATGGTCGCGGCGGCCGGGCACATCTCGGGCGGCCACTTCAACCCGGCGGTCACGTTCGGCTTCCTCGTCACGCGGCGCCTCTCGGCGGCAAACGCAGTCGTCCACTGGTGTGCGCAGCTGCTCGGCGCGGTGATCGCGGCGCTTCTGCTCCGGGTCGTCTTCCCGGATGCGGCCGACCTGTCGGGCGGCGTTCCGACGCTCAACTCCAGCATGAGCACGTTCGGTGGGCTCGTGCTCGAGGCCGTCCTGACGTTCTTCCTCGTCTGGGTGATCTTTGGCGTCGTGGCCGACCCGAAGAGCACACACCGTCCGATCGCCGGCCTCGCGATCGGGTTCACGATCACGCTCGACGTTCTGATCGGCGGCCCGCTCACCGGCGCCGCGATGAACCCTGCGCGCGCGTTCGGGCCGCAGCTCGTGGAGAACGTCTGGAGCGACGGTTGGCTCTACTACGTCGGCCCGCTCGCAGGCGCCGCGGCCGCGGCGCTGCTGTACGACCTGCTCTACCTGCGCAAGGTGCCCCGCACGGTTTGACATGCCGCACGGCGTGTGAGTTGCTTGCGTTCGGAAGTCGGGGGAGGAGCGGGCATGTTCGTTCGGCACCTATCGGTCGGCTGGGTACTCGTGGGCGCAGTGCTCGCCGCGCTCTGGACGCAGTTCGCGTAGAGGCAGCTCGGAGCGGCCGGCGTTCTTAGCCGGGTCTTAGACGCGGCTGCTTTGATCCCCCGCAGATGTTCTACCTCGGCTACCTGAGGAGCGAGCTTCTGCGCCGAAGGGGGCGGACGATCGTCACCCTGCTCGGGTTCGCGCTCGGCGTGGCGCTCGTGATCGTGATCTCGAGCCTCTCGAAGGGGCTCGACGAGGCGCAGAGCGCGACGCTCGACCCGCTTGCCGGGATCGGCACGGACTTGACGGTGACGCGCACGGCCGCCCAGGACGCGGGCGGCGGGCCCTTCGGCGGGGGCGGCGGCCGCGACGTCGTCGAGGCGAACCGGGCCGTCATCACCGACCTCTCCAAGCTCGGCAAGGCCGGAACGCCGTTCGTGCACGACTTCTTCCTGCCCGGCACGCAGCTGACGTTCGCGCAGGCGCAGGCGAACGAGATCGCTGCAGTGGACGGCGTGGCCGCGGTGTCCGCCGGCCTGACCCTCCAGGCCGTGCATCAGGAGGGGAAGGTGCCGAAGATCGTCGCGAGCATCCAGACGGGCGGCGACCGGATCGACGTGAACCGGGCGATCGCCCCGCCGACCGCGGCGGAGCAGGCGGCGATCCGGGCCTGTCTCGAGGAGCTCGGCGCCGGGGCTCCAAGCCAGGACCAGGGCGGCAGCCTCGGTGGCCGGCAGGGCGGGGGCGACCGCGCCGCATTCGCGCAGTGTCTCCCCGAGCGCATGCAGCGCTTCCGCGCAACGATCACCACGCCGCGCGAGACCCTCCGGCAGGTGCTCGACCCGCCGCAGACCGACATCAAGAGCGAGTCGTACACGATCGGCGGCGTGCAGTTGGGCGACGCGACGATGGGGCTGGTGACGGCTGCTCAGGTGAGCGCGGGCCGCTTCCTGGCCGGCGGCCGCGAGGCCCTGGTCTCCGCCACCTACGCGGCGCGGAAGTCGCTGAACGTCGGCGCGAAGCTCAACCTGAACGGCACGGCGTTCACGGTCGTCGGACTCGTCAACCCGCCGCTCGGCGGCCAGGGTGTCGACGTCTATCTGCCGCTCGCGCAGCTCCAGAAGCTCTCTGACCAGAAGAACCTCGTCAACGTCGTGCTCGTGCGTGCCGGCGACAGCGCCTCCGTGGCCAGCGTCGAGGAGCGCATCCAGGCGGCGTACTCGCAGGCCGAGGTCGCGAGCGCCAAGCAGGTCGCCGGCACGATCAGCGGCTCGCTCGTCGATGCCGCCAACCTCTCGCACAGCCTCGGCCTCGCGCTCTCGATCGTGGCCGCGGCAGCGGCCTTCCTGCTTGCCGCGCTGCTTGCGCTCTCCTCCGTCGGCAAGCGGGTCCGGGAGCTCGGCACGCTGAAGGCGCTTGGCTGGACGCAGCGCAATGTCGTACGGCAGGTCGCCGCCGAGTCCCTCGCCCAGGGTGTGCTCGGAGGCGCCCTGGGCGTGGCGCTCGGCGTCGGCGTCGCTCTCCTGGTCGGGCTCTTCGGCCCGACGCTCACCGCCAGCTCCACCACCGGCGGCGGAAGCCTCCTCGGCGTCGAACAGGCGGCGCGCACCACATCGGAGGCGGTCTCGCTCTCGGCGCCGGTCGGCATCACGATCCTGCTCGCAGGTTTCGGCCTCGCCCTCGTCGGCGGCCTGCTCGCCGGAGCAGCCGGTGCGCTGCGCGCCGCGCGGCTGCGTCCGGCCGACGCGCTGAGGCAGGTCGAGTAGATGGCGGAGACGCTCTACGCACTGCACGGCGCGACCCGCTTCTTCCACCGCGGCGAGACGACGATCCGAGCCGTCGACGGCGTTGATCTGACGATCGCGCCGGGCGAGTTCGTCTCCCTCGAGGGGCCGAGCGGCTCGGGGAAGACGACACTGCTTCAACTCCTCGGTGCCCTCGACCGCCCGGACGGCGGGCAGGTGCTGTTCGACGGGCGCGACCTCGGCGCGCTGGGCGACGGGGAGCTGGCCGAGCTCCGGCTTCGCGCCTTCGGCTTCGTCTTCCAGCAGTTCAACCTGATTCCGACCCTGACCGCAGTCGAGAACGTCGAGGCTGGCCTCGCGCCCACGCGGGTGCGCCGCGCCGAGCTTCGGGAGCGCGCCCTCGCCATGCTCGACGAGGTCGGCCTGGCCGACCGGGCCTCGCACCTTCCAGGTCAGCTCTCCGGCGGCGAGCAGCAGCGGGTCGGGATCGCGCGCGCGCTCGTGGTCGAGCCGCGCGTCATCCTCGCCGACGAGCCGACCGGAAATCTCGACTCGGCCACCGGCGGCGAGGTGATCGACCTCCTTGCGGGGCTCGCCGCTCGACACGGGGCGACGGTTGTCGTGGCGACCCACGACGCAGAGCTCGCCGCCAGGGCCGAACGCCGGCTCGCGATGCGCGACGGGCTCCTCGTCCCGAGCGTCGTACCGGTGTAGGCCCGCCTCCCTCAGGCGGGGGACCTTGCGGTGGAGCGCCAGTGGCCTGAACGCAGACACCGAGGCAACGGTCAGCTCTGGATCCGCCCGGTCTCGTAGGCCCACATTGTGATCTCGACCCGGTTTCGCGCATCGAGCTTCGCCATCAGGCTCGCGAGGTGGGTCTTGACCGTGCTCAGGCTGATGAAGAGCTCGGCGGCGATCTCGGCATTGGTGCGCCCGCTGGCCACCGCGACAAGGATCTCTTCTTCCCGCGCCGAGCCCCCGAACGTCGCTTCGAGTGCGTCACGGGTTTGCGGGTACTTTCGTGAAGCCCTCTAACGGACTCGAACCGTTGACCCCCTCCTTACCATTCCGACCGGAGGGGGTCGGCGGCTGGGCGTTTTGGCTTGGTTGAGCCAAAAACGTCTGTCGCGGATGGGCGCGAATCACCCCGTTTTGCGGACCCGTGCGGACCTGGTGCGGACCGCGGGCTCCCGGTAGTCGGGACCCGTTCCGGATCGCAGGAGCGACGGGACTCGAACCCGCGACATCGGGCCGGCACGAGCGTCTTCTCGAGTGGTCCGGCGGCTCGTGGGGGAAGATGCACGGGCCATGCTGGGAAGATCGACGTTCACTGCAGCCGAGGCCGCGAGCTTTGGGAGCTGATCCAGGAGAAGCAGACCACCGACCGGACACGCCAGAAGACGCTCCGGGCTCGGATGCGCCGGATCGGCTTCTACATCAGCGACTTCGCCGACTACGCGGGCTTCACCGTCTCCGACTTCGACGACCTGGTCTCTCGAGGCGTCGTCACGATCGAGGACGCGGACGCGGGTTCCGGCGGCGAGCGGCTGTCCATCGACGAGGGCGACAATGCGGACTCGACGAGGCAGACGCTCGACTTCTTCGTCCGAGACGGGAGGGTGGCATGCGCCGCATAAGCAGCATCGACGATGTGGGGCGTAGTGAGCCGTCAGGACGACGGCTTGTTCGTCTGCGGCTGCATGCTCAGGGAGGACGACGGAATAGAATAGGTGTCGTCGGATTGGGTTGTTGCGGCGTCCCACTCGGCAAGGGTGATTGAGACGACGCCGAGGCAGGTTTCGCTGGCGCATTCGCAGACGAAGTCTGCAAGTGGCCGGGCTTCGGCGGTGTCTGCGCATGGCTGGCTGACGTCGGCCCGTTCACGCGTCCCGCCATCCGATCGCCTCGTTTGAAGCTTTCCTGCGATAGCGGAGCGGGCCACGGGAGGCCGGCACAGCCCGTCGTCTTCCCGGCCGGTCACTTCACGTGCATGACCGTCGTCGCAGTGGCGCTCTCCCCGGCGGCGGTGCTGTGTCACCGTGCGGAAGGCGAGCCTGCGGATCATGCTCGGCCCGCTGTCCGGCGCGGCCTCCCATTCGGGCCTCGGCTGCTCGATCCGGTCCTTGCGGTGATCGCGTGTTCGACGGTGGCGATCCAGTTGCCTTCGGGTTCGGCGGCGGTTGCCTCGGCGAGCGCGAGCTCGAGTGTGCGGCTGCTGCAACGGCGGAAGCCGTGGTAGACGACATGCCAGAGGCCGCGCTCGTCCTTGCTGACCTGCAGCGCGGCACCGCTCGGAGACTGTCCGCTCCAGATGAGCGGGCCGAGCCGCCGTCCGGCTGCACTTCGATCGGCCCGCGCGACAGTCGCGGGGTCAACGGCGGCCCTGCGGGACCGTGCGGCGGCGACAGAACCGTTCGCAGTTGCTGGCGCGTCGACCCGATTCGCCGATGTCGCTTGCTGCAGGCAGGATGCGGGCGCGATCACGGGCGTGGCGCTGGGATGAGGAGCACGGCGTGCGCTTCGGTGTCGAAGCCGAGGGTGGCGCAGGGGCGGGCGCTCGTGAAGCTGCCCGTCGGCTGGACAGTCCAGGTGCGCAGGTTGCGGCGGTCGAGTTCCCTTCGGACGATCGTGTCGGCGTCCTGTTGGCTGAGGCAGCCGGCGGCGAGAAAGCGCTCGACGAGGGTGTTCTTCAGCTCGACGATCGCGTCGGCGGGAGGCGGTTGCTGTTCGGCGGCTGGGGCGAGCGCGAGCCGCTGGCAGACGTCGCCGCCGCGGCGTTGGTTTGGGAAGACGCCGATCGCGCCGGAGGGAAGGATGCAGGCCCGGAGCTCGCCGGGTGGGGTCGGTCCGAGTGCGCCTTGCTGCCAGAGCGCTCGGCAGGCTTCGACGGGTGAGCGGTCGTCGGCGGCGATCACGACCGTGTCTGCTGTGAGGCTGGGGGCGGCGTAGCAGCCGATCGTGAGCGGCTTGCTGGCGCCGCGGGTGAGCGCCCAGGCGGCCGCGCCGGCGCCGATCGTGAGCGCGGCGACGACCGGGATCAGGTAGGGAAGCCGTCGCCGGGACACGACCCGTCGGCCGAGGCTGCGGCGGAACGCCCTGCGCTCCGCCCGTGGGCGGGTGAGGATCCGCTCGAGCTGCGCTCGTGCCTCGGCCGAGTCGGGTCCTGGGAGTGTTTCCGGCTGCACGGGGTTTGCCGCATGCAGGATCTCGAACGGGTCAAGTTCACCGCTCATCGTCGTTCCCTTCGTTCCGCAGATCAGGTGCCGCATCACTTCGCTTGTGGCCGGGTCGCGCGTTTTCTGTCCGGTAAACTTCTGTCAACCGCTGCCGTGCGCGGTGGAGGCGCACCGTCGCGGCGTTCTCGCTGCAGCCCAGCACTTGCGCGATTTGTGCATGGGAGAGGCCATCCCAGGCCGCGAGCAGCAGCACCTCGCGGTCGCGATCGTTGAGCTGCCCGAGCGCCCGCAGCACAGTCGCGCTGGCGGCGCGGTCGGCGGCCGCGGCCTCGACCGTCGGGGGCGCCTGCTGCGGCAGCGCGCGCAGGCGAGCGAGCAGCTGCTGGCGGCGGGCGCGTGTTCGCTGCTGGTTGCTGAGGATGCGGCGGGCGACCTCGTACAGCCAGGGCAGCACGAGCTGGTCGGCGGGTGCGTCGTCGAGCCGCCGCCAGAGAACCAGGAATGTCTCGCTGACCAGATCGGCGGCGTCGGTTGGGTTGGCGCAGCGGCGGTGGGCGTAGGCGCGGATCGCTCGGTAGTGCGCCTGCCACAGTCCTCGGAAGCGAACCTCGTCGCCGCGTCCGCTCATCCAGCCCGCCGCTCGGCAGTCCGACGCGGACGTGCCCCGTCCCGCCGCACCCGGACGGGGCACGCTTTGCGCGGCATCGAGAGGTCCGGCTCCGTCTCGCTGTCTGCTACTGGAGGTAGACCGACGAGATCCGGTTGTCCCAGCCTGAGAGCATGAACGGCTCCCACCAGCCGGCGCTCGTGTTGCCCGGATACCAGGAGCCGCCGCCGTTGGCGTAGTCGGCCAGGTGGACGCCGCAGCCGCCGACCTTGTAGGAGGATGTCTGGTTGTCGAAGCTCCACGTGCTCAAGTTCTGCCAGTAGCCCCGGTCGTACAGCGCCAGCTCGCGGCCCCCGTAGTAGATGTCGGTAGACAGCCGCAGCGGACTCGAACACGCCGCCGCCGCCGAAACCCGCGGAAGGACGCCGCTGGCCGCGAGCTGCTGCTCGCGTGCCTGCAGCCCCGCCCGGTCACGGAAGCACTCCACGATACCCGCCTGCTGGTAGACGAGGCACGCCCGCGCCTGCCCCCAGCCCTGCGCGAGGTCGATCGTCTGTCCCTCGAACTGCGCCGGCGTCGGCGTCGGCGCCGAAGCGCCACTTGCGGCCTGCGCCGCGAACAGCGCAAGCGTGAGCGTCGCGGCGACGGTGAGCCTGCGGATCCTGCTCAAGGTCGAACTCCTTTCCCAAGCGGTCAGTGTGGACAGCGAGCAAGGGCCGCAGGCTCGCTCGTCCACATATGTCCGGTCGGCCCGAAACCTTTCAGCAGCCGATCTCGCGCTAACGGCGAAGGCGCGATGTCGAGCGCGTCTGAAAGGTGTGGGCACACCCGGACATATGCGGCATGGATACAGACCGAGCGCCCGCCAGCGTGCGGCTACGTCATCGCAAGGTCGGCGGGCGGCAGGCGGCCGAGGTACGGGCGAAAGGAGGACCGCAGCGCGTGCAGCCAGCACGACGTCATGCCAACCCAGATACCTGAACAAGGAGGAGAACGGTGGCAATTCCCGTACGACGGCGAGGCCGCTTTCAAATCGGCGGGCGATCCCGCGTCGAGCGAATCAAGCGATGGGTCCGCATCGGCGGCTTCTTCGTGCTCGTCTTCTCGGCGGTCGCTCTCGTCGCCGCGACGGTTGCCGTCGCGGCGATTTCGACGTACTACAGCGGAGGCATGACGTCAGGGCAACTTGCGTCCACGTCCGGTTACTACAGCCGCGACTGGAACCGGGTCTACCGGCCAGGCGGCTATAATTTTTGGCTCGGCTACCAGGCGAGTGGAACTAACACGATCAGCTGGGTCGGGCCGAATGCCTGGGACAACCCGTTCGTCGACAACAGGAACGCAACATCCGCCGCGGCGTGGTGCAACAACTCGAGCAGCGACTGGGTGTCGCCCGTCACCTGCCAGACGACAACGCCATGATCGGAGGTGCTGAGATGCTCAGACGTTCTCGGATGACGCGCACGTCCCGCTTCGTCGCCGTCATCCTCGCAACCATTGCGACTGGCGTCGTCGCCGGCCTCGGAGCCGCCGGGATTCTCAACCGCGAGACGACGATTACAACGCCGCCCGTGCTGGTCGAACCCATCGGCGCCGCCAGCGCGTTCAGCGGCGAACCGACCGCCCAGGAGCGCTTGCACGCACAGCAGGCGGACGTTCAGCGCGGCATCGAGTCCGTGAGCGCACCCGCCGGCGAATCCGTCCCCGACGAGTTCCTCCCCGGCGACCGGGTCGGGCCCGTGCGCGTGCCGCTCGCCGGCCTCGGGGAAGCCGGCCGGACGATCTGGATGTACCAGACGACCCGCGGGAAGGTCTGCTACGGCCTCACCCGCTTCACCGCCGGATGCCTCGACCGGCTGCCGCTCGGCCAAGTCGTCAACCCGACTGTCGGCGACCCCGGCGACGGCGGGGGCCCGATCGTGTGGGGATTCGCCCGCGACAACGTCAGAGCAGTCAAGGCGATCGTTGACGGCGAGACACACCGGGCCACGCTCGGCCGCAACGTGTTCTTCTACCAGGCGAAGTCGTCGGCTTCGCGCATCACCGGGGTGGTCGCAGAGACCTCGAACGGAGCGACCGTGACATTCACCCTCGAGCAGGCGCCCGCGTCAGCAGCAGCTGCGTCTGCCCTGACCCGTCCGTCTGCTCGCGTCACGCGGTAGCCGCGAATCGCGACGGGAGTCGGCCCGCGTCGGCTCCCGTCGCTGCACGATCAAGAGAACTCAAGGGGGACGAGAAAGATGTCACAGTTACAACGACCGCGGTTCCGGCGTCTGGCGCCGATGGCAGCAATCGCGTGCGTGGCCACGCTTGCAGCGATCTTCGCCACCGTAGCCCCATCAGCGCCGACTCGCACGCTGGCGTGCGATCCGGTAGCCCACTACCCACAGGGCTATGACTCCTCCAACATCGGCTGGGCCGAAGCGGAAAGCAACGGCTGCGGCTTCTACGAGTACTGGAGCTTCACCCTGAAGCTGGTCAACCGCGCCGGCTCAGCCCTGCAGACCGACAGCGGCACCCTCACCGGGTATCAGTACCTCTACGGCTCCACAACCGGGTGCGCCGGAGCCTACGTCCACACGTTCTTCTACATGAACGTCAGCGGCGCCGGAAAGAGCGACACCTCCGGCGAGTCGACGTTCTGTCTGTATTAGGAGGAACGACGATGACCGATCTGAACAAGCGCCTCCACCGGTGGACGCTCCGTCGTCACGGGCTGGCGCTCGCCGTCGCCGTCACGGTTGCAGCCATCTCCGCGCCAGCCTTCGCGTATCTCACCACGCGCGAGGAAGGTCCGCGGGGCCCCCGGCAGGAGGTCGCCGCGAACAACGCCCGGCAGGAGGTCGCGCACCGGACGTCCTGGGGCGACTACGCCAGCATCTGGACGGCACCCGCCAGAAACGCGACCTGCACCTTCATCCAACTCGACAGCACGCCGGGAGCGGCCTTCTCGGCACGCGGCGGCGGTACCTGTCAGGAGGCTTCCCAACAGCAGATGGTCCCGATCACGGTTCGCATGTCCTGGCGTACGCTCGACGATGGTCGAAACGCCGTGCTCTTGGCCGGAGCGCTCGCCCCAAGCAGCGGGATCACAGACGTCGTGCTCGAAGCGGGCGACGGCAGCCGTACGACGCTCGCGAGCAACGACCGCTACTTCCTCGGCGAGCTTGGCTACGCGAAAGAACACGGCGCCCTCAACGAGCACTACACCGTCGTCGGTCTGGACGATCAGGCGACTGAAGTCGCGCGGGTTAACCTCAACGAGGTTCTCGCCGAGGCTACTCCCAAGTAGCGATCGTTCCCCGGCGGCGAGGAAGCCCCCCAGGTTCCTCGCCGCCGGGTTCGGTCACGGCACGCTTCGCCGAACGGGCAGACGCGTTCGAGGCGGAGTCATCGCGGTGCTCCCGGACACGCGCGACCGCGTCATGGCTCATTCGCGCAATCTGAGCCGGACCCGGTTTCGCAGGGACCTCGCAGTCAGGATGCTGTCCTGGCGAGAGGAGATCATGTTGCGGGTTTAGGCGACACGCGGCAACAAGGTCGCGCCCTAGGTCGCGCTCTATCTCGCGGCTGGCGCCGCGAGCCGCTGCCCCGCCCACCCGCCTAAATCCGGGGACTTCGTCCCGGATTTGCCC
>CAYGLV010000025.1:25566-34386 GCA_964351025.1 uncultured Gaiellales bacterium | reverse complement strand
TCGCGTACTGGATCGGGATCTTCCGCTGCCCCTCCTGGATGAAGACGATCGCCGCGACGATGAGGAGGGCGAGGAGTGGGAAGAAGAGCTTCTCCATCGGGCCGCCGCTCACCCACGCCTGGATGCCGAGGGGAGCGCCCGTCAGGATCGAAGCGAAGATCAGGAGCGAGATGCCGTTGCCGACACCGCGCTTCGTGATCAGCTCGCCGAGCCACATCAGGAGCGTCGTGCCGGCGACGAGGGTGATCACGATCAGCGTCATCCGACCTGCGTTCGCCTCGAGCGCACCCTGCCGCTGGAAGAGGACCGCGTAGCCCAGCGACTGCGCTGCGGCGAGCGCGACCGTCAAGTAGCGGGTGTACTGGTTGATCTTGGCGTAGCCCGCCTCGCCCTCCCGCTGCAGCTCCGACAGGCGCGGGATGACGACCGTCATCAGCTGGATGATGATCGAGGCCGTGACGTACGGCATGATCCCGAGCGCGAAGATCGAGAACTGCGAGAGCGCGCCCCCCGAGAACAGGTCGAGCAGGCCGAGCACCGTGCTGCCCTTGCCCTCGAAGTAGCTCTGGATCGTCGCCGAGTCCACGCCGGGCGCGGGCATCCACGAGCCGAGCCGGTAGATGGCGAGCACGGCGGCGGTGAAGAGGACGCGGCGGCGCAGTTCAGGGACGCGCCAGGCGTTCGCGAGCCAGCTGAACAACGCTAGCCCTCCTCAGCCTCGGCGGGCGCCTCTGCGACGTCAGCCGCGACCGCCTCGACCTCGGCGCTGCCGGTCTCCTCCGCCTCGGGCTCCGCGGCGGCGCGCTTCGCCTTGTGCTTCTTGGCCTTTTTCTCGACCGGCTCGCCCTTCAGCCAGACGACCGAGCCACCCGCGGCCTCGATCTTCGCGCGCGCGGCCTTCGAGAAGCCGTGGGCGGAGACGACGAGCTTCTTCGTCAGGTCGCCGCTCGCGAGGACCTTGATGTCGGTCTTCGTGTTCTTCAGCAGGCCCGCCGCGACGAGCGAGTCGGGCGTCACCTCGGCGCCGGCCTCGAAGCGGTCCTCGAGGTCGCGCACGTTGATCGGCTGCGAGTACGTGCGGAACGGCCCGATCGGCATCGCGTCCGCCGACGTGTTGCCGCGCAGCTTGGGAAGTCGCATGTCGATCGGCATCTGGCCGCCCTCGAAGCCGGCCTTCATCTTGTGCGAGCCGGAACGCGACTTCTGGCCCTTGATGCCGCGGCCGGAGTAGCGGCCCTTGCCCGAGCCGAGGCCGCGCCCGACGCGCTTGCGCTCCTGGCGCGGCTGTGCAGGCTTGAGGTTGGAGAGGTCGATCCGCTCGGTCATTCCGTGTCCTTCCCCTCGACTCGGACGAGGTGGGCCACGAGCCTGAGGGCGCCGTCGAGGGACGGGCTTGCCTGCTGCTCGACCGTGCGGCCGATCTTGCCGAGCCCGAGCGCGCGGAGCGCGCCGCGATGGCGCTGGCTGTGCCCGATCGCGCTGCGGATCTGCGTGATCTTGACCGTGCTCACGCCGAGGCCTTCCTGGCCTCGGCGGCCGCGGCGATGGCGGCGGCACCGAGCGGGAGCACCTCGGAGATGGTCTTGCCGCGGGCACGCGCGACATCCTCGGGACGGCGGAGCCGGCGCAGGCCGTTCTCCGCCGCCCGC
This sequence comes from uncultured Gaiellales bacterium, assembly GCA_964351025.1. Lineage (GTDB taxonomy): Bacteria > Actinomycetota > Thermoleophilia > Gaiellales > Gaiellaceae > CAYGLV01. Next base: position 32,737 of record CAYGLV010000025.1, on the reverse strand, counting down.
GCCATGTTGATCGGATTCGTCGTGCCGAGAGATTTCGCGAGCACGTCGCGGATCCCGGCGAGCTCGAGCACGGCGCGGACGCCGCCCCCGGCGATCACGCCGGTGCCCTCGCTCGCGGGCCGCAGGAATACCCTGGCGGCGTCGGACCGGCCGAGGATCTCGTGCGTGATCGTCGTGCCGTGCTTGGGCACGGTGAAGAGGTTCTTCTTCGCGTCGTCCACGGCCTTCGAGATGGCGAGCGGTACCTCGCGCGCCTTGCCGTAGCCGACGCCGACGCGGTCGACCTCGTCGCCGATCACGACCAGCGCCGTGAACGAGAACCGCCGGCCGCCCTTGACCACCTTGGCGACGCGGTTGATCTCGATCACGCGCTCCTTGAGCTCTCTTGACTCTGCAATCTCGACTGCCATCAGAACTTGAGGCCTCCCTCGCGCGCGCCCTCGGCGAGCGCCTTCACGCGTCCGTGGTAGAGGTAGCCGCCCCGGTCGAAGACGGCAGACTCGATGCCGGCGTTCTTCGCTGCGGCGGCAAGCTGTCTGCCGACTTCGGCCGCCTGCGCGGTCTTGTCGCCCTTGAATCCCTTCTTCAGGCCCAACCAGCCGGCGGCGGCGAGCGTCCGGCCCGACGCGTCGTCGACGAGCTGGGCGAAGATCCCTCTGTTCGAGCGGAAGACCGACAAGCGCGGCCGCTCGGCCGTGCCGGAAATCTTGCCGCGCACGCGGCGATGTCGGCGCGCGCGCGCCTCGCGGGTCGTGAGCGTGGTCATGCGCGCTTCCCAACCTTCCTGCGCACGTGCTCGTCGAGGTAGCGGATGCCCTTGCCCTTGTACGGCTCGGGCGGGCGCACCTTGCGCACCTCGGCGGCCGTCTGGCCAACCTGTTGCTTGTCGATGCCCTTGACGATGACGACCGTCGGCTGTGGCACCTCGAAGACGATCCCGGGGCGCGGCGCGAGCACGTTCGCGTGCGAGTAGCCGACCTGGAGCTCGAGGTCGTCGCCGCGCAGCGCAGCGCGGTAGCCGACGCCGTGGATCTCGAGGTGCTTCTCGTACCCCTTCGTGACTCCCTCGACCATGTTCGCGATCAAGGTCCGTGTCAGCCCGTGGAGCGCGCGGTCATCGCCGCGGTCGGTCGGGCGCGTGACGAGGACCTCGCCATCGCCCTGCTCGACGCGCATTCGCAGCGGTACCTGCTGCGACAGCTCGCCGAGCGGCCCCCGCACGCTGATGCGTCCGGGAGCAATCTCGACGCTGACGCCGGCGGGAACCTCGATGGGCTTGCGACCGATCCGCGACATCGGCTACCAGACGAAGGCGATCACTTCGCCGCCGAGGCCGCGCTCGGCAGCCTGGCGGCCGGTGATCAGCCCGGTCGACGTGGACAGAATGGCGATCCCGAGCCCGCCGAGGACGCGCGGCAGCCGGTCCTTGCGCGCATAGACGCGGCGGCCCGGCTTCGAGACGCGCTTCAGGTCGGTGATGATGCGTTCGCGGCTGCGGCCGAACTTGAGCTCGACGACGAGCGTGTCGAAGGGCGTGCCCGAGACGACGCGGTAGTCCTTGATGTAGCCCTCGTCCTTGAGGATGCGGGCGATCTCCACCTTCATCCGCGAGGAGGGCATCTGGGCCGCGTCGTGCATCGCCTTGTTGGCGTTGCGGATCCGCGTGAGCATGTCGGCAATCGGGTCAGTCAGCACGTTGCATCCTCCTACCAGCTGCTCTTCGTCATGCCTGGGATCGAGCCCTGGTGCGCGAGGTCGCGCAGGCAGATCCGGCAGAGACCGAACTTACGGAACACGGCGCGCGGGCGGCCGCAGCGGTTGCAGCGCGTGTAGTTCCGCACCTTGAACTTCGACCCGCGGGCGTGCTTGACGATGAGCGACTTCTTCGCCATTCCCTAGCTGTCCCTTCTCTCCGTGGCAAACGGCAGGCCGAGCCCGCGCAGAAGCGCATGCGCCTGCTCGTCCGTCGCCGCCGTGGTGGTAATCGTGATGTCGAGGCCTCGGACCGACACGATGCTGTCGTAGTCGATCTCCGGAAAGATGACCTGCTCGCGAACGCCCAACGAGAAGTTGCCGCGACCGTCGAACGACCCGGGGTTGAGCCCCCGGAAGTCGCGGATGCGTGGGAGAGCGACCGAGACGAGCCGGTCGAGAAACTCCCACATGCGCGCGCCGCGGAGCGTCACGCGCGCGCCGACGGGCATGCCCTCGCGCAGCTTGAAGCTCGCGATCGACTTCGTCGCGCGGCGCATCTGCGCGCGCTGGCCGGCGATCGTCGAGAGCTCTTCCATCGCGGCATCGAGCGCCTTCGCGTCGGTCTTCGCTTCGCCGACACCCATGTTCAGGGTGATCTTCTGGAGCCGGGGCACCTGCATGATCGAGTCGAGCCCGAGCTCCTCCTTCAGCTGTGGGCGCAGCGTCTCGTACGCCGCCTTCAGGCGCGGCGCGACGACGGCCTCGGCTGTCTTCTTCTTGGTCTTCGTTGCGGTCTTCGTGGCGGCCATCAGCGGTCGATCTCCTGGCCGCAGCCGTCGCGGCGGCACACGCGCACGCGCACCGTGGCGCCCTTGATCTCCTTGACGTGCATTCCGACGCGGGTCGGCACGTTGCACACCGGGCAGACGACCATCACGGTCGAGACCGCGACGGATGCCGGCATCTCGATGATCCCGCCCGGAGTGACCTGCGAGCCGCCCATGCGCGACGAGTCGCGGATCGGGCGCGGGCGCTCGTGCCGCTTGACGACGTTCAGGTTCTCGACGATCACGCGTTGGCCCTTCGGGCGCGCTTCGACGACACGGCCCTGCTTGCCGCGGTCCTTGCCCGACAGGATCTGAACGAGATCCCCCTTTTTCACTCTCATCGTCTGCGCCATTTCTCTAGAGCACCTCGGGAGCCAGGCTCACGATTTTCATGAAGTTCTTCTCGCGCAGCTCGCGTGCGACCGGCCCGAAGATGCGCGTCCCGCGCGGGTTGTTCTGGTTGTCGATGATGACGGCGGCGTTCTCGTCGAACGCGATCGTCGTGCCATCGTCGCGACCGAACGGCTTCTTCGTCCGGACGACGACCGCCTTGACGACTTCGCCCTTCTTGACCGTGCCCTGCGGAGTCGCTGCTTTCACTGTACCGACGATGACGTCGCCGACGCGCGCGTAGCGGCGACGGGAGCCGCCCAGCACACGGATGCAGAGGATCTCGCGCGCGCCGGTGTTGTCGGCCACGCGCAGTCTCGACTCCTGCTGGATCACTTGGCCGCCTCGACGATCTCGGCGAGCCGCCAGTGCTTCTGCTTCGAGATCGGGCGCGTCTCGATGATCCGAACGACGTCCCCGACTTTGGCGGAGTTCTGCTCGTCGTGAGCATGGAACTTGGCCGAGCGGCGGACGACCTTCTTGTACCTCGGGTGCGCCTTGATCGTGTCCACCCGGACGACGATCGTCTTGTCGGACGCGTCGGAGACAACCACCCCGCGCCGCTCCTGGCGACGGCCGCGCTCGCCCTCGGGCTTCGGCAGACGCACGATCGGCTTGCGCTCCGCCGGCTTGTCGCGCTTGGGCTTGCTGTGCGTGTGCCGGAGCGTGCGCGGCAGCCGCTTGCCCTTCGGCTTCGGGCCGCGGAGCTGCGTGGGAGCCGCCGGGGCCTCGGGAGCTGCCGGTGCTTCGGGGGCGGCTGTCTCGGGCGCGACCTCGGCGGGCGCGTCGGCCTCTGGCTCGACAGCAGCCTCGGGCTCGACAGCAGCCTCTGGCTCGACAGCAGCCTCTGGCTCAACAGCAGCCTCGGGCTCAACAGCAGCCTCGGGCTCAACAGCAGCCTCGGGCTCAACAGCAGCCTCGGGCTCAACAGCAGCAGCCTCGGGCTCAACAGCAGCCTCCAGCTCGACAGCCGCGCTCTCGGGCTCGACAACCTGATCGGCCGCCGGCTCGTCCGCCGCGGTCTCCTCGGCGGCCGGCTCGACAGCGACCTCGTCGACGGGTGTGGTCGCCTTGGTCTGCTTCTTGGTCGTCTTCTTCTCAGCCATCTAGATGTTCCCCAGTCGTTCCCGCTCATAGCGGATCGTCAGAATGCGGGCGATCTCGCGCTTCGCCAGCCGCAGCCGGGCGCTGTTCTCGAGCGCGCCGGTGGCGGTCTGGAAGCGCAGATTGAAGAGCTCCTGCCGCGTGTCGGCCAGCTTCCGGTCCAGGTCTTCGTCGGTCAGCTCGCGCAAATGGCTAGGTCTCAAAGAGATCAGCCTCCCGCTTCACGAACTTCGTCTTGATCGGCAGCTTCTGGGCCGCGAGCCGCAGCGCCTCGCGCGCGAGCGGCTCGGGCACGCCGGCCAGCTCGAACATCACGCGGCCCGGCTTGACCACCGCCACCCAGTGTTCCGGCGAGCCTTTCCCCGAGCCCATCCGGGTCTCGGCCGGCTTCTGCGTCACCGGCTTGTCCGGGAAGATGTTGATCCAGACCTTGCCGCCACGCTTCATCTTGCGGGTCATCGCGATCCTGGCGGCCTCGATCTGCCGATTCGTGATCCAGCCGTTGTCGAGCGCCTTGATGCCGTACTCGCCGAAGTGCACCTCGGTCTGCCCGGTGGAGATGCCGGCGCGGGAGCCGCGCTGCACCTTGCGGAACTTGGTCTTCTTCGGCAGCAGCATCAGCTCTCGCCCTCCCCAGGCGCCGCCTCGGGCGTCTCGACGACAGCGGCCGCGACCGGCTCGGTCGCCGCGGGCGCGGATGCCTGCTCGGTGCGCGGCGCGTCGGGCCTTCCCTGCCCACGGCCCCGCCCGCCCGAACCACCCGGACCGCGTTTGCGCTTCGTGACGAGGCCGAGGCCCTCGCGATCCTGGCTGCGGCCTCGCGCGCTCTCGCGCGAGGCGCCGAGGCCCTCGGCGGCGCCGCCGCGACGGCGGCGGGCCTGATCCTGATCGCCCAGGCGCGTGTCCTTGGTGGTCACGCCCTCGTAGCCCTCGGGCATGATCTCGCCCTTGTTGATCCACACCTTGACGCCGATGCGGCCGTAGGTCGTCTTGGCCTCCGCGGCCCCGTAGTCGATGTCGGCGCGAATCGTGTGCAGCGGCACACGGCCCTCGGAGTAGGACTCCCGCCGGCTCATCTCGCCGCCGCCGAGACGGCCGCCGCAGACGATCTTGATCCCCTGCGCGCCCGAGCGGATGCCGGAGGCGAGAGCGCGCTTCATGGCGCGCCGGAAGCTGACGCGGTTCTGGAGCTGCTCCGCGATCGACTGCGCGACGAGCTTCGCGTCCAGCTCGGGACGCTTGATCTCGTTGATGTTGACGTGGACGTTCTTCTGCGTCATAGCGTGCAGCTCTTTCCGCAGCGCGTCCACCTCGACACCCGACTTGCCGATCACGATGCCGGGGCGAGCCGTGTGGATGTCCACCGTGATCCGCTGCTTGTCCTTGCGGATCAGAATGTCGCTGAGGCCCGCGTGCGAGAGCTTGCGCGTGATGTGCTCGCGAATCTTGATGTCCTCGAGGATGTAGGCGGCGAACTCCTTCTTCCCCGTGTACCAGTTCGACTTCCAGTCGTGGATGACACCCACGCGGAGACCGCCGGGATGTACCTTTTGGCCCATTAGACGGCCGCCTCCTTGCGCTTCGAGCGCTTCGGCTTCGACGCGCTAGCTTCTTCGATTGTCTTGGTCGGCTTGGCTTCCGCGGAGGGAACCCGTCTGCCGCGCTCCAGCCGCCGTGCCTCCGCAGGAGCCAGGACGAGCGTCACGTGGCAGCTGCGCTTGCGGATCCGGTTGACGCGGCCCCGGGCACGGGCGCGCCAGCGCTTCAGCGTCGGCCCCTCGTCGGCGTAGGCGGCATGGACGACGAGCTCGTCGCCGATCAAGCCGTGGTTCGCCTCGGCGTTCGAAACCGCGCTGTGCAGCACCTTTTCGATGTCCCGTGCGGCTGCGCGCTGCGTGAACGCGAGCACCGTGCGCGCCTCGGGCACGCTGCGCCCGCGGACGTGCTCCAGCACGACGCGCGCCTTGCGAGCGGAGATGCCCACATACTTCGCCTGGGCGCGCACCGTGATCCGATCGGGAGCGGCAGCCATCAGCGCTTCTTCACCTGGGTCTGGCGGTCGCCCGCGTGACCGCGGAACGTGCGCGTGGGCGCAAACTCGCCGAGCTTGTGCCCGACCATCTGCTCGCTGACGAACACCGGCACGTGCTTGCGGCCGTCGTGGACGGCAATCGTGTGACCGACCATCTCCGGGAAGACGGTGGACGTGCGCGACCAGGTACGGACCATCCGCTTTTCACCGACGGCGTTCATGGCCTCGATCCGGGCGAGCAGCCGCTCCTCGACGAAGGGCCCCTTGCGTGACGACCTGCTCACCGCTTCTCCTTCCCGCGGCGACGGCCGCGCACGATCAGCTTGTTCGATTTCTTGTGCTTGGCGCGCGTGCGCTTGCCGAGCGTCGGCACACCCCAGGGAGTGACCGGGTGCCGGCCGCCCTTCGACTTGCCCTCGCCGCCGCCGTGCGGGTGGTCGACCGGGTTCATGGCCGAGCCGCGCACGGTCGGGCGCTTGCCGAGCCAGCGGTTACGGCCCGCCTTGCCGATCGTACGGTTCTCGTGGTCGGTGTTGCCGACCTGGCCGACCGTGGCGCGACAGGAGAGCGGCACGCGCCGCATCTCGCCCGACGGCAGACGGAGGACGCCGTAGCCGTCGTCCTTGGCGACAAGCTGGACACCCGAGCCGGCCGAGCGCGCCATCTTGGCGCCCTGGCCGGGCTGCAATTCGATGTTGTGCACGAGCGTGCCGGTCGGGATGTTCTCGAGCGGCAGGGCGTTCCCGGGCTTGATGTCGGCGCCCGGCCCCGACTCGACGGTCGCGCCCACCTCGAGCCGTGCCGGCGCCAGGATGTACGCCTTCTCGCCGTCGGCGTAGTGGAGGAGCGCGATCCGAGCCGAGCGGTTCGGGTCGTACTCGATCGCAGCCACCTTCGCCGGCACACCGTCCTTGCGCCGCTTGAAGTCGATCACGCGGTAGCGGCGCTTGTGGCCGCCGCCCTGGTGGCGCGTCGTGATCCGCCCGTTGTTGTTGCGCCCGCCCTTCTTCGTGACCGGCTCGGTCAGGCTCTTCTCCGGCTTGGTCTTCGTGACCTCCTCGAAGGTCGAGACGGACATGAAGCGGCGGCCGGGCGACGTGGGCTTGTACTTCCTGATCGCCAT
>CAYGLV010000025.1:0-25466 GCA_964351025.1 uncultured Gaiellales bacterium | reverse complement strand
AGACGGACATGAAGCGGCGGCCGGGCGACGTGGGCTTGTACTTCCTGATCGCCATCAGTGGTTCTCCCGGTGACGGTTTCGCGTCTCTGGCGTGCGAGACGCAAGCAGCGCAAGGACGCAGGCCGCGTTCGGGCTGGAGAGCCCGGGCGCGGCCGAGGACGCGGCGATGCGCCGCGGATCGCACGCCGGAGGCGCACTAATTGTTGCCGGGAGGGCCACTAAACTTGTGCCCCTTCGAAGATGTCGATGGTCTCGCCCTCGCGCAGCTTCACGATCGCCTTCTTCCAGCCCGCCTTCGTGCCTTTGATCGTGCCGCGGCGCTTCGGCTTCGGCTGCACCTTCAGGATGTTCACGGACTCGACCTTGACCTCGAAGAGCTGCTCGACGGCCTGCCGGACCTGCGTCTTGTGGGCGTCCTGGTGCACCTTGAACGTGTACTTGCGGTCGTTCTGGAGCGAGTAGCTCTTCTCCGAGACCACGGGCGCCAGCAGGATCTGATTCGGATGGAGGCTCACGCCGCCCTCCCCTGGACGAGCGGCAGCGCCGCTTCGGAGACGAGCACCGAGCGCGCCCACAGCACCGCCGCGACCTCGAGCTCCCCCGGCACGGTCACGAGCACGCGATCGAGGTTGCGGAACGACTTGACGAGCGTCTCCTCGTCCTCGGTGGCGACGACGAGCAGGGGCAGCTCCTTGCCCCAGGCGGCAAGCACGCCCAAGGCGTGCTTCGTGGACGGGTCGGCGATCGCCGACCCGTCGATGAGGGCGAGCGTTCCGGCCTGCGCGTGCATCGTCAGAGCCGCCCGCAGGGCTGCCTTGGCCACCTTGCGGTTGACCTTGACCTCGAAGCCCCGCATCATCGGCGGGAAGGCAACGCCGCCCCCGGTGAACTGCGGCGCGCGAATCGTGCCCGCGCGAGCCCGGCCGGTGCCCTTCTGACGCCACGGCTTCGCGCGGCCGCCGGACACGAGCCCGCGGCTCTTGGCCCCGCGCGTGCCGGCCCGCCGCTCGTTCAGCTCGGCACGCACCATCTCGTGCAGGAGGTGTGGCTTCACCTCGGCACCGAAAACTCCGGCGTCGAGGGTGATGTCCTTGGCGGCCTTGCCGCCGAGGAGCGGTGCCGTGAGCGCGGCCACTACGGCACCTCCCTGATCTCGATGATGCCGCTCTTCGGCCCGGGCACGGAGCCCTTGACGAGGATCAGGTTGCGCTCGAGATCGACTCCGTGGACGACGAGCCCGAGCTGCGTGATGCGCTTGCCGCCCATCCGGCCGGCCATGCGCATCCCCTTGAAGACGCGGGAGGGCGTCGCCGACGCGCCGATCGAGCCGGGCTGGCGAACGTTGTGCGAGCCGTGCGACTTCGGGCCGCGCTTGAAGTTGTGCCGCTTGATCGTGCCAGCGAAGCCCTTGCCGATCGACGTGCCGGCGATCTTGACGGCATCGCCGGGCGCGAAAGCCTCGACGGTGACGGTCTCGCCCGGCTGGAGGTCCGTCGCGCCCCGGAACTCCGCGAGATGGCGGTGCGCGGCCGCGCCCGTCTTCGCAAGATGACCGCGCTCACCCTTGGAGATCTTCCGCTCGGCGACCGGCTCGAACGCGAGCTGCACGGCCTCGTAGCCGTCCTGCTCGATCGTCCTCACCTGCACGACCGGGCACGGCCCGGCCTCGATCACGGTGACGGGCGTCACGGCGCCGCTCTCCGGATCGAACACCTGGGTCATGCCCAGCTTTCTGCCGAGAATCCCTTTCATCAGAGCTTGATCTCGATGTCGACACCGGCCGGCAGGTCGAGCCGCATCAAGGAGTCCACCGTCTTCGGCGTCGGGCTGTGGATATCGATCAGCCGCTTGTGCGTGCGCACCTCGAAATGCTCGCGCGAGTCCTTGTCCTTGAACGGACTCCGAATCACGCAGTACACGTTCTTCTCGGTGGGCAGGGGCACGGGACCGGTGATCGTCGCGCCGGAGCGCTGCACCGTCTCGACGATCTGGCCTGCCGACTTGTCCAACGCCTGGTGGTCGTAGGACTTGAGCCTGATGCGGATCTTCTGCTGTGCCACGTCTGTGTCCTTACTTGACGATCTCGGTGACGACGCCCGCGCCGACCGTACGACCGCCCTCGCGGATCGCAAAGCGGAGGCCCTGGTCCATTGCGATCGGCTGGATCAGCTCGATCTCCATGTTCGTGTTGTCGCCCGGCATGACCATCTCCTGGCCTTCCGGAAGCTTGATGGCACCGGTGACGTCCGTCGTGCGGAAGTAGAACTGCGGCCGGTAGCCGTTGAAGAACGGCGTATGGCGGCCGCCTTCGTCCTTCGAGAGCACGAAGACCTCGGCCTTGAAGTGGGTGTGCGGCGTGATCGACCCGGGCTTCGCGAGCACCTGGCCACGCTCGACGTCCTCGCGCTTGATACCGCGCAGGAGCGCGCCGGCGTTGTCGCCGGCACGGGCGACGTCGAGCAGCTTCAGGAACATCTCCAGGCCCGTGACGGTCGTCTTCTCCGTCTTCGGGTGGATCCCGACGATCTCGATCTCGTCGCCGACCTTGATCTGACCCTGCTCGATCCGGCCGGTGACGACCGTACCGCGACCGGTGATCGTGAAGACGTCCTCGATCGGCATCAGGAACGGCTTGTCCACATCGCGCACCGGCTCCGGGATGTAGGTGTCCACCGCCTCCATCAGCTCCATGATCTTGGGCGTCCACTCGGGGTCGCCCTCGAGCGCCTTCAGCGCGGAGACCGCGATCACCGGCGTGTCGTCGCCCGGGAACTCGTACTTCGTGAGCAGCTCGCGCACCTCGAGCTCGACGAGCTCGAGCAGCTCGGGGTCGTCCACCATGTCGGCCTTGTTGAGCGCCACGACGATGAACGGCACCTCGACCTGGCGGGCGAGCAGGATGTGCTCGCGGGTCTGCGGCATCGGGCCGTCAGCTGCGGAGACAACCAGGATCGCGCCGTCCATCTGGGCTGCGCCCGTGATCATGTTCTTGATGTAGTCGGCGTGACCGGGACAGTCCACGTGCGCGTAATGGCGGGCTGTCGTCTCGTACTCGACGTGCGCCGTGTTGATCGTGATGCCGCGCTGGCGCTCCTCGGGTGCGTTGTCGATCGACGCGAAGTCGCGCACAGCAGTTCCCGTGCCCTGTTCGGCGAGCACCTTCGTGATGGCCGCCGTCAGCGTGGTCTTGCCGTGGTCGATGTGACCGATCGTGCCGACGTTGAGGTGCGGCTTGGTGCGCTCGAACTTCTTCTTGGCCATTGTTTTTGCCTCCGGTAAGAAACGAGAGAACTAGCTTTGCCTTGCGGTCGTGGGATTCTCACTGGCCATGATCGCCTCTGCGACCGAGACCGGAACTTCCTCGTAGCGCTCGAACTGCATGGTGAACGTGGCGCGCCCCTGGGACATCGAGCGCAGGTCGGTCGCGTAGCCGAACATCTCGGCCAGTGGCACCTTCGCCGTGATCGCCTGGCCGTTCCCGCTCGGCTCGAGGTGCTCGACACGGCCGCGCCGGGAGTTGAGGTTACCCATCACGTCGCCGAGGTAGTCCTCGGGGGTCACGACCTCGACTGCCATAACGGGCTCCAGCAGCTTCGGCTTCGCGCGCTTCATCGCCTCCTTGAAGGCCATCGAGCCTGCGATCTTGAAGGCTCGCTCGCTCGAGTCGACGTCGTGGTAGGAGCCGTCCACGAGCTCGACCTTCACGTCCACCACCGGGTACCCGGCGAGGACGCCCGCGTGCATCGCCTCGGTGATGCCGGCGTTGACCGCGGGGATGAACTCCTTCGGGATCTTGCCCCCGACGATCGTGTCGGCGAACTCGTAGCCGGCGCCCGGCTCTTGCGGGAGCAGGTTGATGACGACGTCCGCATACTGCCCCGAGCCGCCGGTCTGGCGGACGAACTTCAGCCGCACCTTCTCGGCCGGCTTGGAGACGGTTTCGCGGTAGGCGACCTGCGGGCGGCCGACGTTGGCGTCCACACGGAACTCGCGTAGCAGCCGGTCGACGATGATCTCGAGGTGGAGCTCGCCCATGCCGGCGATGATCGTCTGGCCGGTCTCCTCGTCCGACGAGACACGGAACGTCGGGTCCTCCTCGGCGAGCCGCTGCAGCGCGCCTGCCAGCTTGTCCTGATCGCCCTTCGTCTTCGGCTCGATCGCAACCGAGATCACCGGATCGGGGAAGTTCATGCGCTCGAGCACGATCGGCGCCGATTCGATCGCGAGCGTGTCGCCCGTCGTGGTGGACTTGAGGCCGACGGCGGCCGCGATCTCGCCCGCGCCGATCTCCTCGCGCTCCTCGCGATGGTTCGCGTGCATCTGGAGGATGCGGCCGATCCGCTCGGTCTTGCCGGTCGTCGTGTTGAGCACGCGGTCGCCGGCCTTGATCGAGCCCGAGTAGACCCGGAAGTAGGTCAGCTTGCCGACGAACGGGTCTGTCATGACCTTGAACGCAAGCGCCGAGAAGGGCTCGGCCAGAGACGCGTTGCGCGTCGCCTCGGCCTCGGTCTTCGGATTCACACCCTGCACCGGCGGGACGTCCAGGGGGCTGGGCAGGTAGTCGACGACAGCGTCGAGCAGAGGCTGCACGCCCTTGTTCTTGAACGCGGAGCCGCAGAGGACAGGCGTGATCCGGCTGTCGAGCGTGCCCTTGCGCAGCGCGCGCCGGATCATGTCCGGCGTCACCGACCCCTCGTCGAGCAGGTAGGTCTCCATCAGCTCGTCGTCGAACTCCGCAATCGAGTCGATCAGCTGGTGGTGGTACTCGTGCGCCTGCTCGGCCAGCTCGACCGGGATCTCGCCGATGTCCATCTTCGTGCCGAGGTCGTCCGCGTAGGCGATGCTGCGCATCTCGACGAGGTCGATCACGCCCCGGTGGTGCTCCTCCTGGCCGAGCGGGATCTGGACCGGCACCGTCGGAGCGCCGAGCCGATCGATCATGGACTGCACGGCGGCGAAGAAGTTCGCGCCCGTGCGATCCATCTTGTTGATGAAGGCGATTCGGGGGACGGCGTACCGGTCGGCCTGCCGCCACACCGTCTCGGACTGCGGCTGCACACCGGCGACCGCGTCGAAGACAGCGATCGCGCCGTCGAGCACGCGCAGGCTGCGCTCGACCTCGACCGTAAAGTCCACGTGCCCGGGCGTATCGATAATGTTGATGCGATGGTCGCGCCACGACGCCGTCGTCGCCGCCGACGTGATCGTGATGCCGCGCTCCTGCTCCTGCGCCATCCAGTCCATCGTCGCAGCGCCCTCGTGCACCTCGCCCATCTTGTGGGTACGACCGGTGTAGTAGAGGATCCGCTCGGTCGTCGTCGTCTTGCCGGCGTCGATATGCGCCATGATCCCGATGTTGCGCACACGATCGAGGGCGACTGCTGTCAGGACGTTGCTCATCTCGGCCTACCAGCGGTAGTGCGCAAAGGCCTTGTTGGCCTGCGCCATCCGGTATTGATCGTCCTTTTTCTTGAATGCGCCACCCTGCTGGTTGAGCGCGTCGAGCAGCTCGCCCGCGAGCTTCTCAGGCATCCCCTTCTCGCGGCGCTCCTTGGCGTACTGCACGAGCCAGCGCACGGCGAGCGTGCGGGCGCGGCGCGCCGGCACCTCGATCGGGACCTGGTAGTTGGCGCCACCGACGCGACGCGAGCGAACCTCGAGCACGGGCGTCACGGTCTTGATCGCCTGCTCGAGCACCTCGACGGGCGGCTTGCCGGTCTTCTCGCCGAGCCGGTCGAGGGCGTCGTAGACGATCTTCTCGGCGATCGACTTCTTGCCCTCCGACATCACGCGGTTGACGACCTGAGTCACCAGGCGTGAGCCGTACACCGGATCCGGATCGAGAGTGCGGGGTGTGATCTCGGCGCGACGCGGCATTACGAGCTCCTCTTGGCTCCGTACTTCGAGCGGCCCTGGCGCCGGTCGGGGACGCCGGAGGTGTCGAGCCCGCCGCGGATGACCTTGTAGCGGAAACCGGGAAGATCCTTGACGCGGCCACCGCGGATGAGCACGACGGAGTGCTCCTGCAGGTTGTGGCCCTCGCCCGGAATGTAGACGCCGACTTCCATCCCGTTCGTCAGGCGGACGCGCGCAACCTTGCGCAGCGCGGAGTTTGGCTTCTTCGGCGTCGTCGTGTAGACGCGCGTACAGACGCCGCGCTTCTGGGGCGCACCGCGAAGGGCCGGAGTCTTCGTCTTCGACTTCGGAGTCGTCCGGCCTTTTCTGACGAGCTGATTGACTGTCGGCACTGTCTCGCTTCCTGGCGTCGCGGAGCGTCGTCTTTCCACACAGCAACGGTCGGCGGGGCACGCGCCCTGCCAACCGAGCCGTCGGATGGTAGCAGAGACACACGGGCCCGGTGCATCGGCCGGACGTCCTTTTCATACTGCTTGCAAAGCATACCCAGCGTCCCCAACCGCGAGTAGAGTGCGATCAGACCCGCGCGGGTAGGACCTCTCGAAGCGCCACCATGACGACGACGATCATCACTGCGGCCGTAGTGACCGGCGCGCTTGCGTTGCTGCTGGCCGCCCTCTCAGGGGGACGCCGCGGGCACGGCTCGACCGAGGCGCGCCTCGCTGCCGCGCTGGCCGAGATGAACGCGCGCCTGGAGTCACTCGCCGGCGAGCTCACCGGCGCGGTCGAGCGGGCCCAAGAGGAGGGCCGGCGCAGCCGCATCCTTGGCGAGCTGGGCAGCTCAATCGACCTCGACGAGGTGCTGACGCGGACGCTCGAGGCGGCCGGGGCCCTGCCGGGCGTTGACTCCGCCCTGATCACGATCGACGGCGAACGCGGTGACGACCCCGTGGTCGCGGCGCTCGGGCTCTCGGTCGAGGAAGCGGAAACGCAGTCGATCAGCGGCCCGCCCGACGGACACAAGCCGCGGGCGATCGCGCTCTCGTACGCCTACGGGCACGAGGAGAGCTCCGCCGGCGAGCCCCTCCGCCACGGCCTCGCGGTGCCGCTCACCCACGACGGCGAGCCGCTCGGCCACCTCGCCGTCTACTCGCGCTCGAAGAGCGGACCGTTCGACGATGCCGCCCTGCGCGAGCTCGAGGAACTGGCGCTGCGGGCCGGGCCGGCGATCGACAACGCCCGGAGCTTCCGCGAGGCGCGCCAGCTGGCCGACCTCGACGCGCTGACGAATCTGCACAACCGGCGGTACTTCCACGAGACGCTCGCGCGCGAGGTGGCTCGCGCCCAGCGTTACCAGCGCAGCCTCGCGCTCATCGTCTTCGACCTCGACGACTTCAAGGCGATCAACGACCGGATCGGCCACCTCGCCGGTGACTCGGTGCTCGCGGAGGCCGCCGAGCGGATCCGCGACGTCGTGCGCACGGCGGACATCGCCTGCCGCGTGGGGGGCGACGAGTTCGCGGTGATCCTGCCCGAGTCCGCCGCTTCCGACGCCGACCAGCTCTACAAGCGGCTTCAGGCCGCCGTCTCCTCGCGGACGATCGGCCAGGCGGGGCGGCTGAAGCTCTCGGCGGGGATCGCCGAGCTGAAGGCCGAGGACGACGGGGTGAGCTTCTTCGAGCGCGCCGACGAGGCGCTCTACCGTGCGAAGAACGCGGGCAAAGGCATGGCCGCCACCGCAGGCGAGGCCGAGCCGCACGCCGAATGGCCTCGGTCGGCGCGCGGGACGGCGCAGAGCTCGTAAGAGCACGCGCCGTCTTCGCACGGGGGCGCCGGCGTCTCCTCCTGCCCCAGCACCTTGCCAAGACAGCGAAGGGCGGCCTCTCGGCCGCCCTTCAGAGCACGTCGTCGCCTGAGTCCCGTTAGACCTCGGTGTCTCCTGCGGGCTCGTCGGCCGCCGGCGGCTCGGCGCCACCGTCGAAGTCAAGCCCAAGCGCCGACAGGTCGATACCTTCGCCGTCGCCGCCGATCTCCTCGAGCGCAGCGAGTAGCTCCGCCTCGGTCTCGGGCCGGGCGTAGGCCGACAGCGGCACCGCCTCGGACGGGCCAATATCGATATTCCGGTACTTCCTCAGGCCGGTCGCAGCCGGGATCAGCTTGCCGATGATCACGTTCTCCTTCAGCCCGAGCAGGTGGTCCACCTTGCCCTCGATGGCAGCGTCGGTGAGCACCTTCGTCGTCTCCTGGAAGGAGGCGGCCGAAAGGAACGACTCGGTCGCGAGGGACGCCTTTGTGATGCCGAGGATCAGCGGCTCGGAGGTCGCCTGCTCGCCCTTAGCCTTCCCCTTCGCCTTCTTCAGCTTGGCGTTCTCGCGCTCGAAGACCACACGGTCGGCGAGCTGGCCTGGAAGCAGGTCCGTGTCGCCGGCGTTCTCGACGCGCACCTTCTTCAGCATCTGCCGGACGATCAGCTCGATGTGCTTGTCGTGGATGTCGACGCCCTGGGACTTGTAGACCTTCTGCACCTCGCCGACGAGGTACAGCTCGGTCTCGGTCGATCCCTTGCCGGCCTGCGAATGCAGGGCGAGGAGCTCCGCCGGTGAGCG
Organism: uncultured Gaiellales bacterium; assembly: GCA_964351025.1. Taxonomy (GTDB): domain Bacteria; phylum Actinomycetota; class Thermoleophilia; order Gaiellales; family Gaiellaceae; genus CAYGLV01. The sequence continues at coordinate 17,004 of CAYGLV010000025.1, read as the reverse complement.
GGAGCCCTCGTTCATGGCGTCGCCGGGCTGCACGATCTGGCCCGTGGTCACGAGCAGGCGTGTCCGCCGCGGCAGCTGGTACTCGCGAGCGGCCAGCGGCTCGCCGCTCTCGTCGAGACCGTCCGGATGAATGGTGATCTTGGGGCCGCGGCCTTCGGTCTCGTCGATCTCGACGCGACCAGCGATCTCGGCGAGCGTCGCAGCGCCCTTCGGGTTGCGCGCCTCGAAGATCTCGACGACGCGCGGCAGGCCGTGCGTGATGTCCGCGCCGGCGACGCCGCCCGTGTGGAACGTGCGCATCGTCAGCTGGGTTCCGGGCTCGCCGATCGACTGAGCGGCGATGATGCCCACCGCGTCGCCGATCTCGCACAGCTCACCCGTGGCGAGGAAGGTGCCGTAGCAGGCTCGGCAGATCCCGACCTCGCTCCGGCACTTGAGCACCGAGCGCACCGGGAGGGTTCTCGTCTCCGCGGCCTCGCCGAGGCCCTCGACGATCTCGCGCAGCCGCGGCATCGTCAGCTCCTCGCCCGCGGTGCCGAGCACCGTCGCACCGGGCTTGCCGTCCTTGCGCAGGTTGTGCACGTCGTGCGCGACGATCCGGGCGGTGAGGCTCTTGTTCAGCTGGCCGTCGAGGTAGATCGGCAGCTCGACGCAGTCCTCGGTACCGCAGTCCTCTTCGCGGATGATCACATCCTGCGAGACGTCCACGAGCCGCCGGGTCAGGTAGCCGGAGTCGGCCGTGCGCAGCGCTGTGTCGGCGAGACCCTTCCGGGCGCCGTGGGTCGAGATGAAGTACTCGAGCACCGACAGGCCCTCCATGAAGTTGGCCTTGATCGGGCGCTCGATGATCTCGCCCTTCGGGTTGGCCATCAGGCCGCGCATGCCGGCGAGCTGGCGGATCTGGTTGAACGAGCCGCGGGCGCCCGAGTTGGCCATCATGAAGATCGGGTTCAGCTCGTCGAGGTTGTCCTGCATCGCCTGCGCGACCTTCTCGGTCGCCTCCGTCCAGACGGCGACGATGCGCTCGTGGCGCTCGCCCTCGGTGATGAGGCCGCGCTCGTACTGCTTCGCAACCTGAGAGACGAGAGCCTCGTACTCGGCGAGGATCGCCTCCTTGGCCGGAGGCACCTGGATGTCGTTCTTCGAAACGGTGATCCCGGCCCGCGTGGCGTAGGCGAACGCGAGGTCCTTGATCGTGTCGAGCGCCGCCGCGATCGAGTGCGCGCTGTAGCGGTCCACGAGCTCGGCGATGATCGCGTCGAGCTCCCGCTTGGTCAGCGTCCGGTTGATGAACTCGTGATCCCCGAGATCGCCACCGGGGACGGCCGCCACGAGCGCGCGGTCGACCTCGGAGTTGAAGATCACGCGGCCCGGCGTCGTCAGGACGAGCTCGCCCTGCCAGCGGTACTCGATCGGCTGCTGCAAGTTCACCTGTCCGGCGTCGAGCGCGAAATCGACCTCGTTCTCGGACTGGAAGCGCGGCAGGCCCTTCTTGCCGAGCGCCTTGGCGATTTCCTCCGAGGTCGTCGCCGGCAGTTGCTCCGCACAGTAGGTGAGGTAGTAGGCACCGAGCACCATGTCCTGCGTCGGGGTCGCGAGCGGGCGCCCGTGAGCGGGCGAGAGAATGTTGTTCGACGAGAGCATCAGGATCCGCGCCTCCGCCTGGGCTTCTGCCGAGAGCGGAAGGTGGACGGCCATCTGGTCGCCGTCGAAGTCGGCGTTGAACGCGTGGCAGACCATCGGATGCACCTGGATCGCCTTGCCCTCGACGAGCACCGGCTCGAAGGCCTGGATGCCGAGGCGGTGCAGCGTCGGCGCGCGGTTGAGCAGCACCGGGTGCTCCGCGATCACCTCTTCGAGCACGTCCCAGACCTCCGGGACCATGGACTCGACCGTCTTCTTCGCCGCCTTGATGTTCTGGACGGCCTTGCGCTCGACGAGCCGGCTCATGATGAACGGCTTGAACAGCTCGAGCGCCATCAGCTTCGGCAGGCCGCACTGGTGCAGCCTGAGGTTCGGGCCGGCGACGATGACCGAGCGCCCCGAATAGTCCACGCGCTTGCCGAGCAGGTTCTGGCGGAAGCGGCCCTGCTTGCCCTTGAGCATGTCCGAGAGCGACTTCAGCGGGCGGTTGCCCGGGCCCGTGACTGCACGCCCGCGGCGCCCGTTGTCGAACAGCGCGTCCACGGCCTCCTGCAGCATCCGCTTCTCGTTGTTGACGATGATCTCGGGCGCGCCGAGGTCGAGCAGCCGCTTCAGGCGGTTGTTCCGGTTGATCACACGGCGGTAGAGATCGTTGAGATCGCTCGTGGCGAAACGGCCGCCGTCGAGCTGCACCATGGGCCGCAGCTCCGGCGGGATCACCGGAACGGCCTCGAGGATCATCCACTCGGGCTTGTTCTCGGAGGTGATGAACGCGCTGCCGACCTTGAGCCGCTTGATTGCCCGCTGCTGCTTCTGTCCCTTCGACGTCCGGATCGTCTCGCGCAAGGCGGCAGCCTCGGCGGGCAGATCGAGGTCACGCAGCAGGTCGCGGATCGCCTCGGCTCCCATCCCGCCGCGGAAGTACACACCGAAGCCGTACGCTGAGCCGAAGCGCTCCTTCAGCTCGCGGAAGAGCTGCTCGTCGTTGACGATCTTCTTGGGCTCGAGCTCCTTGAAGAGCAGCCACGTCTCCTCGAGCCGGCGCACCGAGTCCACCGCGGCCTCGCGGGTGTCCGAGCGCCGCGCCTCGATGTCGATCGCCATCTCGCGCACCTTGCCGAGCCACTGGGTGACCGCGTCGAGGTCCTCCTTGCGGCTGCCGGGGCGCAGGCAGAGGTCGTGGGCGAGCTCGCGCACCTCGTTCGGGTCTGCGTCGGGCGCGGCCTGCTCGATGACGTCGCGCAGGAGCCCGTCGCCGAGCCCGCGCGCGCGCTCGAGGTTCTTCTGCTCGACGGCGCTCACCAGCTCAGCGTCGTCGGCCGAGAGCTCGGCCCCGCTGAGGAGGGCGTCGGTGAGCTTGTTCACGTGCTTGGTGAGGGCGCCCTTCTTCGAGCCGGACGCCTTCTCCACCTCCCGGCGCAGGGGCTCGAGCGCCTCGCGAACCTGAAGCGCGGCCGTCGCGACCATTTCGAGCTCGCGCGGCGTGAGCTTGCGCTCCTCGCGCGTCGCGGTCGCCCGGACGAGCTCGCGCGCCTTCTTCGCGTCCTCGGCGCCGATCTTGGCCGCCAGCTCGACGAGCACGCCGCCCGCGAGCGGGCGCGCCTCGGCGAGCGTCGGCAAGCCGGCCTCTTCGGCCCAGTTCGAGAGGCCGCGGCCCCAGAAGTCGTCGTCCTCGTCGAAGTCCTTCTCCTTGCCGCTCGCAAAGTACTCGCGCCGGCGCGCGAGACGGTCGTCGAGGGCAGCGAGGCTCTCGTCCCGGTCGACGTAGATGCGCTCGGACTCGCCGCGCACCTTGTCTTCGAGGTCGGCGACGTCGGCCGCCCGCTTCTCGACGTCCACCGCGGTGACGATCGAGGCGGCGAAGTAGAGCACCTTCTCCAGCTCGCGCGGAGCGATGTCGAGCAGGTATCCGATGCGGCTCGGGACGCCCTTGAAGAACCAGATGTGCGACACGGGAGCGGCCAGGTCGATGTGCCCCATGCGCTCGCGCCGGACCTTCTGCCGCGTCACCTCGACACCGCAGCGCTCGCAGATGATGCCCTTGTAGCGGACGCGCTTGTACTTGCCGCAATAGCACTCCCAGTCCTTCGTCGGACCGAAAATGCGCTCGCAGAAGAGGCCGTCGCGCTCCGGCTTGAGCGTGCGGTAGTTGATGGTCTCCGGCTTCGTGACCTCGCCCGAGGACCAGTCGCGGATCTGCTTCGACGACGCGAGACCGATGCGGATCGCGTCGAAATTGTTGATGTCGATCAAGTCGTAGCGCCTCTTTCCGTCAGTTCTCTGGTGGTCGTCGGGTGTCTCATTCGAGGTCGAGATCTACCATCTCGTCGGCGAGTTGGATCGGCTCGGCGACGGTCTTGTCCGGCTCGTCCGCGAGCTCCAGCCCCACGATGTCCTCGAGCACTTCGTCGGCGGGCAAGGCCAGCTCACCCGCCTCGTCGAGGCGTTCCTGGCCCTCCTCGACCTCCTGCGCATCCGGCACGCGGGCAGCGGCGCGCAGTGAGCCCGGCGAGAGATCGATGCCCAGCTCCTCCGCGGCGCGGAGCAGCTCGTCATCCTCCTCGCGCACCTCGACCTCGCGGCCCTCGTTGGAGAGCACGTGAATGTCGAGCGCGAGCGACTGCATCTCCTTCAGCAGCACCTTGAACGACTCGGGGATGGACGGCTCGGCGATGTTCTCGCCCTTGACGATCGCCTCGTACGCCTTGACGCGGCCCATCGTGTCGTCGGACTTGATGGTCAGCATCTCCTGCAGCGTGTACGCGGCGCCGTACGCTTCGAGCGCCCAGACCTCCATCTCGCCGAAGCGCTGGCCGCCGAACTGCGCCTTGCCGCCCAGCGGCTGCTGGGTGACGAGCGAGTACGGCCCCGTCGAGCGCGCGTGGATCTTGTCGTCCACGAGGTGGAGCAGCTTCAGGATGTACATGTAGCCGACCGTCACGAGCTGCTCGAACGGGAGACCGGACTTGCCGTCGAAAAGCCGCAGCTTGCCGGAGCAGCGACGTCCTTCCGGCTGCGACGCGTCGATGTCCATCTTGATCGGGGACGTCGGGTTCTGCTTGGCCCATTCAAGGAGAGCGTTGTCCACGTCGGCTTCGGTCGCGCCGTCGAAAACGGGCGTCATGACCGGGAGGGGATTCGGGGCGTTGATCGGCGCGCGCAGGTTGAGCCTGCTCTCCTCGCCTCCCTCGGCGAAGACGCCGTGCGCCGCCGCCCAGCCGAGGTGCGTCTCGAGGATCTGGCCGATGTTCATCCGGCTCGGCACGCCGAGCGGGTTGAGCACGACGTCCACCGGACGGCCGTCCTCCAGGAACGGCATGTCCTCCTCGGGCACGATCTTCGAGATCACGCCCTTGTTGCCGTGCCTGCCTGCAAGCTTGTCGCCCTCGGCGATCTTGCGCTTCTTGGCAACGAAGACGCGAACGAGCTCGTTCACGCCGGGCGAGAGGTCGTCGCCGGAGTCGCGTGAGAAGAGCTTGACGCCGATCACCTTTCCGCCCTCGCCGTGCGGGACCTTGAGCGACGTGTCGCGCACCTCGCGCGCCTTCTCCTTGAAGATCGCGCGGATCAGCTTCTCCTCCGCCGTCAGCTCCGTCTCGCCCTTCGGCGTCACCTTGCCGACGAGCAGGTCGCCGGAGCCGACTTCGGCGCCGATGCGAACGACCCCGCGCTCGTCGAGGTTGGCGAGCGACTCCTCCGAGCGGTTCGGGATATCGCGCGTGATCTCCTCGTCGCCGAGCTTGGTCGAGCGAGCGTCGATCTCGTACTCGTGGATGTGGATCGAGGAGAGGACATCGTCCTTGACGAGCCGCTCCGAGATCACGATCGCATCCTCGAAGTTGTAGCCCTCCCACGGCATGAAGGCGACGAGCAGGTTGGCGCCGAGCGCGAGCTCGCCGCGGTCGGTCGAGCTGCCGTCGGCGAGCACCTGGCCTTTCTTCACCTTTTCGCCGAGCGAGACGACCGGCTTCTGGTGAATGAGCGTGCCCTGGTTCGAGCGCATGAACTTCGTCATCCCGTACTCGTCCCGGCTGCCCTTGCCCTCGACGACGATCTTCTCGGCGTCCACGTCGATGACCGTGCCGTCGCTCCGCGAGAGCACGACGTCGCCCGTGTCCACGGCCGCGCGGAACTCGAGCCCGGTGCCGACGAGCGGCGCCTGAGGAATCATCAGCGGCACTGCCTGCCGCTGCATGTTGGCGCCCATGAGCGCGCGGTTCGCGTCGTTGTGCTCGAGAAACGGGATGAGCGCCGTCGCGACCGAGACGATCTGCGCGGGCGCGACGTCCATGTACTGGACCTCCTTCGGCGTGGCCGTCACTGCGTCGCCGTCGCGCGAGCGGCACAGCACCGCCTCGTGCAGGAACTTGCCGGTCTTCTCGTCCAGCCTCTCGGAAGCCTGCGCGATCGTGAACTGCGCCTCTTCGGCGGCGTCGAGATAGAGGATCTCGTCCGTCACCTTGCCGCCCTTGACGACCCGGTACGGCGTCTGGATGAAGCCGAACTCGGAGACCGTCGCGAACGACGCGAGGGCGCCGATGAGACCGATGTTCGGGCCTTCCGGCGTCTCGATCGGGCACATGCGCCCGTAATGGGTCGGGTGGACGTCGCGCACCTCGATCGGGGCGCGCTCGCGCGTGAGGCCGCCGGCCCCGAGCGCGGAGAGACGGCGCCGGTGCGTGAGACCCGCGAGCGAGTTCGTCTGGTCCATGAACTGCGAGAGCTGCGACGAGCCGAAGAACTCCTTCAACGCCGCGACCACGGGCCGGATGTTGATGATCGTCTGCGGCGTGATCGTGTCGACGTCCTCGGTGGTCATCCGCTCGCGGACGACGCGCTCCATGCGGTAGAGGCCGACCCGGAACGCCTCCTGGATCAGCTCTCCGGTCGTGCGAAGGCGCCGATTGCCGAAGTTCTCGTATTCGTCCAGCTCACCGCGGATCGTGTCGCGTGGGAGCGAGGCGCCCTCTGCGGCCAAGTCCTTCACCTCGAGGTCGACGCCGAGCTTGAGCGGGAGGTCGACGAGCCGGCGAACGAGCGCGACGATGTCCTCGGTAGTGAGCACGCGCGTGCCCTCCGGCACGCCGACACCGAGCCGCTGGTTGAGCTTGTACCGACCGACCTTCGTCAGGTCGTAGCGCTTCGCGTCGAAGAAGAGCGCCCGCAGCAGGTTGCGCGCGTTGTCGAGCGTGGGCGGCTCACCCGGGCGCTGCTTCTTGAACACCTCGATCAGCGCCTCTTCCTCGCGCGTGGTCGCGTCCTTCTCGAGCGTCATCGCGATGAAGGGCGAGTTGCCGAAGAGCTCGAGGATCTTCTCGTTGGTCGAGGTGTCGAGCTGGAAGCCCGTCGTCGGATCTTCGGCCGGGAGGGCGCGCAGGAGCGTCGTGATCGGCAGCTTGCGCTTGCGGTCGATGCGGGCGTAGACGATGCCCTTCTTGTCGATCTCGAGCTCGAGCCACGAGCCACGCGACGGCATCAGGTTCGCGGTGAAGACCTGCTTCGCCGCATCCTTGGGCTCCATCAGGTAGGCGCCCGGGCTGCGCACGAGCTGGGTGACGATCACGCGCTCGGTGCCGTTGATGATGAACGTGCCCCACTCCGTCATCATCGGGAAGTCGCCCATGAAGACCTTCTGCTCGCGGATCTCCCCGGTTTCCTTGTTGACGAACCGCACCGTCATCGACAGCGGCGCCTGGTACGTCATGTCCTTCTCGCGACACTCCTGGATCGAGAACTGCGAGTCGCCGAACTCGTACTCGGCGAATTCGACGGCGAGCGTGCCCGTGTAGTCCTCGATCGGCGAGATGTCGTCGATCGTGTCTCGCAGCCCCTCTTCCAGGAACCAGCGGAAGGAGGCCTTCTGGATGTCGATCAGGTTCGGGAGGTCGAGGACGTGCTTCAGGCGTGAAAAGCTCTTGCGCGCGCGCGGCGCGACAGCAGTGCTGCTCAAGTGATACAGCCTCCCTTTACGGCGTGCAGGGTCGAACGGCGGGACGTCGGCGCAACCCCGAACAGTAGCGAACAGCGGGCATCCCACGCAAGCATGCGCGGAAGCCCGCCGGCCGGTCACCGAGCGGGGATAGCAGTGTAGCGAGAGAAGGGCGCCCCGGGGGCGCCCTTCTCGTTAAGCAGATGTTGTCGTTGCTCAGCCGGTCGTCGTCGTACCGGTCGTCGTCGTCGTTGTCGGCGTCCCGGTCGTCGTCGTGGCCGTGCCGTCGTCGCCTCCGGCCTTCGGGCTCTTCGCCGTCACGCGACGGGCGACGGCCGTGAGCGCTGCAGCGTCCGACTTGCAGGCGTAACCCTGCACCTTCAGCTTGTCGCCGGGCTTGAGGTCGGCGAGCTTCGCCTTGGTGAACCGCGTCTTCGCCTCGACGGCCACGGTCAGCTGCTTGCCGACGAACGGCTTGGCCGCCTTGTTGCCGCTCTTCACGAGCATCGCAAAGCCCGTGTCGCCGGCGGAGACGAACTCGCCCGTCAGCACCAGCGAGCGGCCGGGCTTGCAGACCGGCCCCTTGGCCTTGGCCTTGCTCTTGCCGAGCTCGGTTGCCGCTGTGGTCGCGACGCTCGGGTCGGGCTTGCCCTTGTCCGTAGGCGGCGCAGCAACCGCCACCGAGGCGGCAAGCGCCGCAACGGCGAGCGCTACGAGCAGTGTCTTGAGCTTCATCTTCGTTCGTCCTTCCTTGGCCGAATACGCATGATGTACATCACCAAGACGTCAAGAACCGGTCAAACCTGCGCCCCCGAACGAGGGTGAGTCCGTAACTCTTTCGTAAAGGCTGTAAGGGTTTCGTAAAGACAGCAACGAAAGCGGCCGAGCTCGGAAAGCGCCGAGGGCCGCTCGCGCGGCCCTCGGCGAGAGACGTTGCGGGTCGAGCTACTTGATCTCGACGCCGGCGCCTGCCTCTTCGAGCTGCGCCTTGATTGAATCGGCTTCGTCCTGCGCGACGCCCTCCTTGACGGCCTGGGGTGCACCGTCCACGAGGTCCTTCGCCTCCTTGAGGCCGAGGCTCGTGATCGCGCGCACGACCTTGATCACCTGGATCTTCTTGTCGCCCGCGCCGGTGAGGATGACGTCGAACGTCGTCTTCTCCTCGACGGCCGCGCCGCCGTCGCCGCCAGAGGCACCGGCCCCCGGCATCGCGACGGCGACCGGAGCGGCGGCGGTGACGCCCCACTCCTCCTCGATCGCCTTCTTGAGCTCGACGAGCTCGAGCACGGTCATCTTCCCGAGCGTGTCGAGAATCTTGGCGGTGTCGGTTGCCATCTAGATCTCCTCCTGTCCTTCGTTCGCGTCTTCAGTGGATTCGGTCTCCTCGGCTGCGGGCTCTACCGATACGGCCTCGGCCGGTGCCGGAGGTTCACTAGGGGATTCCGCGACAGCGGAATCGCCCAGCTGCTCGATGCGGGCGTCGATCAGCCCGACGAGGTCGCGCAGGGGCGCTGCCAGCAGTCCGACGATCGCTGTGAGCGGGCCCGCGATCGCCCCGAGCAGCTGGGCGCGAAGCACGTCGGTCGGGGGCAGCGTGGCGAGGCTCTTGACGTCCTCGGCCCCGATCGGGTTGCCGTCGAGCACGCCGCCTCGCACCGTCAACACCTTGGTGTCGCGGGCCGCGGCGTCGAGCGCCTTCGCGGCGGCGACGACGTCGCCGCCGGTCTCGATGAACGCGATCGCGGTCGGGCCGTCGAGCAGCGCCAGCAGGGCCGGCACGCCCGCCTCCTCCGCCGCGCGCCGCGTGAGCGTGTTCTTGACGACCGAGAAGCGAGCTCCGTGCTTGATCAGCTCGCCGCGCAGGCCGTCGATCTCGGACATCGTCAGTCCGCGGTAGTCGGCCACGAGCAGCGTGTCCGAGGCCCGCAGGCGCCCGGCCAGCTCCGCGACCACTTTCTCTTTGTCTGTCTTCAGCATGTGATGTTCCTCCGGAAACGACTAGGCCCGCCATGAGGCGGGCCGAGCAAGGCGAGGACATCGCTTCTGCCGGGCCGCCTCGACCGGTCTTCTGCCTTGCGGCTGCCGGTTGTCTCTGGCGACGGGTACTGGTCTTCGGTCAGCTAGACGGTAGCAGTCTCCTTGGAGGATTCCGCTCCGGCGGAATCCTCGGCGATGTCGCGCGTCCGCTGCGGGTCAACCCGGATGCCCGGGCCCATCGTCGTCGCCAGCGTGATCCGCTGGATGTAGCGACCCTTCGCCACGGCCGGCTTGGCGCGAACGATCTCCTCGACGAGCGCCGCGTAGTTCTCGAGCAGGCTGCGCTCGGCGAAGCTCTTCTTGCCGATCGACACATGGACGCAGGCGCCCCGGTCGGTGCGGTACTCGAGCTTGCCGGCCTTGGCGTCGGCAACGGCCTTGCCGACGTCGAACGTGACCGTGCCCGTCTTCGGGTTCGGCATCAGCCCGCGCGGGCCGAGGACGCGGCCGAGCTTGCCGACGTTGCCCATCTGGTCGGGCGTCGCGATGGCGACGTCGAAGTCCGTGAAGCCGCCCTCGATCTTCGCCGCGAGGTCCGCCGCGCCGACGATATCGGCGCCGGCCTCCTCGGCCTCCTTCGCCTTCTCGCCCTCGGCGAAGACGGCGACGCGCACTGTCTTGCCGGTGCCGTGCGGCAGCATGAGCGTGCCGCGCAGCTGCTGCTCGGCGTGCCGGACGTTGAGGCCGAGCCGGAAGTGCACCTCGACCGTCTCGTCGAACTTCGCGCCCTCGGTGCCCTTGAGCAGCCGGATCGCGTCGAGCGGCGAGTAGATCTGGTCGCGGTCGACCTGCGCGCGGGCCGCCGCATAGCGCTTGCCGGGTGCGCTCATTGCTCCACCTCGACGCCCATCGAGCGCGCGGTGCCGGCGATCACGAGCATCGCGTGGTCGACATCGCGCGCGTTGAGATCGACGAGCTTGAGCTCTGCGATCGAGCGGAGTTGCGCCTTGGAGAGGCGGCCGACCTTCTCCCGGTGCGGCTCGGCCGAGCCCTTCTCCAACCCGAGCGCCTCCTTGATCAGGACGGCGGCGGGCGGCGTCTTCGTGATGAACGTGAAGGACCGGTCCTCGTAGACCGTGATCTCGACCGGCGTGATGCGCCCCGCCTCCTGCACGGTCTGCGCGTTGAACGCCTTGCAGAACTCCATGATGTTGACGCCGTGCTGGCCGAGCGCGGGGCCGACCGGCGGCGCGGGGTTCGCCTGCCCGCCCGGGATCTGGAGCTTGATGAGTGTGAGAACCTTTTTGGCCATCAGTCGATCTTCTTCACCTGCTCGAAGCCGAGCTCGACGGGAACCTGCCGCTCGAAGATGTCCACCAGCACTTTCAGCTTCTGCTGATCGGGGTTGATGTCCACGATCTCGCCGTCGAAGTCGGAGAGCGGCCCAGAGGTTACCTTCACCGACTCGCCGAGCGAGAACTGAACCTGCGCCTTCAGAGCAGGCCCGCCCGCTCCGGAGCCGGTGTGGAGGATCTTGTCGACCTCCGGCTGCGACAGCGGCACGGGCTTCGCCCCCGCGCCGACGAAGCCGGTCACCCCGGGCGTGTTCTTCACGACCGCCCAGGCGTCGTCGTTCAGGTCCATGTTCACGAGCACGTAGCCGGGGAGGACGCGCTTCTCGATCTGCACCTTCTGCCCGTCCTTCGTCTCGATCACCTGCTCGGTCGGGACGACGACGCGCCGGAAGCGCGGCTGCTGGCCGAGGGAGATGATCCGGTGCTCGAGATTGGCCTTCACCTTGTTCTCGTGCCCGGAGTACGTGTTGATGACATACCAGCGAAACATCGTTCAGAGCGTCCTTACTGGCCGAGGAAGAGTTGGCGGACGAGGGGGCGGAAGGCCTGGTCGGCCGCATAGAGGTAGGTGCCCACGATCGCGCAGGCTATGAGCACGACGACGACGCCCTGCGTCACCTGACTGCGGCCGGGCCACTCGACCTTCTTCAGCTCGCCCCAGGACTCGCGGATGAACTTGCCGCGCTCCTTCGGGCCGCGGCGGCCGGTCTGCTGGGCCGTCGGCTGCGCCGCCGGGCGCACCTGCTGGGAGCGGCCGCGGTGCGGCGCGCCCTGGCCGGACTCGCCACGGCGCGCGTCGCGGCGCTGCCTGCGGGTCTCTTTGGCCACTACCGGGTCTCCCGGTGCAGCGTGTGGCTCCCGCACCAGCGGCAGTACTTCTTGAACTCGACCCGGTCGGGCGAGTTCCGCTTCGACTTCTCCGTCTGGTAGTTGCGGCGCTTGCACTCCGTGCAGGCGAGCGTGATCGCGACTCGTACTCCGGCTGCCATGTTCTCAGTCTCTTTTTGGTGGTTGTTGGCGCGAGAAGTAGCGGCGGCAGGACTCGAACCTGCGACACGCGGATTATGATTCCGCTGCTCTAACCAACTGAGCTACGCCGCCGCGCGCGGGAGAGTCTAGCAGGGCTACGCCGGGCCTGATCGCTGCCCGCCGGACACAGAGTACCCGATTCGATCCGGCCGATGCACGCTCTAGGATCGCGATCGTGCTTCGCGTTCCCCCCCACCGCGGCGGCTGGATCGAGGTCGTCTGCGGTCCGATGTTCAGCGGCAAGAGCGAAGAGATGATCCGGCGCCTGCGCCGCGCCGAGATCGCGGGGCAGCGGATCGTCATCTTCAAGCCGCGGGTGGACGACCGCTACGACGCCGCGGACGTCGTTTCCCACGCGGGCGTGCGCATGCGCGCGGTGCCGGTCGAGAGCGTCGCCGAGCTGCTCAGCCGCGCCGACGGCTACGACGTCGTCGGGATCGACGAGGCGCAGTTCTTCGAGCCGGCTGTCGTGGGTGCCGCCCTGGCGCTTGCCGACCGCGGCGTCCGCGTCGTCGTCGCAGGGCTCGACCAGGACTTCCGGCGGCTGCCGTTCGGGCCGATACCCGACCTGCTCGCCCTCGCCGAGCTCGTGGACAAGCTGCAGGCCGTCTGCCACCGCTGCGGCGGGCCGGCGACGACGACACAGCGGCTCGTGGGCGGCCGCCCGGCGCCCTACTCCGGGGCCACCGTGGTGATCGGTGCTGCCGAGCAGTACGAGACCCGCTGCCGCGACTGCCACGAGCCCGGCGCGGACGCCGCGGCGGTCACTGCCGCGGCCTAGCTCCCTCCCCGCCCGCGCTCAATTCAGACGGATGCGCGGATCGACCCACGCGTAGAGCAGGTCCACGATCAGCGTGACCGTCAGGATCGAGAGCGTGGCGAACACGACCACCCCCTGCACGATCGGCAGGTCGTAGCCCTGGATCGACTCGAGCGCGACCCGGCCGAGGCCGGGCAGGCCGAAGACCGACTCGGTGAAGATCGCGCCGCCGAGCGCGAGCCCGATATCGAGGCCGAGGATCGTGACGACGGTCAGGAGCGCATTGCGGAGCACGTGCGAGACCATGACGCGGGACTCCGGAGCCCCCTTCGCGCGCGCCGTGCGCACGTAGTCCTCGTTCAGCGTCTCCATCACCTGCGCCCTGATGAAGCGCATGTACGTCGCCGCGAAGAGGAGGGCAAACGTCATCCACGGCAGCATCATGTGCCAGGCCCATTCGACGGGGCCGCCGCAGGCCGTCGACGGGTTGATCATGTCGCAGTAGCCCGAGATCGGTGCCAGCCCCATCTTGTAGCCGACGACGTAGGCAAGGATCAAGCCGATCCAGACCGGGTGCGCCGAGATGCCGATCAGCACGAACGTCATCGCTCCGCGGTCGAGCAACGATTTTGGCCTCAGCGCCGACAGGATCCCGATCGGGACGGAGATCAGGAGCCAGAGGACGGCGCCGCCGAAGACGAGCGACGCGGTGACGGGTGCGGCTCGCAGCACGACGTCGTTGACGTTCTGGCGCGTGGCGAACGACGTGCCGAGCGACTGCTCCCAGACGAGACGCTTGACGAACTTGCCGTACTGGATGTAGATCGGTCGGTCGAGGCCGAGGAAGTGCTCGGCGCGCTGGATGTCCTCGGCCGTGGCGGACTTGCCCGCGACGAGCTGCGCCGGGTTGGCGGGGATGACGAAAAAGATGACGTACGTGACGACCGTGACGCACATGAACAGCACGCCCGCCCAGAGCATCCGGCGGATGAAGTACTGGAGCATCTGCTCGCCTTTCGAGTCGGAGGTCGAGTGCGGTGTGTAACCTCCGACGCGAGAAACGGTGGTTAGTTAGGCCACGTTGACGGCGGCCGCGACCCGCCTCGAGATCGCGTGCTCGCCGCTCGCCGAGCGGACCGTCGCCGGTCCGTCGAACGGGGCAAGCGAGGCGAGCTCGACCGGCCCGCCGGGCACGAGCGCCAGCTTCCCGAGGTAGCGGAGCAGCTCCGGATCGCCGTCCGGGACGCGGGTCACAGTCGACCGCTCACCCAGCTCGAGATCCACGATCGTCCGGCCCGGCACGTGCTCGAGCCGCAGCTCCCGGTCGGGGATCGGGTCGCCGTGCGGATCGTGCGTCGGGAAGCCGAGCGCCTCGTCGATCCGCGCCTCCAGCTCCTCGGACAGGACGTGCTCGAGCCGGTCGGCTTCCGCGTGCACCTCGTCGAGCGCCAGCCCGAGCGTGTCCACCAGGTAGAGCTCGAGCAGCCGGTGATGGCGTAGCACCTCGAGCGCGCCGCGCCGGCCCGTCTCGGTGAGAACGACCCCCCGATAGGGCTTGCGCTCGACGAGGCCCAGCTCGGCGAGGCGCTTGGTCATCTGCGTCGCCGACGGGGGGCTGACATGCAGCCGCGCCGCGAGAGCGGAGGTGACGGCGCGCTCGCCGGCGGCCTCGAGGGCATAGATCGCCTTGAGGTAGTCCTGGACGGCGCTCGAGAACTCGGGCACGGCTGCGCTCATGACTTGAATTAGACTACACTGCTGATCAGAATTAACTATGCCTATACCGAGACTTACCCGTCGCCGCCTGCTCGCCGCCGCGGCTCCACTGGCCGCGGCGCCGCTCGTCGGGCGCTTCGCGCTCGGCGAAGGCGCCCGTGCCGCGGAGACGCCCCATACGAGCCATGCGGCCCTGGGCCACGCGGCCATGATCGGCGAGGGCGTCCCGGCCGTCGGCGGGCCGCGAGACCTCGACGCGCTCCTCCACCCCCCTCCCGCGCTTGCCTACGAGCCGGGCCGCGTGCGCGAGTACCGGCTCGTCGCGCGCGACGTCGAGCTCGAGATCGCGCCCGGCGTCTTCTTCCCCGCGTGGACGTACAACGGCACCGTCCCAGGGCCTGTGATCCGCGCGACCGAAGGCGACCTCCTGCGCGTCACGTTCCTCAACGCGGGCGCCCACCCGCACACGATCCACTTCCACGGGATCCACCCGGCAGGCATGGACGGCGTGTTCGAGATCGTCGGGCCCGGGGAGGAGTTCACGTACGAGTTCCCGGCGAAGCCGTACGGGATGCACCTCTACCACTGCCACGCGACCCCTTTGAAGAAGCACATCCACAAGGGGCTCTACGGCGCCTTCATCGTCGACCCGCCGGAGCCGCGCGCGCCCGCGCAGGAGCTCGTGATGGTGATGAACGGCTACGACACCGACGGCGACGGCTCGAACAACTTCTACACGGTCAACGGGCGGTCGTTCTACTACGCGCGCTACCCGATCACCGTGCGGCGGTCGCAACTCGTCCGGATCTACCTCGCCAACCTGACCGAGTTCGACCTCGTCAACTCGTTCCACCTGCACGCTGACTTCTTCCGCTACTACCCGACCGGGTCGAGCGACCAGTTCGAGTACACGGACACCGTCATGCAGTGCCAGGGCCAACGCGGGATTCTCGAGATCGAGTTCGCCAACACCGGCACGTTCATGTTCCACGCGCACCAGTCGGAGTTCGCCGAGCTCGGCTGGATGGGCTACTTCAACGTGGTGGACTGATGGAGGCGGGCACCCGAACCCGGTCGCGAGTGCTCGCCGGGCGGCTCTGGGCGCTCGGCCCGGTGCTCCTGCTGGCCGCCTGCGTCGGTCTCTTCGTCTCCACGGGCTCGTCGCTCGTCGACCTGATCGGTCGTAACCCGCCGAGCGCCGACAAGCTCGACATCCGCCGCATCGAGCTCCGCCCGGGCGAGATCCGGATTCGCGTCACGAACCCGCAGGCCGACCCGATCGCGATCGCCTCGATCACCGTGGACGACGCAATCGTCCCGTTCTCGCTGGACGGGCCGCGAGAGGTGAAGCGCCTGCGCTCGAGCACGGTCGTCGTCGTCTACGACTGGGTGGCCGACGAGCCACTCACCGTCGGCGTCACGAGCTCGACCGGGATCGAGGTGACGAAGGAGGTTCCGGCGGCCGTGGAGACGCCGACTGCCTCGGCGAAGGGCTTCCTCGGCTACGGGATCATCGGGCTGCTCGTCGGCGTCGTCCCCGTCGCGCTCGGCCTCCTGTGGCTGCCCTCGCTGCGGCGGGCGACGCCACAATGGCTCGGGGTGTTCATGGCGCTGACCGCGGGCCTGCTCACCTTCCTCGGCGTCGAGGCGCTGTTCGAGGCCTTCGGCCGGCAGGCCGCGCTGCCCGGCGGCTCCGGCGGGCCAGGGCTCGTGCTCTTGGGCGTCGCCGTCAGCTACCTCGGCATGACGTTCGTCTCCGCCCGGCTGCGCGAGCGTGGCTCCGAGGTGGGCGGCATGACGCTGGCGCTGCTCGTCGCGATCGGGATCGGTGTCCACAACCTCGGCGAGGGGCTCGCGATCGGCAGCTCCTTCGCGTTCGGAGAGCTGACGCTCGGGACGTTCCTGATCGTCGGCTTCATGATCCACAACGTCACCGAGGGGCTCGGGATCGCCGCCCCCGTCGCCGAGGGGAGCGGCCGGCCGACGCTCACCCGCCTGGCCGCGCTCGCGCTCGTCGCCGGCGCGCCGGCGATCCTCGGCGCGTGGATCGGCGGCTACGTGGCAAGCGAGGCCCTCGGCGTCCTCTTCTTTGCAGCCGCCGCCGGGGCGGCCCTGCAGGTCGTCGTCGAGGTCGGCCGGTTCGTCGCCCGGCGCGCGCCCGGCGGGCTGACGTCGGGCCACGCGGTCGGCGGCTTCCTCGCCGGAGTCGCGGTCATGTACGCGACCGGCCTGCTGGCCGGCTGATCGACTCGACGGCCGCCTAAGAGCCTCTAACGCACTGACCACGCGCTGGCTGGGCGCGATGGGCGAGTGCGATGCAAGGACGCAGGGAGTCCGAATAGCAGCGCTATTCGGGCGACCGAGGACGCCGCAGCGCGCCGCGCAGCGCGTCCAGACGGCCCGTGCTTCTTTGCGTTAGAGGCTCTAAGCGGCGCCGTACTTCTTGCCCGCCGCGCGCTTCTCGCTCCGACGCTCCTTGAGCGTCTTCTGCGGCTGCTTCTTTGCCAGCTTCTTCGGCTTGTCGGAACCCTTCATCGCTACCTCCCGGCCGATGTGCGAACCCACCCGTAACCCTAGCGGGCCGTGCGGCCGTC
>CAYGLV010000024.1:19547-34679 GCA_964351025.1 uncultured Gaiellales bacterium | reverse complement strand
GCAGCGCCGCGAGCGGAGCGGCGAGCAGGAGCGAGGGGCGAGGGATCCCTCGCCCTCTTCGCGCCACGAGTGGCGCAACGGCCACCGCGGCGAGCACGAAGAGCGCGAGCCACCGCACGGTTCCGCCGACGTCTCGCACTTCCCGGACGGAGCTCGAGCCGGCCGCGAACGCCACCACCGTGGTGCCGAGCGTGACGGGGGCGAGCCACTCTCTCCACTCCATTGCCCGGCCGCTCACGCGCCAAGGATACGCTTGTCCCAGATTGGTCGCGCACACCGGCTCCACCCGCCCGCCGCGGGTGCTCGTGCTCTCGGAGATCCCGACGCCGTACCGACTGCCCTTCTATCGCGACCTCGCCGCGCGGCCCGAGCTCGAGCTGGAGGTCGCCTTCTGCGCGCTCGGCGAGCCCGACCGCCCGTGGGAGCTCGGCCATGAGCTCGCCGGGGTGCCGCACCGCGTCCTCTCGGGCTTCGCCCCCGCCGTACGCACGCGGCGGAACACGTTCGTCTACCAGGTCAACCCGGGAATCCTCGGCCTCCTCGTACGGGGGTCGTACGACGCGCTCGTGATCGGCGGATACGCGGTCTTCGCCGAGCAGGCGGCGATCGCACTCGCGAGGGCGAAGCGAATCCCGTACCTCATCCACAGCGAGAGCCAGTTCCTGACACAGCGACGGAGCGTCGTACGGGCGGTCAAGAAGGGCGTGCTGCCGCTCGTGATCGGCGCCGCCGGCGCCGGCCTCGCCGCCGGGTCGGCCGCAGCGCGCTACCTCGCCCACTACGGTCTCGACCCGGCGCTTATTCGGATCGTGCCCAACACGATCGACGTGCCCGAGTACGCGCGCCTGGCAGACGAGGCGCGCCAAGACGCGGCGGAGGTCCGCGCTCGCCTGGACGTGCCGGAGCGCTACCACCTCTTCGTCGGCCGGCTCGTGGAGGCCAAGGGACTCGACGACCTCCTCGCCGCGCGTCGCCTCCGTCCCTTCCCCGAGCTCGTCGTCGCGGGCACCGGGCCGCTCGAGGAGCGGCTCCGTGCCGAGCCCGGCGTGCGCGTGCTCGGCTTCCAGCCGCGCGAGCGGTTGATCGAGCTCTACGCGCTCGCGGAGCTGACCGCGGTGCCGTCGCGCTTCGAGCCGTGGGGGGTCGTCGTCAACGAGGCGCTCGCCTGCGGCTCGGCCGTCGTCGCGTCCGACGCCGTCGGCGCCGCGGTCGACCTGGTGCGTGACGGCCGCGACGGGCGCGTCTTCGCCGCCGGCAACGCAGCGGCGCTGGCCGATGCGCTCGCCTCAGCGCCGACTCGCCCCGACCCGCGTAGAGGGCGCATCTGGGGCTGGACCTACGACTTCGCCGTCGAGCAGTTCCTCGAGGCAGTCGACATCGCGCTCGCCGGACCCCGACCGCAGGGCTGATGCCACTCGCCTGCGGCGCTCGACGTGGACGCGGGACCGGGACGGAACGACGAAGGAACCGCCAGTAACATGGCTTGCGTGACCGCCATCCATGCCGTCCAGCGCGACGCCTGACGTGGGTCATCGCCAACCGATTCTCTTCGTCCACCATCGCAGCGAGCTCGGCGGCGCGCCGACGAGCCTTTCGTACCTGATCCAGGCGCTCGATCCGAGCGAGTTCGACGTCCACATCTTCTGCCCGAGCGGAGAGGTGGAGGAGCTCTTCCGTTCGGCGGGCGCGACGGTCCACACCGGCGCCGTCTCGACCTTCACGCACATCTGGGCGAGCACGTACAAGGGCCGGCGCTGGCTGCTGTTCGGACGCGAGCTGCTTCGCCTACCCAAGCACGTCCACGATTTTCGCCGCGTCCTGCGCTCACACCGCTTCGCGCTCGTGCACCTGAACGACTCGCCGCTGATCCCGGCCGCGTTTCTCGCGCGGCGCGCCGGGCTACCGGTCGTCTGGCACCTTCGCTCCGCTCTGCCGGACAACGACAGAGGGCTCCGGGCCCGCTTGCTCCGCTCCGCGATCCGGCGCTGGGGCGCAGCCTCGATCGCGATCAACGATGACGTCGCCGCGTCGTTCTCGCTCGGCTCCACGGTCGTGCCAAACTCGGTCGATCTCACTCGGTTCCGCCCGAGCGACGCCAAGAGCGACCGGGCGCGGCTCGGTCTTCCGCTCGACCGTCCGGTGGTCGCGTACTTCGGCTTTCTCTACCCCTCGAAGGGCTTTCGGGAGTTCCTCCGGGTCGCCGCTCTCCTCACAGAGCGCGGTCTCGACGCGACGTACCTCGTCGTCGGCGGCGCGGTGCGCAGCGAGTCGTACTTCCGGACGTTCGTGGGCCGAACGCTGCTGCTCCTCGACCTGACGCGCAACTACGAGCGCGAGGCGCACCGACTCGTCGACGAGCTGGGGCTCGAAGACCACGTGCGCTTCATCCCGTTCACCCGGGAGACCGCCGAGATCTATCGGGCGACCGACATCGTCGTTGCACCGTCGCGCGGCCCGGAGCTCGGCCGACCGCTGATCGAAGCGGCCGCGAGCGGCGTGCCGGTCGTGGCCACGGGCTCCCGCACGGGCGGCGGCGTGATAGTCGCCGGCGAAACGGGGCGGCTCGTCGAGGACTTCGGGGTCGAGACTCTTGCCGACAGCGTCGGCGGACTGTTGGCCGATCCGGAGCTTCGCCGGGAGATGGGAGGCGCCGCCCGCCGGCATGCCGAGAACAACTTCGATCCCGTTCGGAACGCCGGACGCGTCGCCGCAATCTTCGAGGAGCTTGCCGGGCGGCCCGACCGCGTGAAGGTGCTCTTCGTTCATCACCGGCCTCAACTGGGCGGAGCGCCCTCGAGCCTCGCTCATCTCATCCGCAGCCTCGACGGCCGCTTCGAGCCGCACGTGCTCACGCCCGAGGGGCCGGCGGCCGACCTCTTCCGCTCCGCCGGGGCAACCGTCCACACGGGGCCGGCCGCAATCTTCGCCCACGCCTGGGACAATCCGTACGAGGGCTTGCGCTGGCTCGTCCTCGGGCGCGAGCTGGTAGCCCTCCCCGGCCACCTCGCAGCGATGAGGCGGCTGATGCGCGAACACCGGTTCCCGATCGTCCATCTCAACGATTCGCCGCTGCTGCCGGCGGCACAGGTGGCGCACCGGCACGGTGCGAAGGTCGTCTGGCACCTCCGCTCGGCCCTGGCGGGTGAGGGACGCGACCGGCGCAGCCGCGCGATCGCCAGACTGATCGACCGCTGGGGGGACGCCGCGATCGCGATCGACCGCGACGTCGCCGCGCGCTTCCCGATCCACCTGCCCCTCACCATCGTCCCCAACAGCGTCGCACGGCCCCGGCTGACAATCTCGAGTGACGAGGCGAAGCGCCGCCTCGGGCTGCCGCACGACCGCCTTGTGATCGGCTTCGCAGGGTTCGTCCGCCGCCAGAAGGGCTGGCCCGAGCTCGTGGCCGCGGCGGACATCCTCGCCAAGGAGGGCACACGCGCCCACTTCGTGATCATGGGCGGAGGTGTGCGGCCGCCGGAGTACTTCCGCACGGTGAAGGGCCGCCTGCTCGCGCTCGCCAACGTCATCACCGACGAGGAGTCGGCGATCAAGGATCTCGTGGCCGAGCGCGGGCTCACGGAGAGTTTCTCCTTCTTCCCCTTCACCCTCGACACCGATGAGATCTACGCCGCGCTCGACGTGGTCGCCTTCCCAAACCAGGGCGTCGGCCTCGGGCGGCCCGTGCTCGAGGCCGCGATGTACGGCAAGCCCGTCGTCGCCTCCGGGTCGGCGAACGGTGGCGGCATCCTCCTCCCAGACGAGACGGGAATCCTCCTCGACGAGCCAACGCCGGAGAACATCGCCCGCGCGCTCCGCACGCTGGCCGGGGACCCCGACCTGCGAAATCGCCTCGGCGACGCGGCTGCGCGCCACGCGCGCCTTACGTTCGACTCCGAGCAAAATGCACGGGCTGTGGAGGAGGTCTACGAATCCATGCTCGCACCCTCGAAAGCGCGCCCGCAGACGGAAGTCGCCGCGTAACGGCATCAGGTTGGCCAGCCTGCTTCTCATGACGCCCAGTGCGCCCGGCTTCGCGCAAGACCCGGGGCGTTCGGCTGCGATGCGGTCGCGCGCGCGCGCCATCGGTCCCGAGCGGTACAACGCGGAGATGCGGGCAAGCGCCCTCGCCCGGGCCTGGAGCGGCTGATGTGCGGACTCTGCGGAGTCGTCGATCTTGCGCACGCCGCCGACACGGCCACGGTCGGGCGGATGATGGACGAGCTCGCGCATCGCGGCCCCGACGGGACCGGCACCTACGTCGCGGGCGGCGCCGCGCTCGGGCACTTGCGCCTCGCAATCATCGATCTCTCCGACGGAGGCATCCAACCGTTCGCGTCCGACGACGGGCGCCTCCAGCTCCTGCACAACGGCGAGATCTACAATTACCGCGAGCTGCGCGCGGAGCTCGAGTCGAAGGGGCACCGGTTCCGCACTGCGACAGATACGGAGGTGATTCTCGCCGCTTACCGCGAGTGGGACGTCCGCTGCGTCGAGCGCTTCAACGGCATGTGGGCGATGGCCATCTGGGACTCGCGCGAGCGCCGGCTGTTCGCGTCACGCGACCGATTCGGCGTCAAGCCCTTCTACTACTGCGTCCACGGCCGACGGTTCCTCTTCGCGAGCGAGCCGAAGGCGCTGCTCGCGGCCGGCGCGCCGCGCACGCCGAACGTCCGCGTCATCCGCGACTACGTCGAGCAGGGCTATCTCGACCACACGGCCGACACCTTCTTCGAGGGGATCGTCCGGCTGCCGCCGGCGCACTCGCTGACGTTCGACGAACGCGGCCTGCGCGTTGAGCGCCACTGGCAGCTCGAGCTGCGCGATGCACCGGCCCGCGACTTCGCGGAAGAGGTGCGCGAGCTGTTCATCGATTCGGTGCGGCTTCGGCTGCGGAGCGACGTCCCGGTCGGCACGTGCCTCTCCGGCGGGCTCGACTCGTCGTCGATCGTCTGCGTCGTCGACCATCTGCTGCAGACGGAGGCCGAGAACGCGCGGGCTGTCGGCGCGCGTCAGCAGACGTTCACCGCGTACTTCGAAGACCGCGCCGCCGACGAGCGCCCGTTCGCCCAGGCAGTCGTCGAACGGACGCGCGTCGAGCCGCACTGGGTCACGTTCGACGCGCATGACCTCGTGTCGAACATCGACGCGATCGTCGACGCGCAGGGCGAGCCGTTCGGCTCCACGTCGATGATCGCGCAGTGGTACGTCATGCGCGAAGCGAAGCGTGCCGGCCTCACGGTCATGCTCGACGGCCAGGGCAGCGACGAGATCTTCGCCGGCTACCACGGCTACTTCGCCCCCTACTACGCAGATCTGATCACCGGGTGGCGGCTCGGCACGCTCCGTAACGAGCTCGCCACGTATCGGCGCCTCCACGGCGCCGGGCCTGCCCGGCTCGCCGAGCTCGTGCTCCGTCGCTTCGTTCCCGACCGCATGCGCTGGGTCGCGCGCGGCCGCGCCCGCGGTGGCTCGACGCTCGTCCACGAGGCGCTGCCGGGCGGATACACGCCCGAGACGAACGAGACGCCATTCCCGGACCGCCTCCGCCGGCTGATGCAGCTGATCCTCACGACGCGCGGGCTTCCCGAGCTCCTCCGCTACGA
The DNA here is from genome assembly GCA_964351025.1 of uncultured Gaiellales bacterium. Classification (GTDB taxonomy): domain Bacteria; phylum Actinomycetota; class Thermoleophilia; order Gaiellales; family Gaiellaceae; genus CAYGLV01. Next base: position 29,076 of record CAYGLV010000024.1, on the reverse strand, counting down.
GGACCGCAACTCGATGGCGCACTCCCTCGAGGCACGGGTTCCGTTTCTCGACTACCGCCTCGTCGAGCTCATGTTCTCACTGCCGGCGGCCGAGCTCATCGACCGCGGGATGACGAAGGCGATACTGCGCCGCGCGCTCGGCAACCTTCTGCCGCCGGTCGTCCGCGACCGCGTCGACAAGCTCGGCTTCATCACGCCGGAGGCGAGGTTCATGCGCGGCGCGCTCGGTGACCTCGCCGCGGACGTCTTCGCGTCGGCCTCGATGCGCGATCGCGGCTGGGTGGACGTCAAGGCCGCGCAGGAGCGGCTCGCCCGGCATCGCCGCGGCGAGTTCGACGCCGGGTTCGAACTCTGGCGGGCGCTGAACCTCGAGCTGTGGGCCCGCAGGTTCGTCGACGCCGCCTAGCGACGGCAGACGAGACAGGCGACGGCGCGGACGGGAGCCACGCCGCTGTCGAGCTCCGCGTCGGCGGCGGCCTCCGGCGGCACCGCTCGCCACGTCCCGAACGCGGAGTCCTTCTGGAAGACCGTCACGTCTGAGCCCGGGAATGTCCTGTCCAACCGCACCGGGTCGTACACGCGGAACCCGGGGAGCGTCTGCGCGCGCCCGAATAGCACCGTCGCGACGAGAACGCCGCCGGGTCGGACCGCACGCAGCAGGATCTCCACGCAGCGCCGGTCACCCTCGTCGTCGACGACGCCGTTCGCCGACGCGAGCCCGACGTGCTCGATCGTCGAGACCGAGACGACCGCGTCGAACGACGCCGGCTCGACGCCGTCGAAGACGTCTCGCCTGTCGACGGCCAGGTTCTCGTGCTCGAAGGGATAGCCGCGAAGGTCCCGCGCGACGACCTCGTAGCCCAGCGAGGCCAGATGCATTGCGAGCAGGTCCTCGTACGCACCGAGGTCGAGCACGCGCAACGGCGGATCGGGGAGCGCCCGGAGCACGAACGGGTATTCGACGACGCGTTCACTGAACAGCGCACGCGCGCCCCGCGCGAGCAGCGGGCCGAAGCGGGCGCCGACGCTCCGGACGATCCGTCCGGACAACCCGCCGCGCTCGAGGACGAGATTCTTGTTGAGCGCGTGCCGGTACAGATCCCGGGCGCGCTGCGTCACTGCCCCATCCACCAGCCGACGTAGCGCTGCTCCGGCTGACGTCGCGGGCCGCGGCAGGCGAACTCCCAGCCCTGCGCGAGCTCGTGGAACCGAAGACCGCGCACGGCCGCATAGGTCAACCCGGTAAGGAGGAGGTTGTCGCGGTACTTCGTCCCCAAGGGCTCAACGCGTACATCGTCGAAGTAGCCCGAGATCACCTGGCGCCAGATCTTCAGGTCCGCAAGGAACTTGTGATCGGTGTCGAGATGAGCCGAGAAGGTGCCGAGGTTCGGAACCCGCAGGCGCGCGACTCCGTCGGGCTTGAGCACGCGTACGATCTCGTCGAGGACCTCGTACGGGTTCTCAAAATGCTCGAGCACGCACGACGAGTACAGCTCGTCGACCGATGCGTCGTCGAACGGCGTGTCGCGCACGTCGCAGACGATGTCCGTCGCACGCGTCTGGCGCGAGTCCACGCCGATGCAGCCGAGACGCTTGTTGTTGCCGCAGCCGAGGTCGACGCGCACCCGCCCGTCGGACGCCCAAGCCGCGAGCGGCCTGAGCAGCTCGACGAGCGAGTCGATGCGCTTCCCGAACGGGAAGTGCTCGCGGATTCGCGCGCGCGCCGCTGCTCCGGCCTTCTCGTCGGCGACCGCCCGCCGTACCGCGTGTGCCGTCGCGTCGGCATCGCCAAACGGCACGACGAAACCGGTATCGCCGACCACCTCCGTCAGCGCCGTCCCCTCCGTGACGACGGGTATGCACTCGCACGCCATCGCCTCGGAGGCCGCGAGACCGAAGCCCTCATGCGCGGAGACCTGCACGTACACCTTAGCCCGCCTGAAGAGGTCGAGCAGCTCGTCGTCGCTGACGAACCGCTCGGTGAACTCGACGTTGGACGGCGCCTCCGCCTTGAGCTGCGCGAGTGCGTCGTCTCCCCCAGAACTCCCGACGAGCACGAAGCGCACGTCCGGCAGCCGCCGTGCCGCCTGCACGAACGCAGGGAGGCCCTTGAGGGCCGAGGTCTCGCGCGTCACCGAGAAGCAGACGGTGAGCGCAATGTCCTCCTTCGGTCCTTGCGGTGTGAAGTGGTCGGAGTCGACCGCCATCGGGACGACCTCGAGACGGCGCGGCTTCGCCACCCGCTTGATGCGCTCGGCCGAGAACTCGGACATCGCGATCGTAAGATCCGCCGTGCGCAGCCCGATCCGCTGCCGGAGCCGGTTGTGGGGCCACCGTAGGCCGCCGAGCCCGAGCTGCGGGACAAAGTCGACGTCGAGGCCGCCGGTCATCACCGCGACCGGACGCGCGAAACGGTGCGCGAGCGCGATCACCTCGAGCGCGTACGCCGGCGCGAGAAACCAGAGGAAGAACGCGCCCACGTCCTGCCGACTCAACCTCCGGTAGATGTGAGCCGAGAAATCGAGCTTGTTCCGGAACTGATCGAACGCGATCAGCTCGGTGGACATTCGCTCCGAAAGCCCCTGCACATCGGCCTGGACGAACGGCGACTTCCTCGTCGGCGCCACGACCAGGATCTCCGACGGCATGCCCTCAGCCCTCCCGGCCGCCGGCGTTGCTCATGAGGGGATCGCGGTGCATCACACACTAGGATGCCTGTTCGTGACCACACCGCTCCGGCTCACCCTCCCCGGCGAAGCAGACTCGGGCTGACCTAGCGTGGGTGACGTCGGTCACGAACCCGCGGCGCCGCGGCGCGACGTCCGCCTGGCCGCTCTGTTCGGCGTGAGCGAGGCGGGCCGCGCGCTCCGCGACTTCGCGACCTACCTCCCGACCCAGGCGCTGCCTGCGATCGCGGCCGCCGTGTCGCTGCCGGTCCTCGCGCGGCGTCTCTTCCCGACAGAGATCGGCGTGCTCGCGATCGCGCAGAATCTCATCACGCTGGGCTGGACGGTCGTTGGCAGCTGGCTGGCCGTGACGATCATCCGCGAGCTCCCCGCGCACCGCGCCCGCGGCAAGCTCGGCGCCTTCGAACGGACGCTCCGGCGTGCGTTCGGCCTCTCGCTGTTGAACTTCTGCTGCTTCCTCGGCCTGATGGGGATCGCTGCGATCTTCGGGTCGTCGATCTCTTCCAACTTCCTCCTCATCGCAGCCGCGGTCGCAGGCTTCTTCTTTCAGTACATCGCGGTCTCGCTCTTCGCGGCGAGCCTGCGACCACGCGCGTACGCGTTCGTCGAGATCTGCGCGCGCGTGGGCGGGATCGCACTCGGGATCGCGCTCGTGCTCCGCGGTCACGGCGTGCAGGGCTACCTCACCGGCCTGGCCGCGGTCTCGCTCTCGCTCGGCCTGGGAGCGCTCTGGTTCGCGTGGCCGCGCGTCGATCGGCGCGAGACGCGCGATACGCACGAGCTCGGCACCTGGGTCCGCTATGGGGTGCCCGCGAGCGCGGCCGCCGTGATGCTGTGGGGCCTCAACTTCGTCGACCGCTACATCCTCGCCGTGCTGAGGGACACCAGCGCCGCCGGCGTGTACACGATCGGGAACATAATCGGGGACCGGCTCGTAATGGTGCCCATGTTCGCGTTCGGCCTCGCTTCCACACCCCTCCTCGTGCATGCATTCGAGCGCCACGGCCGCATCGAGGTCGAGCGACTCATGCGCGCGTACGCGCGCATCGTGCTCCTCGCCGGACTGCCGTGCATCGCATTCGCATGGGCGGCGGGCGGGGCGCTCGTGACGCTGATCACGGGTTACAACTACATCTTCTATAGCGAAGCAGCGCCGGTAGCTCCGATCGTCGCGACCGGCTCCTTGATGTTCGCACTCGCGAGCCTCGCGTCGACCGGTCTCATCATCGCAAAGCACACCCCGTCGATGATCGTGGCGGGTGCGGCCGGCTTCGTCGCGAACGTCGTCGCGAACCTCGCGCTGATCCCCCCGCTGGGCGTGAAGGGCGCTGCCATCGCGACCCCCATCGGGATGGGCGTCTACCTCACGGTTTCCTACACGCTGGCCCGCCGACACGCGACCTGGCGGTTCCCCTACGGCACGCTCGTTCGGGCGGCGGTCGCAGCGGCCTTGGGCTACGTCGCTGCTGTGGAGGCTGTGCCGGACGGCCTCTACCAGGGCTGGAAAATCCTGCTCTACGCGGTGATCGGGCTGGCGACGTATCTCACCGTGCTCGTCGTCCTCGGGGAGCGGCGAAGCACCGATGCCTAGCCCGGATCGTTCATTAAGCGGTCTGGGGCGAGGCGGCGCGAATCGGTGATGCCCGCCTCGACGGCGGCGACTGCCTGGCCGACCTGAGCGCGCTGCGGCTTGACAACACAGGCGCCAATACGGCCTGCGACCGCCGCGGTGCTCGACCTCGCGCTCGAGCAGCTGCCCGAGGAGGCAGTCGGGCCTGGCCTACTCGTGCGTACCAACTCGGGCGGGGCTACGCACGCCTTCCTCGACCACGTCGCGGCGCGCAGCTTCCGCTTCTCGGTCGGCTTCGACCTGACCGAGCCGGTCAGGCACGCGATCCTCGCCGTCCCCGAGCAGGGCTGGCGCCCCGCACTCACCCAGGCGGGCGAGCAGCGGGAGGGGGCGGCCGTCGCCGAGCTCGCCCTCGATCTGGAGGCGAACGGCTGGCTGCAGGGGACGCGCGGGATCTGCCGCCACGAGCGACCCCACCCCGGCGCGCAGCTCTCTTTCACCGACGTCAACGCTACCGCTTCCAAGTCTTCATCACCAACCAGCAGGGCAGACGGATCGCCCGGCTCGAACAGCTCCACCGCGCCCACGCGCTCGTCGAGGACCGGATCCGCTGCGGCAAAGGCACCGGGCTTCGCAACCTCCCCTTCCGCTCGTTCGCCGCCAACGCGGCCTGGCTCCAGCTCGTCCTCATCGCCCAGGATCTGCTCGCCTGGACGCAGCGCCTCCTGCTCACCGGCGAGCTTGCCCGCTGCGAGCCGAAGCGCCTGCGCTACCAGCTCCTGCACGTCGCCGGCCGGCTCACCCGCCACGCCCGCCGCCTGCTTCTGCACCTGCCCCGCGGCTGGGCCTTGGGCAACGAACTGCTCGAGGCGCTCGCGCGCCTGCGTAAGCGCCGGCAAGCCGGACTCTCGGACAACGATCGCAGTACCGAGCGGCCTTGCCCTGCTCGCGAACGCCGCCCCGGCGCGCTCCGCACCAGCTGAACCGAGCAAGGTGCGCCGGACGATCGCGCTCGCGCGAGCCGCTGCCCCGCTCAACCACCCGCGAGCAGCTCCAACCCAGCCTCACCCGGCTCTTGAACGATCCGGGCTAGAGCGACTCCGGCTATGTTTGCCCGGTGATCAGCGCGAGCGCTCCCAGCAGCGAGGAGCGGGAACTCGGCCGCGACGCGTACGAGGCGCCGCGTTCTTCGACCGGTTCGCGGCCGTCGAGCCGCGGTGGCGACGGCGCAACCGCGCGTACCACGGCCTGATCGAGCAGATCGCCCGCTTCCAGATCCCGCCCGGAGCGCGCGTCCTCGAAATCGGCACCGGCTCCGGTGACCTGCTCGCGGCGCTGCGGCCATCGGTCGGGGTCGGCGTCGACGTCAGCGCCAAGATGACGGAGCTGGCTCACACCCATTCCTACTCGGCCGCAAGAGCCGGTTCGGCGGAGTGCTTACGACAGCCGGTGGGGCCGTGCTTGCGCTCGTGGCGGGTTTTGCCGTCCCGAACCTCTTCTTCGTCAACACGCTCGGCCCCGCCGTACGCGCCACGGTGATCAACCTCGCCGGCCGGGGCGTCAACGCAGGCGCGCATCCGGCGACGTCGCCGTGGAGCACGCTCGGGCCATGGCACCTGCTGATCGTCGCGGCGGTCGTCGGCCTCGCCCTTTCCGCGTGGCGGCGGGACTTCGCCGCCACGCTCTGGGCGTCCGGCGCGCTTTCGATGGGCCTCCTCGCGCACCTGCGCTAGGGCGAGATCCACTACTACACCGCAGCGATCGCGCTCGCCGGCCCGCTCGTGCTCTCCGTCCTGCGAGCACGCGGGCGTGCGACAGTGTTTGCCGCCGCGGTCCTCGTCGCCGCCGTCCTCTACAACCCGTATACGTCGGAGGCGCGGCACCGTGGCCGCCGAGACGGAGCGCGTGAATGAGTGGGTGGCTGCGCGCGTCCGCTCCGGCGAGGTGGCGCTCACGCAGCGCGAGGCGTCAGACGCGCGCTACTTCTACCTCGTGCGCGTCTACGCGAACGGCGGGCCCGAGCTCGACTACCGGTTCCTGCCCCCAGACGGATCGGCGGCCGATTACGTCCGCGAGCACGGGCTGCGCGTCGCCTGGTTCATCGCCGCCGGACCGGAGGACGTGACGGCGCAGCTTCGATCGCTGGGCCTGCCCGGTTATGCGATGCGAGTTCCGGCCGCGCCCGGCGTCGTCTACCGCGTCAGCGCTTCTCCGCCCTGATCCAGAGGCTGTCGGCGAAGCGCGTTAGCGCGGGCACGGCTGCAGCGAGCCCGGCGACTGCCTCCGACGCACGCCCGGGGCCAGCACGCGCGCGATCTCCTCGACGGTCCGCTCCGCGTCCAGCCGGGAGAAGTGCTGCAGCACGCTGTACGAGAAGACGACGTCGAAGCTCCCGGCGTCGAACGGCATCTGCCGGGCGTCGGCCACCACGTACGTCGCCTGCTCCCCAAGCTGCCGCGCGACCCGCGTCGCCGCCGCGATCGCCTCATACGACGGGTCGATGCCGACGACATCGAAGCCTGCGCGCGCGGCCGCAAGCGACCAGCGACCCCAGTTGCTGCCGAGATCGAGCAGCCGGTCGCCCGCCTGGGCCGCGAGCGGGAACTCCGGCACGGGATAGCGCGAGAGTTGCGAGACGCCGCGGTAGAGGTTTCCGTGCGTGCCGACGATGAGGTTTGCGATGTAGGGATCGACGACCTCGCCTGCGACCGGCGGCGAAGCGACCGCACGCACGCGTTCGATCTCGTCCACCGTGCCCCAGTAGCCGGCCTGCGTCGGCTCGAGATTTGAATCCAGCAGCACTGCGACGCCGTCGACGCACGGGTACTCGTGACCGTCACCGCAGACGAGCCGGTCGTCGTACAGCTCGAGCACGGTCCGATCGCTTGGGCAGACGAGCTGGATCACGACCGACAGCGCGCGAGCGAGTAGAGGCGTAGCTCAAGCGGCGTGCTCGTGCCGCGAGAGCGGGACGTGACGAAGCGCGCGCGGAACGCGGCGACTCGCGTCAGGCAGCCGCGGACGGGCGCGAGCTCCGGGAGCCGCCGCGGCGGCTCCGCGACGAGGATGTCATCGACGCCGTGGCTCCGCAGACGGGCGAGGTATTCCCGTCGGGAGAGGGTGGGGACGAACTCCGGTACGCCGATCTGGATCGCGCGGCCCGGGAAGTGATAGCTGAGCGGATAGCCGGCGAGTGCAACGGTGCCCGCCGTGCGGGCACGCGCCGCGACGAACGCGTCGTAGGTGCCGGTCAGTCGCTCGACGAAGGCAGCGCGGCTCTCGGCGCCGACCGTCACCGGCAGCAGCTGCCGAGTCAGCGCGGCTGAAGAGGCGAGCCAGACGGCACCAACGGCTGCGAACACCGCGAGTATCGCAGCGCGGCGCGCCCTCCCTGCACAAAGCAGCGGTGCGATTCCCGCGCCTGCGGCCGGGGCGAGCACGGCGAGGGCGGGCAGCAGAAACCGAGCTTGCGGCGACTGCACGTCCCATGCGATGAGGTACAGCACCGCCCCGGCGAGCAAGGCCAGGACCTGGGGCGTGCGGCAGGTGAAGAGCGCGAGAACGGCACCGGCGAAGATCGCGGTGCCGACGTACTCGCCGCGGTCGAACGCGCCGCCGTGCACGAGCAGGTCCACAGGCAGGATCGGCAGGCGCAGCACGCCGCCGTGCACGCCGTAGGCGGTGTCGAACGCGCTCACCGCACGGTCGGCGAACGGCGTCAACCACTTGCCGCCGAAATACAAGGGGTAGACGGGGTTCCCCGTGACGACGGCGTTCTTGAGATACCAGGCGCCGCCGGCAGCGAGCGCGGCGCCGCCGGCGAGCGCGAGGTGGGCGGGGCGCCGCCGCACGAGGGCGACGACGCCGAAGATCCCGAGCAGGACTGCCGCCGCGAGCAGCCCGAGGTACTTGGTTCCCGCCGCCGCGCCGGCAAGCGCCCCCGTCCAGCCAGCCGAGGACGTCGCGCCGCTTCGCGACCAGCGCACGGCGTGCCACACCGCGAGCACGGCGTAGAACGTCAGGCCGAGCTCCACGAAGGCAGACGTCGCCTCCCAGGTGACGAGCCCTTCCAGGACGAAGAGGAACGCGGCCGCAGCTCCCGCGAGGGCGTTCCCGGCGGCGAGCTCCCGACCAAGACCATAGACGGCGGCGGCGCAGGCAACGGTGAGGACGGCGTGGATCGCACCTGCGGTCGAGTCGCCACCGAGGGCTAGGCCCTGCGCATAGAGCAGCTCGATCGACGACGGGTTGAACGACTCCCAGCGCCAGAACGAGTCGCCCACGCTCCCGAGTTGGAGCCAGAGCTTCGGGAGCGCGAGGTGGTACTTGAGCGCGTCGGCGGAGGTGGGCGGCGCGGTGGACGCAACGAGGTCGAGGACAAGCGCGATCCCAGCTGCGACCAGCAGCGCTAGCACGATCCGGTCGCGCGGGAGCGCGACGCGTCGGCGCCGGGCGAGCAGGCCGAGCGCACCTGCGAGCGCGAGTGCCGCCGTGAGGCCGACGAGCGCGCCGCGGTCGAAGAGGCCGGCCCGCCCGAGCGCGAAGAGGACGAGAGAGACGACCAGGGAGCCGGCGGCGACGCGCGTCAGCGCGTCGAGCAGCGCATCGCCGCTCAGTGCACGCCTCGGGATTGCGAGGCCCGCGCCGGCCCAAGAGAGGGCGCACAACCCGGCCGGCGCCAGGAACACGACGGTGGGCGTGCTCATCGCGTCAGCGGTGCGCGACGGCGTAGAGGCTGTCGGCGGCTCGCACGAGCGGCGGCACGCGAATCGCTCGCCTTTCTGAGCGTCTCCGACACCCGGACGATCGCACGGTAGCGGCGCGGGAAGAGGTGGAGATCGCTCGGCTGCGGATTGAGCGTGAAGAAGCCGTCCTCGAGCAGCTCGGTCGGACCGATGCGCCGCGCAAGCTCGTCGCGGAGCTCGTGCGGCCCCCAGTAGCGCACGTCGAAGAGCGTGCGCGGCTCGCGGAAGCAACGCTCGCGCAGCTGGTCCGCGAGACTCCGGAGGCCCAGACGTTCGCGAGTTGGACCATGGCCGTGCCTCCAGGCTTTAGCACCCGCCCGAGCTCGTCGAAGGACGCGAGCGCCGCCTCTTTCGTGAAATGCTGGAACACGCTGTAGGAGAACGCCACATCGATGCTGTCGTCCTCGAACGGGAGTCGCCGCTCGTCTCCGACGACGTACGCGGCGTCGGCGCCCAGCTGCAGCGCGACGCGACGCGCAGCCGTGATCCCTTCGAGAGACGGGTCGATCCCGACGGCGCGGTAGCCG
>CAYGLV010000024.1:0-19447 GCA_964351025.1 uncultured Gaiellales bacterium | reverse complement strand
AGCCGACGACGAGCAACGTGCGGCCCTCGCCCGGAGGCAGCCGGATTTCGGGGATCGGGTACGACGAGAGTCGGCACTGCAGGTGCCGGTAGAGGTTGCCGCACGTCGCCGCGATGGCTTCCTGCACATACGGGTCGACCTCATCGCCGTCCACGGCGGCAGCGTTGGCTCCGTCTTCGGCGACGGACTTGGCGCAAACGGCGTGCGTCGGGGCGTCGCCCGGCACGAGCAGCACCGGAGCCCCGCCCCTGATCGGGTACGCATGCCCTTCGGCGCAGCGCAGCTCCTGGCCCGTGCGCTCGAGCCCCGACCAGTCGAGCGGACAGACAAGCGCCAGCGGCCCCGCGTGCCCCGGCCGGGAAGAATCCGTCACGAGGCAAGGCTAACCGCTCGTCCCCGATGGGCGCTAGCATCTCCCCGTGACCCATCCTCGGACTCAACGCCTACCACGGCGACGCCGCCGCGGCGCTCGTCGTGGAGGGCGAGCTCGTCGCGGCGGCCGAGGAGGAGCGCTTCAACCGAGTCAAGCACTGCGCGGGGTTTCCGGCGCAGGCAGCCGCTTGGTGTCTCGCGGACGCCGGCCTCACGGTCGCCGACATCGACCACGTCGCCGTCGGCTCCGACCCGAAGGCGAACGCGGGGCAGAAGCTCCTCCGCACGCTCCGCCACACGCCGAGCCTCGGCTTCTTGAAGCAGCGACTCGAGAACGCCGCCCGCGTGCGCGGCCAGCTCGCCGAGGCCCTCGGGGTGGAGCGGGACGCGATCACTGCGCGGATGCACAACGTCGAGCACCATCAGGCCCACGTCGCCAGCGCCTTCCTCGTCTCGCCGTTCGAGGAGGCCGCCGTCCTCTCCGTCGACGGCTTCGGCGACTTCGCGAGCGCGATTCTCGCGCATGGGCGCGGCTCGGGCTTCCGCGTGCTCGACCGCGTCCTGTTCCCTCACTCGCTCGGGATCCTCTACACGGCCGTCACGCAGTGGCTCGGCTTTGCGAAGTACGGCGACGAGGGCAAGATCATGGGCCTTGCGCCGTACGGCGAGCCTCGTCACGTCGAGCCGATGCACGAGCTGGGTCGCGCTGAACGCAGTCGCGAACGGGCGCATCCGACCGGAGACCCCGTTCGAGGAGGTGTACGTCCAGCCCGCCGCGGGCGACTCGGGCACGGCGATGGGCACCGCGTTCCACGTCTGGAACGTAGCGCTCGGGCAGCCGCGCAGCTTCGTCATGCGCCACGCCTACACCGGGCCGGAGTTCACGGACGACCAGTGCAGGGCGGCAATCCGGGCGGCCGGATTCTCGCGCGAGCTCCTCGCTGACGATGTGCTCCTGCCGCTCGTCGCAGAGCGGATCGGCGCCGACGACGTCGTCGGCTGGTTCCAGGGCCGGATGGAGTTCGAGCCGCGGGCGCTTGGCAACCGGTCGATCCTCGCCGACCCGAGGCGCGACAACATGAAGAACATCCTCAACGCGCGGATCAAGCATCCGAAGCCCTTTCGCCCGTTCGCGCCCTCGATACTCGCCGAGCGCGCCGGCGAGTGGTTCGAGCAGGGCTACCCCTCGCCGTTCATGGCTCTCGTCTGCAAGACCCGAGCCGATAAGCGGGAGCTCGTGCCGGCCGTCAACCACGTTGACGACACCGGCCGCCTCCAGACTGTCGAGCGCGACGTCAACCCGCGCCACTGGCGCCTGATCAAGGAGTTCGAGAAGCTGACGGGCGTTCCGATCCTCCTCAACACCTCCTTCAACGAGAACGAGCCGAGCGTGATGACCCCCGAGGACGCCGTGTCCTGCTTCGCAAGGACCCGCATTGACCTGCTCGTCGCCGGGCATCACGTCGTCCGGCACGCATCCGCGTAGGCGGTGAGCATCGCCCCCGCCGCCGCCTGACGGGAGAGCCGCTTGCGCGCGCGCTCGCGAGCTGCCGCGCCGAGATCACGGCGGAGATCGGCGTCGCCGAGCAGCTGCTCGAGCGCGGCGCGCAGCGCGGGGACCTCACCCGGCGCGACGAGCAGCCCCGTGACGCCGTCCTCGACCGCGTCGACGAGCCCTCCGACTGCGCTCGCGACGACCGGCCGGCCGTACGCCATGGCCTCGCGCGCGACGACGCCGTAGCCCTCGCGGCGCGACGGAACGCAAACGACGGCGGCGCGCTCGTAGTAGGCGCCGAGCTGCGAGGGCGGGACGAAGCCGAGCGCGCCCGGCACCCGGTCGCGGAGCGGTCCGTCGCCCACGACGACGAGCCGCAGGCCCTTCGCCGCCTCGACGAGATCGAGGATCCCCTTCTCCGGCGAGAGGCGACCCGCGTAGAGAACGTGCGGCGGCTCCTCCGGCTCGCCCACCGTCTCCGGCAGCTCGACGCCGTGCGGGATCACGCGCACCTCGCGGGCGCCAAGCCTCCTCGCGTCCTCCGCGAGCGCCGTCGAAGCACAGATGACGAGCTTCGCACGGCGGAGCAGCGGCCGGGCGAGCCACGGCACCCGCCGCGCGAGCTCGGCGTCGGTGCCCCAGAGCTGGACGACGAGTGGCTTGCGCGTTGCGAGGCCCGCGAGCGCGGATGGGAGCCAGTGCGCATGCACGAGGTCGGCGTCCCGCGTCGCACGGCGGGCCGCCCGCGCGAACGACGCGAGGAAGAGCGGCAGCAGCAAAGCCTTCCACGGAGCGGCGCGCAGGTTCCCCATCACGCCGTGCCCGTATGCGATCCCGAAATGCCGGAACGACGCCGGCGAGACGACGACGATGTCCACGCCGGCCGCCCGCAGCGCCTCGACGGCATCGCGCACGAAGACGCCGGCGACGTCATTCTCGTGCCGGGGATCGAGAGCCGCCGGTGGGCGAGCGCCACGACGCGCCCCCTGTCGTCGGCGGCGAAGACCGCTGTGGTCGGCTTTCAACGTCGAGCTTTGGGCCCGCCGCCTGCTCAGCCGTCCGCTCGGCCGGGGCTCGGAGCGCGGGCGACTACGATCTCCTCAGTGACCGCGATCCTGGGACTCAACGCCTACCACGGCGACGCGGCTGCCGCGCTCGTCGTGGACGGCGAGCTCATCGCGGCTGCCGAGGAGGAGCGCTTCAACCGGGTCAAGCACTGCGCGGGCTTCCCGGCGCACGCAGCCGCCTGGTGCCTGGCCGACGCCGGGCTCACCGTCGCCGACGTCGACCACGTCGCTGTCGGCTCCGACCCGAAGGCGAACGCCGGCAAGAAGCTCCCGCGCACGCTGCGCCACACGCCCAGCCTGAGCTTCCTCCACCGGCGGCTCGAGAACGCCGCCCGCGTGCGCGACGTGCGCGGTCAGCTCGCCGTGGCGCTCGGCGTCGAGCGAGAGGGGATCCGGGCGCAGATGCACAACGTCGAGCACCACCAGGCGCACGTCGCGAGCGTCTTTCTCGTCTCGCCGTTCGACGAGGCGGCCGTCCTCTCGGTGGGCGCCTTCGGCGACTTCGCCAGCGCGATGCTCGCACACGGTCGCGGCTCGAGCGTCAAAGTGCTCGATCGCGTCCTCTTCCCACACTCGCTCGGCATCTTCTACACGGCCGTCACGCAGTGGCTCGGCTTTCCGACGGCGACGAAGGCAAGGTGATGGGGCTCGCACCGTACGGCGAGCCTCGTCACGTCGAGCCGATGCACGAGCTCGTCCGCCTCGACGGCCTCTTCGAACTCGGGCTCGACTACTTCACGCACCACGAGCAGGGCTTGGACATGACGTGGGACGAGGGCGCGCCGACGATCGGCCGGCTCTTCTCATCGCGTCTAGAAGAGGTCTTCGGCCCCGCCCGAGAGCCGGGCGCCGAGCTGACGCGCCATCACGAAGACGTCGCCGCCTCGCTCCAGAAGACGCTGGAGGAGTCGTACCTCCATCTCGTGAACCGCCTCTGGGAGAAGACGCGGTCGCCCAACCTCTGCCTCGCCGCGGGGTCGCACTGAACGCAGTCGCGAACGGGCGCATCCGACCGGAGACCCCGTTCGAGGAGGTGTACGTCCAGCCCGCCGCGGGCGACTCGGGCACGGCGATGGGCACCGCGTTCCACGTCTGGAACGTAGCGCTCGGGCAGCCGCGCAGCTTCGTCATGCGCCACGCCTACACCGGGCCGGAGTTCACGGACGACCAGTGCAGGGCGGCAATCCGGGCGGCCGGATTCTCGCGCGAGCTCCTCGCTGACGATGTGCTCCTGCCGCTCGTCGCAGAGCGGATCGGCGCCGACGACGTCGTCGGCTGGTTCCAGGGCCGGATGGAGTTCGAGCCGCGGGCGCTTGGCAACCGGTCGATCCTCGCCGACCCGAGGCGCGACAACATGAAGAACATCCTCAACGCGCGGATCAAGCATCCGAAGCCCTTTCGCCCGTTCGCGCCCTCGATACTCGCCGAGCGCGCCGGCGAGTGGTTCGAGCAGGGCTACCCCTCGCCGTTCATGGCTCTCGTCTGCAAGACCCGAGCCGATAAGCGGGAGCTCGTGCCGGCCGTCAACCACGTTGACGACACCGGCCGCCTCCAGACTGTCGAGCGCGACGTCAACCCGCGCCACTGGCGCCTGATCAAGGAGTTCGAGAAGCTGACGGGCGTTCCGATCCTCCTCAACACCTCCTTCAACGAGAACGAGCCGAGCGTGATGACCCCCGAGGACGCCGTGTCCTGCTTCGCAAGGACCCGCATTGACCTGCTCGTCGCCGGGCATCACGTCGTCCGGCACGCATCCGCGTAGGCGGTGAGCATCGCCCCCGCCGCCGCCTGACGGGAGAGCCGCTTGCGCGCGCGCTCGCGAGCTGCCGCGCCGAGATCACGGCGGAGATCGGCGTCGCCGAGCAGCTGCTCGAGCGCGGCGCGCAGCGCGGGGACCTCACCCGGCGCGACGAGCAGCCCCGTGACGCCGTCCTCGACCGCGTCGACGAGCCCTCCGACTGCGCTCGCGACGACCGGCCGGCCGTACGCCATGGCCTCGCGCGCGACGACGCCGTAGCCCTCGCGGCGCGACGGAACGCACACGACCGCCGCGCGCTCGTAGTACGGGCCGATCTCGCCGTGCGGAACGAAGCCCACTGCCTCCGGGACGCGGGCGCGCAGCGGGCCGTCGCCGACGATCACGCGCGGCAGGCCCTCGGTCGCCTGGAGAAACTCGAGGATCCCTTTCTCCCCCGAGAGCCGCCCGACGAACAGGATGTGCGGAGGCTCCTCGGGCTCACCGACCTCGTCCGGGATCTCCACGCCGCTTGGGATCACGCGCACCTCCCGTGCGCCCAGCACGCGCGCTGCGTCGGCAAGCGCATTCGACGCCACGATCGCGAGTCGCGCGCGACGCATGATCGGCCGGACGAGCCACGGCGCCCGCCGCGCCAGCTCGACATCGGTTCCCCAGAGCTGCACGACGTACGGCCTCCCGGTCAGCCACGCGACGAAGCCCGACGGAAGCCAGTGCGCGTGCACGAGATCGACGTTCCGGGTCGCACGACGGGCAGCCAGCACGAATGATGCGAAGAAGAGCGGCAGCAGCAGCGCCTTCCACGGCGCGGCGCGCAGGTTCCCCATCACGCCGTGCCCGTAGGCGATCCCGAAGTGCCGGAAGGACGCCGGCGAGACAACGTCGACGTCGAGCCCGGCCGCTCGCAACGCCTCGACGCCGTCGCGAACGAAGACACCGGCGACATCGTCCTCGTGGCGAGGATACGACGTGGTGAGCACGCAAACCTTCATCCCGCCTTGAGCCGCCTCCCGAACACGATCGGCGCCGCGAGCACGAGCATCGCGAAGACGTAGAAGTAGTAGAACTGCATCGTCAGGTAGAACGCGTTCGCGGCGACGGTACCGACGAGGGCGGCGGTCAGGCCCCAGGCGAGCGGGCGCACACGCGCCGCCGCAGGGTCGCGCGCCGCCTGCAGAGCACGCCCGATCCTCCGCGTCGCCCCGAGCCGGCGGAAGAGGTACCAGACGAAGCCGGCGAAGAGCGCCGTGCCGACCACCCCGGTCTCGACGACGAGCGCGACGTAGAACGAGTGCGGGCCGAAGTTCGTCCGGCCGGTCACGAACTCGTAGTAGACCGAGAAGTTGTTCAGGCCCAGTCCGAAGAGCGGGTGGCTCGAGAGCACTTGGGGGATGAAGTCGTAGACGGCGAAGTGGGTCGACGCGCCCGACCCGCCCGTGTCCACGCGCGAGCGCAGCACACGCTCGAAGAAGTCGAGCCGGGTGAGGACGACGGCTCCGACCGCGGCCGCCACGCCTGCGAGCGGGGCGAGGAAGCGTCCGGTGCGGAACTTCCGCCGGTAGGGCAGCGCGAGCACGAGCAGCCCCGCACCGAGGCCGAGCAGGCCGCTGCGCGACAGGGTCGCCAGCTCGACGAGCAGCAGGAAGCCGAGCAGCAGCGCGAGCGGCAGCCGGAGCCGGTGCCGGCTCTCCAGCCGGAGGTAGAGCGGCGTCAGCAGGAGCAGCGGAATCGCCAGCTCGATCCCGAGATGGTTCGGGTCGCCGGTGAGTGCGTTCGGACGGTAGACGCTCGCTCCCTCGACCGCACCGTAGACGTTGATCGAGCTGGCGCCGCCGGTCAGCGGCGAGAGCACCGACCGGTCGAGGTTGGCGCCGGTCGTCTCGGCGAGCGCGAGCTGCGCGACCCCGTAGAGCGCGTTGAAGGCGAGCCCGCCGCAGAACGTGCCGAGGGCCCCCCAGTAGAAGCGCTCCGAGCGGCGCGCGAGCGTCGCCACGGCCGCGATGAGGAACAGGAAGTGGAGCAGGAACTTCACCATCCCCTTCGCCCACTGCGCGAGCGCCTGCCCGGTGTCGAGCGCGAAGAAGCCTGCGAGGTAGACGAGCAGGAAGAGGGAGAAGAAGCCGAGCGCGACGAGAGCTCCACGGGCGAACCGGCCGTCGCGGCGGGCGATGCGACCGCCCGCGAAAGCGACGAGGAAGAGCGCGGTCAGCACGTCCGAGAGCGAGAGCGTGCCCGCGACCTCCCACTGGAGCTTGGCGAACGTGACCGTGAAAACGGTGGCAAGGAGGAGTGCGTCGGCGATGCGGCCGGGGCGGGTCACAGCAGCGAGCG
This sequence comes from uncultured Gaiellales bacterium, assembly GCA_964351025.1. Lineage (GTDB taxonomy): Bacteria > Actinomycetota > Thermoleophilia > Gaiellales > Gaiellaceae > CAYGLV01. The sequence continues at coordinate 12,426 of CAYGLV010000024.1, read as the reverse complement.
GAGCAACTCCGCCGTCTCCTCGCACCGGGCACGACGCGAGAGCCGCTCGCGCGCCTCCTCGGGCAGCTCGACGTCGGGCAGCCCGCCGTTGCGGAAGCGTCCCTCGAGCTCGACGAGAGCGGCCTTCAGTGCCTCGACATCGTCCGGCGGCGCGACGACGCCGGCACCCGTCTCCCGGATCAGATCGGCCGCGGCTCCGTCGGGCGGCACGGCGGCGAGGATCGGGCGGCCCGACGCGAGATACTCGAACACCTTGCCGGAGAGGACGCCCTTCCCCCGGCCGCCCGCCTCGGGAATGAGGAGCAGGAGCGCATCGGAGTCGCGCTGCAGCTCGAGCGACTCGGCCCGCGGCGCGTAGGGGATCAGCTCGAGCCGGTCGCCGAGCCCGAGCTGCTCGGCCCACTCGCGGTCGGCCGAGCGGAAGTCGCCGAGAAAGCGGGCGACCGCATCGAGCCCCGAGTCGTGCAGCGCCTGCAGGAACGGTCGCGGGTCGCGCTTGCCGAAGAAGCTGCCGGTGTGCGTGATCCGGAAGCGCTCGCCGGGCCGGTAGGCGAGTCCCGCGAAGTCGTCGAAGTCGCAGCCGTTCGGAATCGTCACGACGGGCCCGCGCGGCTCGAGGCCGCGCACCTCCTCGGCGATCGCCTCGGAGACGCAGGAGACGGCGTCCGCCGAGCGCGCCACGAGTCGCGCCACGCCGCCCGCCGCCCGCTCCTTGAGCCGGACCGCGGCACTCTCGCCGCGCCGGTGCGGATGGGCGACGATCGAGTCGCGCAGATCGGCGAGCCACCGGGCGCCGGTCGCGCGCTTGACCGCGGCGCCGACGAGGTGCACCGAGCCGGGAGGCGACGTCGTCAGCACCGCGTCGATCCGGTGCCGCCGCGCGATCCGGATCGCCGCGGCGATCGCCGTCAGGTTCCACGTCACGGCCTCGTCGGGGAGGAGCAGGCGGCGGCCGGCGAGGGACGCCTGCACGAGCGCGCGCTCGAGCCCCTCGGTGCCGTGGAGCTCCTCGGCCGGCCTGCGGCCCTTCGGGCCGAGATACCGGGCGCGGTGCACCCACGCCTGCGTCGGCGCGCGCAGCTCGGCGTCCTCGTGGATCCAGTTCAGACCGGAGGGCGCGAGCACATGCGTCTCGATCCCCAGCGCGGGCAGGTACTGGGCGAGCTTGAGCGGCCGCTGCACGCCCCCGCCGCCCGCCGGCGGGAAGTAGAGCGTCACGAGCAGCACCTTCACGCAGGCGATCGTACTTCGCGCTCAGCGGAGCGACGCGAACGACACCTCGGCCGCGCGCAGCGTGGCGGCGATCTCCGCGTCGCCGTGGGCGGCGGAGAGGAAGCCCGCTTCGAACTGCGACGGGGCGAGGTAGACGCCTCCGTCGAGCAGCGCGCGGTGGAACGCGGCGAAACGCGTCGTGTCGGCGAGCCGCGCCTCCTCCCAGGTGGTGACGGGCGACTCCGCGAAGAAGAGCCCGAACATCGTCCCGGCCCTGGCGCACTGCACGGCGATACCCGACTCCCGTGCCGCCGCCTCGAGCCCGGCGACGAGCGCCTCGGCCGCGCGCTCGATCCCTTCCCACACGCCGGGCTCGCGCAGCACGCGCAGGGTCTCGGCGCCGGCGCTCATGGCGAGCGGGTTCCCGGAGAGCGTGCCCGCCTGGTAGACGGGGCCGGACGGAGCGACGAGCTCCATGATCTCGCGCCGGCCTCCGTAGGCCCCCACCGGAAGGCCGCCCCCTATCACCTTGCCGAGCGTCGTCAGGTCGGGCGTGACGCCGTAGAGGGCCTGGGCGCCGCCGGGATGGACACGGAACCCGGTCATCACCTCGTCGAGCACCAGCAGGGCGCCGTCCGCCTCGGTCACGGCGCGCAGCCCCTCGAGAAAGCCCGGCGCGGGCAGGACGAGGCCCATGTTGCCGGCAACCGGCTCGACGATGACCGCCGCGATCTGACCCGGGAAGCGGTCAAACAGGCCTTCGATCGCGGCGAGATCGTTGTACGGCGCGGTCAGCGTGTCGCCGACGGCTGCCGCGGTGACGCCGGGCGAGTCGGGCAGCGCAAGGGTCGCGACCCCCGAGCCGGCCTTGACGAGGAGCGCATCGGCGTGCCCGTGGTAGTTGCCGGCGAACTTCACGATCCTCGCGCGGCCGGTGAACGCGCGGGCGAGGCGGATCGCGCTCATCGTCGCTTCCGTCCCCGAGTTGACGAAGCGGAGAAGCTCGAGGTTGGGCATCGCCTCGCGGACGAGCCGCGCGAGATCCAGCTCGGCAGGGCTCGGCGCGCCGTAGCTCGTGCCCCGAGCCACCGCCTCGTGAAGCGCGGCGACGACGCGCGGATGCGCGTGCCCGAGGACGAGCGGCCCCCACGACAGCACGTAGTCCACGTACCGGTTTCCGTCCACGTCGACGAGATAGGCGCCTTCGCCGCGCTCGATGAAGGGCGGCACGCCCCCGACCGCGTGAAACGCACGCACCGGGGAGCTGACGCCTCCCGGCATGAGGCCGCACGCCTCCCGGTAGAGGCGCTCCGACGCGGCCGTGGGGCGCTCAGCCATTCGCCCGGCTACTCCACGCCGTGGCGACGCTCTCCGCGGCTTCCTCCCCCGACGCAATGCAGTCCGGAATGCCGACCCCCCTGTAGGCCGCGCCCGCCAGGGCCAGGCCCGGGTGCTCGGCCAGCCGGCGCTCGATGACCGCCAGCCGGTCGAGGTGTCCCAGGACGTACTGCGGCGAGCCGCGTGGCCAGCGCTGGACCCGCACGAAGAGGGGCTCGGCCTCGGCGCCCAGAATCTCGGCGACCTCGCGCCGGGCACGCGCTACGAGCTCTCCGTCCGAGTCTGCCGCGACGTCGCGTCCCCCGAAACGGCCTGCGTACACGCGGACGAGCGCGTGCCCGGCCGGTGCCCGGCCCTCCCACTTGCTGGACGTCCAGGTGCAGGCCAGGACGTCCGAGCCCTCCACTCGCGGAACCACGTAGCCGTAGCCGTCGAGCGGGCGCGGGACGTCGGACGACGGATACGCGAGGGTGACGAGAGCGGACGACGCGTGTGGGATTCCCGCGTGCGCTTCCGCGAGCTCCGTGTCGAGCGACTCGACGAGCGCCGCGGTCGCGTATGCGGGAATCGCGAGCACGACCGCTGCGGCCGTGAGCGTCTCCCCGTCGTCGAGCCGCAGCTCGTACCCACGGCCGCCCGGCGCGTGGCGGACGGAGGCGACACTGCGGCCCGTGACGGCGCGTGTTCCGGTCAGGCGCCCGACGAGGGCGGCGACGAGCTCCTCCATCCCGCCCAGCAGGGAAACGAACGGCGGACCGGGACTGCCGGTGGGGGCGCTCCGCGCGAGCAGGCCGCGCATGACGCTCCCGTGCTCCAGCTCGAGCCGCCTGAGCTGCGGGAACGTTGCCGCAAGGCTGAGCTGCTCCCCGTCGCCCGCGTAGATGCCGCTCATGAGGGGCTCGACAAGGCGCTCGTACGCCTCTCGCCCCATGCGGCGCGTGACGAACGAGGCGATCGACTCGTCGGCGTTCACCGGCTCCGGCGGCAGCTCCGGCTCGAGCGCAAGCCGTGCGAGCCCGTCCGCCGAGAGGATCCCGGTCGACGCGAGCGTGTCCAACCGCGTCGGGATCATTCCGGTGAGACCTGCGGGCAGCGGATGGAGCTCCCCGCCGAGCCGCACGTAGGTACGGCTGTCGCGGGGGTCGCGCGGGACGAGCCGGCCGGCGAGGCCGAGCTCCTCGCACAGCCCGACGCCGCGCGGCTTGATCGTCAGGAAGCTGTCCGGCCCGCCTTCGACGACAAACCCGCTCACCCGCTCGGTGCGGATCTTGCCGCCCAGACGCGGCCCGGCCTCGACGAGCACGACCTCCGTCCCAGGGAGGAGCCGCTCGAGCCGCAGAGCCGCGGCGAGGCCGGCGATCCCGCCACCGACGACGACAGCCCGGCTCATGCGCTCGAGGGAAGCCACGGTGCCGCACGCTCCTGGATCAGCTCGGCGAGGGTCGAGACGAACAGCGGATCGTCGTTCAAGGCGGGCGGCCGCTCGAGCCGGATACCCACGTGCTCGGCGACCTCACGAGCCTTGACGTCGATGTCGTAGAGGAGCTCCACATGATCGGAGACGAAGCCGACGGGAACGCTGACCACGTCCGTCACCCCGCCGGCGGCGAGCGCGCCGAGGTGCTCCTCGAGCTGCGGCCCGAGCCACGGCTCCGGCGTGCGCCCGGCGGACTGGAAGCTCCAGGACCACCGCTCGGGACCGAGGCCCGCCCGTTCGGCGACGAGCCGAGCGGTTTCGCGGAGCTGCCGGTCGTACGGATCGCCGGTCTCGAGCACGCGTGCCGGCAGGCTGTGCGCGCTGAACACGACGTGAACGCGGTCGCGATCGCCCTCCGGCCAGCGGCCGAAGCCCTCCTGCACGCGCGCCGCGAGCGCCTCGACGAGGCCGGGCCGGTCGTGGTAGCTCGTCACGTGCTCGAACGCGATCTCGCCGCGATACAGCTCCAGTCCCGCCGCGATCCTGTCCGCGTACTTCGCGATCGAGAGCGCGCTGTAGTGAGGCGCGAGCACGAGGCTCACGGCGTGCGTAATCCCATCCTCGACCATCTCCCCCACGACCTCCTCGATCCAGGGCGCCCAGTGGCGCATGCCGAGGTAACAGCGAAAGTGGGCGGGATCGAGCCGCGCCCGTACGGCCTCGACCTGGCGGCGCGTGATCTCCGGCAGCGGAGAGCGCCCGCCGATCACGCGGTAGTTGTGGGTGATCTCGGTGAGCAGCTCGCGACTCGTCGGCCGGCCGGCGCGGATGTCCGCGAGGTAGCCCGGAAGCTCCTCGAGCGAGGATGGCCCACCGTAGGCCATGACGAGCACGCCAACCGGCAGCACGACGCGACTCGAGGCCGCGCGCCGCTCGGCAGAGACCGCGGTCACGCCGCCCCCAGGGGAACCCACGTGCGCTCGCGCACGTGCTCGACGAGCCTGCGCACACTCTCGACCGGCGTCGCCGGCAGCACGCCGTGGCCGACGTTGAAGACGTGCCCCGACCGCCCGGCGGCCCCGTCGAGCACCTCGTCGACGCGCGCCTGGAGCTCGCGCCACGGGGCGAGGAGCGCAGCCGGGTCGAGGTTCCCCTGGACGGGGCGGTCGTGGCCGATGCGGGCCCAGGCCGTCTCGAGCGGAAGCTGCCAATCGACCCCGATTACGTCGCCTCCGCACGCGACGGCCTCCTCGAGGTACGCGCCGACGCCGAGGCTGAAGTTGACCACGGGAACCCCGGTCCGGCGGACGGCCTCGAAGAGCCGCGTGTTGTAGGGCTGGACGTGGCGGACGTAGTCGGAGCGGCCAAGCGCGCGCCCGGCCCACGAGTCGAAAACCTGGAGCGCGCCCGCTCCCGCCTCCACCTGCGCGGCGAGGTAGTCGGCCTGCACGGTGACGAGCTTCGTCATCAGCCGCTGCCAGGCCGCCGGCTCGGAGAGCATGAACCCCTTGGTGCGTGCGAAGTCCTTGGTGGCGCCCCCCTCGAGCGCGTAGCTCGCGAGCGTGAACGGGGCGCCTGCGAATCCGATCACCGGCACGTCACGCGGGGCGAGCTCCCGAGCGACGATGCGGATCGCCTCGAGCGTGCCCTGCATCGTCTCCTCGGCGGGCGGAGTCCCGAGGAGATCGACGTCGTACGCCCGCTCGATCCGGTTCCCGATGCGCGGCCCTTCGCCTCGGACGAAGTCGAGCTCGAGCCCCATGCCGACGAGCGGCGGCAGGATGTCCGAGAAGACGATCGCCGCGTCGAAGCCGAACGCCTCGATCGGCTGCAACGTCACCTCCGCCGCCAGCTCGGGCGTGTGGATGAGCTCGAGCATCCCGTGGCGCTCGCGCAGCGCGCGGTATGCGGGCATGTAGCGGCCCGCCTGGCGCATCAGCCAGATCGGCGTCCGCTCGGTGGGGAGCCCCCGGCAGGCACGCAGGAAGACCGAGGTCGGCTCACCCTTGTCTGAGGGCCGCGCGACGGTCAGCTCCCCGGGCTTCGCCACGCAGCCTTCCCGACGAAGAAGGGGCCGAGCCGCTCCAGGTGGAGCGAGGTCTGCTTCGTCTTGCGCATGCGCTGGACGATCACCGACAGCGGATGCAGCTCGGGGCCGACCAGGCCGACCACGAAATCGTTGTCGTCGCGGTCGAGCCCGTGGCAGGCAAGCCTCACGTCGTAGCCGAGGCCCGCCCGGCCGAAGGCACGCCCGATGCCTCCGTGCTCCATGAGCACGACGTCCTGCTCTTCGCGCGAAAGGCGCTCGAACGAGCCCGAGCGCCGGAGCGGGTACCAGATCGCCCACGGCAGAGCGGTGTCGCACACTCGCCGGCGCGGACGCTCGATCAGCGCCTCGACGAGGTCCGCCTCGTACCCGATGGCGTACGTGCGCCCCAGCATCGTGTACTCGGGCTTTGGCTCGAGCTCCGAGAACGGCGGCTGCCGGAGAAACGAGCGGAGCTCGGCGATGAACATCTCGGGACTCTCGCCGAAGGTGAGCAGCGCGACGCCGTAGGGGTCGTTGACGTCCTCGTAGAGGACGCCCGGCAGTCCCGCTCGCTCGAGCGCGCCGACGAGCGTCGGCGTGTCGGGCGCGCCGCCGAACACGAGCAGCTGCATGAACAGGCGCCGGTCGCAGGCAACCGTCTCGCCGTCGGCGTCACGGCCCTTCTCGCGGACGTCTGCCTCGCCGGGGGCCGAGTCCGCGCCACGCTCGTCGATGCGTGGTGTGGGACCTGCCGCCGCGGCGTCGCTCACGGGCCGTCCTGCCGCAGCCACCGAGCCGCCTCCCGTGCGTGGTAGGTGACGATGAAGTCGGCGCCCGCCCGCCGGATCCCGGTCAGCGCCTCGAGCACGACCGCTCGCTCGTCGAGCCACCCGTTGGCGGCGGCCGCCTTCACCATCGCGTACTCGCCGCTGACGTTGTAGGCGGCGAGAGGCAGCTCCGGAAAGCGCTCGTGCACGGCGCGAACGACGTCGAGGTAGGCGAGGGCAGGCTTGACCATGAGCGCATCGGCGCCCTCGGCGACGTCGAGCGCAGCCTCACGCAGAGCCTCCCGCACGTTGGCGGGGTCCAGCTGGTGCGACCGCCGGTCCCCGAACGCGGGCGCACCGGCGGCAGCGTCGCGAAACGGGCCGTAGAACGCGGACGAGTACTTCACGGCGTACGAGAGAACGGCAACGTCTGAATGTCCCGCCGCGTCGAGCGCGCCGCGGATCGCGCCGACCATCCCGTCGATCATCCCGCTCGGCGCGACGATGTCGGCGCCGGCCTCCGCATGCGACACGGCGATCCGGGCGAGAGTCTCGAGCGTCGCGTCGTTCAGAAGCGTGCCACGCTCGTCGAGGATGCCGCAGTGCCCGTGCTCGGTGTACTCGCACAAGCACACGTCGGTGACGACGGCGAGTTCGGGCACCTCCCGCTTCAGCACCTGCGCGGCACGCTGAACCGCGCCGCCGGACGCAAAGCTCTCGAGCCCGAGCGCGTCCTTCGCCGTCTCGTCCGGCACACCGAAGAGCAGCACGGCGCGGATGCCGAGCTCGAAGGCGGCCAGAGCCTCCTCAGCCACGAGATCAACCGTGAGCCGCTCGACTCCGGGCATCGAGGCCACCGGCTCGCGGCGGGCCTGCCCATCCGTGAGGAAGAGCGGGAGCACGAGGTCGTCGGGAGCGAGATGGGTCTCGCGCACCAGCTCCCGCAGGGCGGGTGTCCGACGCAGGCGACGCAGCCGCACGGGCCCGGGAGCCGCGACCGGAAGAACGGTGTCGGTGGGATCGCTTGTCGTCATGTGCCCCGCAACCGTGCAACGAGGGCACGGATGAGACCCTCGGTGGTGTGCTCCTCGACCACGAAGCCGACGGAAAACTCTACCTGCCTCGCAACCTCGGCCGTCCTCGGCCCGGTGCACACAACGAGCGCACGCTCGACAGCGAGCCGGACATCCTCGTGGCCCCGGGAGGCGGCGGCGACCGCCCGTGCGGCAGACCCGCTCGCGAGAAGCAGGACGTCGATCCCCTGTGCGAGCGCGGCGCACGCTTCGGAATCGAAGGCGACCGCCACGGTCCGGTACGCGACGACGGCATCCACCTCCGCGCCGCGGGCGCGAAGGAGCGAGGCGAGGTCCACGGCGGGAGCCTCGGCCTGCGGCAGGAGTATGCGGGCGCCGCCGACGGCGCCAAGCCCCGCCGGGATCTCCTCCGCCGCCGGCACGCCCGGAACGAACGCCGGCTCGACGCCGAGCTCGCGCACCGCAGCGGCGGTCGCCGGGCCCACCGCGGCAATGCGGGCGGTCGCGAGCGCGCCGAGCGCAAGCCCGAGCGCCTCGAGCCGGCCGCGAACGGCGGCGACGCCGTTCGCACTCGTAAAGACGACCCAGTCGTAGGAACCGCGAGTGGCGAGTGCCTCGTCGAGCGGCCCCAGGTCCGGGGCGGGGTCGATCCGGATCGCCGGCACGACCACCGGCTCGGCGCCAAGCGCCGCGAGGGCCGCTGCGAGCTTCTCCCCTTGCTCGCCCGGCCGCGTGACCGCGATGCGCACGCCGGTCAGGGCACCGGGTGGCGGCACATCGCGCCTCGCCGCGGCAAGCACACGGCCCGCACCAGCGGCGAGAGCCCGGCCGGCGAGCGTGCGGCCGATCTCGGCAGCCTCACCCTGGCCCTCCTCGCGCACGACGTCCCGACCGTCTGGTGAGGAGACGAGGATCCGCAGCCGGACGGCGCCGGGACCCACAACCTCGGCGAGCGCGCCGACCGGGGCGGAGCAGCCACCGCCCACCTCGCTCAGAAACGTTCGCTCGGCGGTGGTCGCAGCGCGTGCCTCCGCGTCGTCGATCGCCGCGAGTACGTCGAGGACAACCTGATCGTCGCGTCGGCACTGCACCGCGAGGGAGCCCTGGCCCGGTGCTGGGAGCATCAGCTCGGGCGGCAGCACTTCGCCCACGTCGCCGTCAAGACCGAGTCGGCGCAGGCCGGCCAGAGCGAGCACGGCGGCATCGAGCTCTCCGTCGCGCACCTTGCGCACGCGCGTGTCGACGTTGCCGCGGAGCGGGACGACACGAAGATCAGGCCGCGCTGCAAGCAGCTGCGCCGACCGGCGGACGCTGCCCGTTCCCACGATCGCCCCGCTCGGCAGCGACGCGAGGGTGGCGCCGCCGCGCGTGACGAGCGCATCGCGCGGGTCCTCGCGGAGGCACACGGCGCCGATCGTGATTCCGACCGGCTCCTCCGTCGGGAGGTCCTTCAGGGAATGCACCGCGAGGTCGACGCTGCCGGCGCGGAGGCCCTGCTCGAGCTCGGCGGTGAAGAGCCCCTTGGCCCCGAGCTCCGGCAGCGGCACGCCCGCAGCCTGCGTCTGGTCTCCGCGCGTGACGACCCGGACGACCTGGAGCTCGAGGCCCGGCCGCGCCGCGCGGATCAGCTGGACGACGAGGTCGGTCTGTCTCAGCGCGAGGCCAGACGTGCGCGTGCCCACGCGAAGCGTGCGGAGCGGCGGCTCCGCGGGGGTCACGACTCGCGCTTGGCGAGACCGAACAGCTCGCGGAACGCGGGCAGGAGCTCGTCCGCCTCGCCCTCGCCCGCCTTTTCGCGCAGCCGCACGGTCGGCTCGTGGAGAAGCTTGTTGACGAGAGACTCGCTGAGGTGCCGAAGGTGCCTCGCGGTCACCGGGTCGACATCCCCCAGGTGACGAAGCGTCCGCTCGAGCTCGCGCTCCCGAATCTCGTCGGCGCGCCGGCGCAGATCGGACACGGACGGCTCGACGTCAAGCTCGCGGCGGCGGCGGGAGAACCGGGCCGTTTCCTCCGCAACGATCGCCTCGACCCGCGGGACCTCTTTCGCCCGCGCTGCCGCCGCCGCGTCGAGCCCGCCCCGAAGATCGTCCACGTCGAAGAGGCGGACGCCGGGCAACAGGCCGGCAGCAGGGTCGACGTCGCGCGGCACGGCCAGGTCAACGAGAACGAGCGGACGGTCCGGGCGCTCCGCGAGCGCTGCGGCAACGTCTGCACGCCCTACGACCGTGTCCGGTGCGGCCGTCGCCGTCACGACTGCATCGGCCCAGGCGAGCGCCTGACGCAGCTCATCGAGCCCGAACGCGCGACCCGCGGCCGTGGCCGCAACCTCCTCGGCGCGACGGAGGCCGCGATTCGCGACCCCGATCTCCGCCACCCCTTGGCTCCGTAGCAGCTTGAGCGTCTGCAGCCCCACCTGGCCGAGCCCAACGACGAGGACGCGGCGTGCGCGCAGGTCACCCAACTCCTCGCGCGCGAGGGCAAGCCCCATGGAGCTCGCGGTTACCGGGCTGGCCCCGATTGCGGTCTCGGCGCGCGCACGCCGTCCCGCGCGCAGCGCAGATTGGAAGAGGAGTCGAAGCACGGGACCGGCGGTGCCGGCTTCGACGGCGGACTCGACCGCAGCGGCGACCTGCCCGAGGATCTCCGACTCGCCGAGCACGAGCGAGTCGAGCCCGCACGCTACGCGGCAGAGGTGACGGGCAGCCTCGTCCCCCGCGAGGACATAGAGATGATCGGCAAGGGACTCCCGCTCGACGTCGTGCGCGGCGGCGAGCATGTCGACGAGCGTCGCGCGCACGTTCGGGACGTTGGGTGCGAAGTGCGCGTAGAGCTCGACGCGGTAGCACGTCGAGAGCTGGGCGAGCTCGTGAACCGCGGGGCAGCGGTCGACGGACGGGACGAGCACGCTGAGCTGCTGCCTCAGCTCCACCGGCGCAGTGCGGTGGCTGAGGCCTAGACAAACCAGGCGGTTCACGCAGAGCACTTTACGCCTCCCGTGCGACCTCCGTCAGCTTTTTCTCCCGCCCGTCACGCCACCGACGCGCGCGAGCCCGGCTCGTAGCCGCAGGCCGGGTCCTCGGCCAGGGGGTCGCCCGACGACGCGTAGGCCCGCGCGCGCGAGCCGCCGCACAGGTCGGCGTACTCGCAGCGACCGCAGCGACCCGAAAAGCGGGCGGCGCGGATGTCGAGCAGCAGCGGGTGCTCGCGGTAGAGCGCGGCGAGCGGCTGCTCGCGCACGTTCCCGAGCACGAGCGGCAGGAAGCCGGCCGGGTAGACGTCGCCGGTCGAGGAGACGAAGACGATGCCGCGGCCGTCGCGCGTGCCCTTTGTCTGCGCCTTCGACTCCGACGAAGGCGGGCCGAGCTGCTCGACGAGATCGGCGGCGAGCCGCGCGTAGAGCGGCCCTGCCTCGACGGGGCGGCCCTCCTCCCGCCAGGCGACGACCCGCCGGAAGAAGGGGGCCTCGACGGTGCGCACGATGAAGCCGTGGCGCGACGCGTCGTAGAGGAAATGGCAGACGTCCTCGTTCTCCGCGCTCGACAGCTCGCCCAGCGCTGTGCCGCGGCCGACCCGGACGAGGAAGAAGACCTCCCAGATCGACGCGCCGGACTCGTGCACGATCCTCGCGATCGTCGGCAACTCTTCGCGGTTCTCGGCGGTGACGACGGTGTTCACCTGTACGACGAACCCGTGCGAGCGCAAACGCCGGAGAGCGGCGAGCGTGTCCGCGAAATGGCCTTCGACCTGGCGCAGGCCTTCGTGCGTCGCGGCCGACGCGCCGTCGAGGCTGAGCGAGGCGACCTTGACGCCGCGCGCGCGCAGTTCGCCCAGGCGCTCGTCGGTGAGGAGCGGCGTCACGCTCGGCGCGAGCGCGACCGGAACGCCGGTCGCCTTCGCGGCGTCCACGAGCTCGAGCAGATCGGAGCGCATGAGCGCGTCCCCGCCCGTGATCACGAGGATCGGCGCGGGCCGCCCGAAGTCGGCGAGCGTCTCGATGAACGAAACCGCTTCTGCGTGCGTCAGCTCACCCGCGACCGGATGCGGTAGCGCCTCGGCGCGACAGTGCCGGCAGGCGAGCAGGCACGCGCGCGTCGACTCCCAGAAGACGAGAATCGGGCGCTGCTCGAGGTCGACGTGGGTCGTGCGCCGCGGGGTCGCCGGAGGAGTGACCATCGCCGAAGGCTAGCCGGGCGTGGACGGCGGGATGTCGGTGCCCGTCCGCTTAGCCTGCGCCGAGCAGGCGGTAGAGCGTGTAGCGCTCGTCCGCATAGGTGCGCTCGACACCGCGGCCGAGGGCCACGACGAAGCGCGAGCGGTCGAGCACGAGCCAGCCGGCGCGGTAGCGCTGCGGGATCGCAAGGTCGCCGTTGCGGAAGAATGCGCGGGCATCAGCGCGCCGCTCGTAGGGGCGGTTCTCCCGCGTGTCGGCGACGTGACCCGGCGGGGCGCTCGCGACGTACACCGGAGCGAACGCCGCGATCCTGTAGCTCGTCTCCAGGTCGGAAAAGACCACGGCGCCGGGTGGAACGCGTTCCCGGAGCGCCTCGACGAGGCCGCCCGTCAAGGGGCTCGGCGGACGCGCCGTCGAGGGGCTCCACTCGCGGAACCCGTGCACGGCGACCGGCAGCA
>CAYGLV010000023.1:27355-35698 GCA_964351025.1 uncultured Gaiellales bacterium | reverse complement strand
ATGATTGATTCCTGATCGGCGTGCCCTCAGGGAGGGCATGGGCCAAGCAGCGTGGGTGACTCGGCCGGTGCCAAGGCCGGTGGGCCTTGGTGCTGGACGAGGCGGCCGCGATGCGCCGTGCCCAGGCCCCAACTCGGGGGTGCGGTGATTGGGAATCAATCCTCTAGAACGCGCTCGAAGAGGGCCGCCTGGCCCTGGCCGACGCCCACGCACATCGTTGCGAGGCCGTAGCGACCGCCGCGGCGGCGCAGCTCGTGCAGGAGGGTGACGACGAGGCGCGCGCCGCTCATCCCGAGCGGGTGGCCGAGCGCGATCGCGCCACCGTTGACGTTCACTCTCTCTTCGTCGAGGCCGAGCTCGCGGATGACGGCGAGGCTCTGGGAGGCGAAGGCCTCGTTGAGCTCGACGAGGTCGAGGTCCGCGACCGACACCCCGGCGCGCTCCAGCAGCTTCCGTACCGCCGGCACGGGGCCGATCCCCATCACCCGCGGGTCCACGCCGGTGGCGGCACTCGCGACGTACGCCCCGAGCGGCTCGACGCCGAGTGCTCGCGCCTTCTCCTCCGAGGCGATCACGAGCGCGGCAGCACCGTCGTTGAGGCCGCTCGCGTTGCCGGCTGTGACCGTGCCTTGCGCCCGAAACGCGGGCTTGAGCGACGCAAGCTTCTCGGCGGAGGTGTCCGGGCGCGGGTGCTCGTCGCAGCCGAGCTCGCCGACCGCGACCAGCTCGTCGGCGAAGCGGCCCGCCGCCTGCGCCGCGGCCCACTTCTGCTGCGAGCGCAGCGCGAACGCGTCCTGCTCCTCGCGCGAGACGCCCCAGCGGTCAGCGACGTTCTCGCCTGTCTCGCCCATCGTCTCGAGCGGGAACAGCGCCTCCAGCCTCGGATTCGGGAAGCGCCAGCCGAGCGTCGAGTCCCAGAGCGTGCGGTCGCCGCGCGGGAAGGCCGCGTCCGGCTTGGCGGTCACGAGCGGCGCGCGGCTCATGGACTCGACGCCGCCGGCGACGAACAGGTCGCCCTCCCCGGTGGCAACAGCACGGCAGGCCTCGACGACGGCCGTCAGCCCGGAGGCGCAGAGCCGGTTGACCGTGGCGCCGGGAACCGACTCCGGCAGCCCCGCGAGCAACGCCGCCATCCGGGCGACATTGCGGTTGTCCTCACCCGCCTGGTTCGCGCAGCCGAGGTAGACGTCCTCGATCGAGGCAGGATCGATGCCCGCACGCTCGACGGCTGCTGCGATCGCGGCAGCCGCCAGGTCGTCAGGGCGAACTCCGGCGAGCCCTCCGCCGTAGCGGCCGACCGGCGTCCGGACGGCTGAGAGGACGACGGCTCGCGTCACGCGACCCAGTCAACCGTGACCGGGTTCGGGAACGCGCCGATCGCCTCGCCGCGCCGGAGCAGCTCCGCGACCGCCCTCCGGCCCTCGTCGCCGTAGTCCTGCGTCAGCTCGTTGACGTACATCGAGACGAACTGGTCGGCGATCTCGGCGTCGATCCCGCGCCCGAACTGGACGGCGTACTCGAGCGCCTCCGCGCGATTGTCGAGCCCGCACTGGATCGACTCGCGCAGCACCTGCGAGACGTCGGCGAGCACCTCCTCGCCCAGGTCCCGCCGGATCGAGTTGACGCCGAGCGGCAGCGGCAGTCCCGTCTCGAGCAGCCACCAGTTGCCGAGGTCGAGCACTTTCCGCAGGCCGTGATCCTCGAACGTGAGCTGACTCTCGTGGATCACGAGCCCGGCACCCGCCCTGCCTGACGCGACCTCGTCCGGGATCTCCTCGAACGCGAGCTCGCGATACGTGGCGTCGCCAAGCACGAGCCTGAGGGCGAGGTACGCCGTCGTCATCTTCCCCGGAATGACGATCTCGGTCTCGCGCAGCTGCTCGCGCGTCAAGGGCTCGCGCGCCACGACGATCGGGCCGTAGCCCAAGCCGATGCTCGCGCCGTGTGGAAGCAGCGCGTAGTCGTCCTGCACGAACGGGTAGGCGGCAAGCGAGAGCGCCGTCACCTCGAGCCGCGCCTCGAGCGCCCAGCAGTTGAGCGTCTCGATGTCGGCCAGCACCTGCTCGAAGTCGTAGCCGCGCCGGTCCACGAGTTCTGTCGTGAGCGCCCAGAACATGAATGCGTCATCGGGATCGGGGCTGTGGCCAACGCGAATCAGCACGTGCGGCGAGGCTACCACCGGGCTCTCCTGCGGGAACGGAGAACCGACGCACCCAGCCACCGATTACGCCCGCTGACGTTCCTGGCGCGGCCCGGGAGGCCGGCTGCGCCGGCCGGGAGGGCCGCGGCCAGGGACGTCAGCGGCCGAAGAAGAGCCGCTCGAGGAGTGGCAGCACTTCCTTCCGAGTGAAGGGCCTCACGCCCGTGCTGCCCCCGTCCCCCTCGAGTACCACGACATCGTCCTCCAGTGCCTCGTTCGCCGCCTGCAGCGCGTCCCCAAGCTCGAAGCCCTCGAAGAGGTAGTCGGCAGGACGCGGCTCGTCGCTCGGCCGGTGCTGGGGGTTGACCGTGCGCCCGACCGCCCACACGGCTCCCGGCTTGCGGTCGATCCAGATCACGATCCGCTCCTCGGCGCCGGCGTCGTCCACGCCGTGCAGCACACGCTCCGCCGCATGTCCGGAAGAAGACCCTCGTTTCATTGCACCTGAATTACAATCCCCTCGGTGGCAATCTTCAAGAACATCTTCTCATTTCTCTTCCAGCACGCGACCGCAGAAGACCGCGCCGCCGCCTACGTCATCCGCGAGCACGATCGTGGGCGCGCGTTGTCCGAGATCCTCGACGACCGCTACATCATGAACCGCCTGAGCGCCGAGCAGCGGGCACGACTTCTCGACCGACCCGAGATCATCCACGCCATCGGCGGGGACATGATCGAGGCCGCCCGCGCCGGCGTCGCCGCCGGCGAAGGCTCCTAGAGCTCGCGCCCGATCCCGGCCTCGCGCGCCCGCCCGAGCGCAGTGACGCTGATCGCCACGTCCCACGCCGCAAGCCCGTTCGACTTGAAGACCACGACGTCGCGCTCGGAGCTCCGCCCCTGCACGGCACCCACAACAACCTCCTGGAGCTCATGCACCTCGAGCCAGTCGAGCACCCCGCCCGCGACGGGCTCGATCAGGTCGCCCGACTCGAGCCGCGCTTGCTCGCGCGAATCGCAGCAGACGAATGCCGCCCGCTCGAGCACGACGTTGTCGAGCTCGCGCGCCCGAGGATCGTTGGCGCCGATCGCGCAGACGAGGGCGCCCTCGCCCAGCCACTCTCCCCGCAGGACGGGGTCCGTCGACGTCGTCGCTGTCACGACAACGTCTTGCGCGCCGGCGTCGCTCGCGCTCTCGGCGGGCCTCGCACCGGTGAGCTCGCAGAAGGCGGCCAGCGTTGCCGGCGTCCGGCAATGGGCGACGACGTGCTCGAGGGACGGCACGGCGGCACGGATCGCCGCGACCTGGGTCTCGGCCTGCCGTCCACAGCCGATCACCCCGAGGCTCGTCGCACCCGCCCGAGCGAGGTGCCGGGCGGCGACCCCGCTCGCGGCGCCGGTGCGAATCCTGCCGAGCAGGTCGGCTTCGAGCACCGCCGCGAGCGTTCCGGTCGCAAGCTCGAAGAGACAGACGACGAACGCGAGGCGCCCGTCCACGAGCGTGTAGCTCTTGAGGCCCGCGTAGCCGAGCTCGGTGTCGGTCGCCGCCATGACGGCGAAGTAGCCGGCCTCGAGCGGGAGACGCTCGCGGGGGCGGCTGCTGCACGTGCCGGCCGCAAGCCTTCGGAAGCAGTCCTCGAGCACCGGCACCGCCTCCGCCGTTGTCAGGAGCGACGCAACATCGGTCTCGGAGAGGTAGAGGGGCACCGCCGCTAGACTAGTTCCCCCCGCGCCCGTAGCTCAGGGGATAGAGCGCTGCCCTGCGGAGGCAGAGGTCGCAAGTTCGAATCTTGCCGGGCGCATCGCAACGCGCGGGAACGCACTACGCTGGAAGCTGCCTTGCGCACCGAGCGCCGAGCGCCAGGGCGGCATCCGGCGGCACCTCGGCCCTCACGTAGGCGAGACAGAGGACGCCCCCCTCCGGGTCGCTCGCCGCGCTCGTGATCCGACCCACCGGCCTTCCCTCCCACGTCAGCTCGGCGTCGTAGGCAGGAAGCTCGCCGCCTTCCAGCGCGAGTACGCGCAAACCCCGGTTCGCGTGGCCCCGGTAGTGAAGCCGCGCCACGGGCTCCTGGCCCGGATAGCAGCCCTTGGTGAAGCTGATCGCACGGGCGTCGAGCCCCGCCTCGGCGGGGAGGACGCGCTCGTCGAGCTCGCGCCCCCAGCGCGGCACCCCTGCGCGGATCCGCAGCAGCTCGAGCTCCTCGGCCGAGACGTCGGCTGCGTCAGGGCGTTCGTCGAGCAGCTCGACCGCCGGAACGCCGTAGTCGCGGCACGGGATGCCGCCCTCGCCAGAGCCGAGCACGACCCACGACTCGTGCTCTTCGGGCTCGATCGCCGCCTTCGCCGCGAACCGGAAGCGCAGCAGCTCGTCCCGCACACGCTCCCCAAGCTCGGGCTCGGTCAGGAGCAGGAAGTCGTCCACCGCTCGCCGGACGACCACCAGAGGGGCGATCAGGCGAGCTTTCGCCGTGAGGAGCAGTGCCTCGCAGGCCTCACCGGGGGAAAGCGCCTCGACGTCGTTCGAGAGCATCCGTTGGAGGTAGTCCTCCGCGTCCGGGCCGGTGACCCCGACAAAGGCACGGGGCCTGCGGCCGGCGCGTATCGCCGTCGCGACCACGTTGTCTAGTGTACGGACCATGTTCAGGAGCAAGGCGGAGCGAAAGGCCGAGGAGCTGGGCTACGACCCGGCGCGGCTGCCGCCGGGGCAGTACCTGACCGAGAAGTGGCCCGTCCTGCACGCGGGCGAGGTGCCGCACGTCGACCTTGCGACGTGGAGCTTCCGCGTCTGGGGCGAGGTGGACACGCCGATCGAGGTGACGTGGCAGGAGCTGCTGGCGCTCCCGACGGTCGAGGTGAAGCAGGACATCCACTGCGTTACGCGCTGGAGCCGCTTCGACACGACCTTCAAAGGCGTCGCGTGGGGCGCGGTGAGACCGCTGATCGGGCAACGTCCAAGCGCCCGCTTTGCGGTCGCCCACGCCGAGGCCGGATTCACGGCCAACGTGCCGGTCTCGTTTCTGGAAGAGGCCGGGGCGCTGCTCGCGTACGAGGCCGACGGCGCGCCGCTGACCCCGGACCACGGGTGGCCGCTGCGGCTCGTGATTCCCGGCAAGTACTTCTGGAAGAGCGCCAAGTGGCTGCGCGGGATCGAGTTGCTCGCCGAGGACCGCCCGGGGTTCTGGGAGGGCTACGGCTACCACAACGAGGCCGATCCCTGGAAGGAAGAACGGTACGGCTTCTAGAGATCCCTCGATCGAGGGATACGGCTGCGCCACGGGCGACCGATATCTCGCCTACCCACCTCCCCCAGTACCATCCCCGACAGACGGCGCTATAGGCGCCGTCTTTCGTTTCGAGGCGGCTCACCGGTTGCCCGAGAACTGCGAAGGGGCCGGCTTGCGCCGGCCCCTTCGGTCGATCCAAAGCCCGTTCGGGCTCTTTACATCATCCCGCTCATGTCGGGCATCCCGCCGCCCATGCCGCCGGAGCCTGGCTTCTCAGGCGCCTCCGCGACGATCACCTCGGTGGTGAGGATGTTCTTCGCGATCGACGCGGCGTTCTGCAGCGCCGAGCGCGTCACCATGGTCGGGTCGATGATCCCCGCCTTGACGAGGTTCTCGTACACCCCCGTGTCGACGTTCAGGCCGAAGCCCTTCGCCTGCTGGCGGATCTTGTCCACCACGACGGAGCCCTCGAGCCCGGCGTTGTAGGAGAGCTGCCGGATCGGCTCCTCGAGTGCGCGGACGATGATGTTCGCTCCGGTGCGCTCGTCGCCCTCGATCTTGTCGAGGGCCGCCTTGATCGAGTCGCCAGCGTTCAGCAGCGCGACGCCGCCGCCCGGCACGATGCCCTCTTCGAGGGCTGCGCGGGTGGCCTGCAGCGCGTCCTCGACGCGGTGCTTCTTCTCCTTCATCTCGGTCTCGGTGGCAGCGCCGACCTTGACCACCGCGACACCGCCGGAGAGCTTCGCCAGCCGCTCCTGCAGCTTCTCGCGGTCGAAGTCCGAGTCGGTCGTCTCGATCTCAGCCTTGAGCTGCTTGATCCGAGCCTTGATCGCGTCACCCTTGCCGGCGCCGTCGATGAGCGTCGTCGAGTCCTTGTCGACGACGACCTTGCGGGCGCGGCCGAGCTGCGTGAGCTTCGTGTTCTCGAGCTTGAGGCCCAGCTCCTCGGTGATCACCTCGCCGCCGGTCAGGACCGCGATGTCCTCGAGCATCCGCTTGCGGCGGTCGCCGAAGCCCGGAGCCTTGACCGCGACGGCGGTGAACGTGCCGCGCAGCTTGTTGACGACGATCGTCGCGAGCGACTCGCCCTCGACGTCCTCGGCCACGATGAGCAGCGGCCGGCCGGCCTGGATGACCTGCTCGAGCACCGGCAGGATGTCCTTGACCGCGCCGATCTTCTGGTTGGCGATCAGGATGTACGGATCCTCGAGCACCGCTTCCATGCGCTCCGCGTCGGTGATCATGTACGGCGACAGGTAGCCCTTGTCGAACTGCATGCCCTCCGTGAACTCGAGCTCGAGGCCGAACGTCTGGCCCTCCTCGACGTTCACGACGCCGTCCTTGCCGACCTTCTCGATGGCATCGGCGATCACGTCGCCGATCTCGCGCTCGCGCGCCGAGATGGTTGCGACCCGGGCGATGTCCTCCTTGCCCGAGATCTCCTTCGACTGCTTCTTGAGGTCGTCGACGACCAGCCCGACAGCCTGCTCGATACCGCGCTTGAGCCCCATCGGATTCGCGCCGGCGGCCACGTTCTTCAGGCCCTCACGCACGATCGCCTGGGCAAGCACGGTCGCGGTCGTCGTGCCGTCGCCCGCGACGTCGTTCGTCGCGGTGGCGACCTCGCGCACGAGCTGCGCACCCTGGTTCTCGAAGCTGTCCTCGAGCTCGATCTCCCGGGCGATGGTGACGCCGTCGTTCGTGATCGTCGGCGCGCCGAACTTCTTGTCCAGCACGACGTAGCGGCCCTTTGGGCCGAGCGTCACCTTCACTGCGTCGGCGAGGATGTTGACGCCGCGCTCGAGCGCGCGACGCGCGTCCTCGTTGAACTTGAGCTCCTTGTGAGCCATATCTTCGAATTCCTCCTTACTTCTTCTTGGAGCCGGCGGGCTTGCGAGTGCCAACGACCTTCGCGAGCACGTCCGACTCGCGGAGAATCAGCACCTCGTCGACGCCGATCTTGATCTCTGTACCGCCGTACTTGGAGAAGATGATCTCGTCCCCGACCGCGACGTCCATGGGGATGTACTCGCCGTCCTCGTCCCGGGGGCCCGGGCCGACTGCAAGGACGCGGCCGCGCTGCGGCTTCTCCTGGGCGGTGTCGGGCAGCACGATGCCGCTGATCGTCGTCATGTCCTCTTCGAGGACCTCGACGATCAGACGGTCGCCTAGCGGCTGCAGGTTCATGCACACGCCTCCTGTAGTGTGAACTTTGTGACACACGTTGGCACTCATGCTTACCGAGTGCCAGCACGAGTGTAGCACCGTTCTTCCAGCGTGCCACAGGATCTCAGCGCCTCGGACTGAGATCCCACCTGCACGACGCGCGAGACGTGTCACAAAGCGCGCGACGGTGCGGAACTCGCGCCGCGGGAGTTGCGCGATCGCCGATCGGGAGCCACTATGATGGCCGACAGTGGCGACGTTCGCGCTCAACTTCTACTCGCCGCTCGTGGCCGACCAGCTTCGAACGCAGCGCAAGACCGCGACCATCCGCCTCGGCGACAAGTCGGCGAAGTACAAGAAGGGGATGATCGTGACCGTGCTCGTGGGAGTGCGCTACGGGCAGCGGGAGAAGATCTTCGACGCGGTCATCGACAAGGTCGAGGTCAAGCGGCTCCGTGAGGTCTCTCCGCGCGAGATCGAGCATGACAACCCGGGGATTCGCAGACCCGAGGAGATGGCCCGCTTCCTCGGCCAGCTCTACAACCGCGAGGTTTCCGACGACGACATCGTCACGGTGATCCGCTTCTCGCAGATCATCGGGACCATGTTCTAGAAGCGTGGGGGAACCCGTGGTTCCCCCACGAGCCCCCTCCTTCGCGCCCCTCGCTGCTCAAGCGAGAGCGTGGGCTGCGCGGGAGTGAATCCCGCTCCGCCCGAGGTGCCGCTGCTCGTTGCTCCGGCGCTCGACGTCAGCGCTTCGCGCCTCGCCGGGAGTGTCGCTACCGCCCGGACTTGCGGATGGGAGTGCCGAGG
>CAYGLV010000023.1:12668-27255 GCA_964351025.1 uncultured Gaiellales bacterium | reverse complement strand
CGCGCCTCGCCGGGAGTGTCGCTACCGCCCGGACTTGCGGATGGGAGTGCCGAGGAACTCGTTCGGACGCACCTCTGCTCCACAGGCCTCGCACTGCACCGCGAACGCCGAGGCGATCAGCTCCTCGCAGGCCGGGCAGCGATGGCGCAACTCGCCGCCGCAGTGAGGGCAGCCGGACGGCAGCGCCTCCTCGCTCTCGTTGAAGAAGCGGAGCGTGTGCCCACACGCGAGGCAAAAGGCGACCCAGTCCCCGAGCGTGCGCCGGCGCTCCTCCTGAATCCAGTTCCGCTTCCGTGCCACGGAGCCAACTCTAGTCCGACCTCGACTCGTTAGAGTGCAGGCAGTCAGCCCACTACGGGAGTGCTGCGCATGTCGGTGAGAGAAGCGGAGCCGGTCGGCTCACTGAAGGAGATCAGGGAGGCGGGCCTCGACCGCGAGGATCTCCTCGGCATGTACCGCAACATGCTGCTGACGCGCGGGATCGAGGAGCGCGGTCACATCCTCTACAAGCAGGGCAAGGTCCCGGGCTCGTTCTACACCGGCCGCGGGAACGAGGCCGCCTCGGTCGCCGTCGCGACGGCGATGGGACCGAACGACGTCGGCACTCCGATCCAGCGCGACATGGGCGTCCACGTCACACGGGGCATCGAGCCGTGGCGCATCCTCGCGCAGTACATGGGCCGCGTGGACGGCCCCACGCGGGGCCGCGACGGCAACGTGCACATGGGCGACGCGGTGCTCGGGCTGCACCCGATGGTCAGCCACCTGCCGGCCATGCTCCCGGTAGCGGTCGGGATGGCGCTCGCGTTCCGCATCCGCGAGGAGAAGCGCGTCGCGGTCGCCTGGTGCGGCGAGGGCGCAGCGGCCCGGGGCGATGCCCACGAGGGCATGAACTTCGCCGGGGTCCGCGGGCTGCCCGTGGTGTTCTTCATCGACAACAACCAGTGGGCCTACTCGACGCCAACCCACCTCGGCTACGCCGTCGAGCACCTGGCCGACCGCGCCGCCGCCTACGGCTTCGAGGGCGTCGTCGTCGACGGCACCGACGTGCTCGCCGTCTACCGCGAGGTGAAGGCTGCGATCGAGAAGGCGCGCGAGGGCGGCGGGCCGACGTTGATCGAATCGCTCACGCTGCGCATGGAGGGTCACGCCGTCCACGACGACGCCTCCTACGTCCCGAAGGAGCTGTTCGAGGAGTGGGCCAAGAGCGATCCGATCGAGCGCTTCCGGATCTGGCTGCGCGCGAACGCCGAACTGGGCGACGAGGAGGAGGCCGAGATCACCGGCGACGTCAAGAAGATTCTGAACGATGCCGCGCGCCGGGCCGACGAGTCGCCCTGGCCCGACCCCGCCACCCTCGAGGAGGGCGTCTTCGCCACTCCCGAGGAACTCGACACCCCCCATCACAAGTAGTGGCCGAGAAGACCTATCTGCAGGCGATCTCCGACGCGCTCCGCGGAGAGATGCGGCGCGACAAGCGCGTCTTCATCATGGGGGAGGACGTCGGCGTCTACGGCGGGGCTTTCAAAGTGACGCTCGGGTTCCAGGAGGAGTTCGGCCCCTGGCGCGTGCTCGACACGCCGCTGTCGGAAACGGCCATCCTCGCCGGCGCGACCGGCGCTGCCCTGATGGGTATGCGCCCGGTCGCCGAGATGCAGTTCTCAGACTTCGTCTCGTGCGGCTGGGACCACCTGACGACGGTGGCCGCAAAGCAACATTTTCGGGCGGGAACACCGATCCCGATCGTCGTGCGCCTGCCCTCGGGCGGCGGCTTCTCCGGCGGTCCGTTTCACTCGCAGAACCCGGAGAGCTCATTCGCCCACATCCCCGGCCTGAAGATCGTCTGTCCCGCGACGCCGTCCGACGCGAAGGGCCTGCTGCTCTCGGCGATCGAGGACCCGAACCCGGTGCTCTTCTTCGAGCACAAACACCTCTACCGCCGGATCAAGGGTGAGGTGCCGGACGAGCGCTACACCGTCCCCTTCGGCGAGGCGAGGATCCACCGCGCCGGCGACGACGTCTCTCTCGTGACCTGGGGGGCGATGGTCTACACCGCCGCCGAGGCCGCCGAGGCGCTCGCCGCGGACGGAGTCTCGGTCGAGATCGTCGATCTGCGCACGTTGATCCCGTGGGACAAGGAGGCCGTCCTGTCGAGCGTCGCCAAATGCTCGAAGGTGCTCGTGCTGCACGAGGACACCCGCACGGGCGGCTTCGGTGCCGAGATCGCGGCGACGATCGCCGAGGAGGCGTTCGAGAGCCTCGACGCGCCCGTCAGGCGGATCGGCGCACCGGACACGCCCGTGCCCTTCTCACCGCCGCTCGAAAAGGCGTTCATCCCCCAGGTCGCCGACGTCGTCGCGGCGCTGCGGGAGCTCGCGGAGTACTAGGAGGACGTGGTGGCCACAGGAACGCAGGTCGAGGTCGTGATGCCCCAGATGGGCGTCTCCGTGTCGGAGGGGACGGTCACGAAGTGGCTCAAACAGCTGGGGGAGGCCATCGCGCGCGACGAGCCGCTGCTCGAGATCTCGACCGACAAGGTGGACACCGAGGTGCCGAGCCCCGGCGAGGGCGTGCTGGCGCAGATCCTCGTCGCCGAGGGCGAGACAGTCGAGGTCGGCACAGTGCTCGCCGTCATCGCGCCGGCGGGCGCGGAGGTGGCCGCGCCGGCGGCACCGGCTGACGCGCCCGAGCCCCCTTCGGTCGAGCCGGAGCCCGTCGCCGCTGCACCCGAGCCCCCGCCCGTACCAGCCCCTGCACCCGAGCCTGTCGCTGCTCCAGCACCCGCGGTCGCGGTCACGGCCTCAGGGAACGGCAAGGCATTCGTCTCTCCAGTGGTCGCGCGGATCGCCGCCGAGCACGGCATCGACCCCGCGCAGGTGCCCGGCAGCGGCCGCAGCGGTCGCGTGACGAAGAAGGACATCCTGGCTTTCGTCGAGTCGGGCGCCTCGACGAAAGCTATGCCGGCGCCTGAGGCGCCGCCGGCCGTGGCTCCGGCTTCGGCGCAGGTTCCGGCGGCCCCCGTTCAAGCCGGCGAGGCCGTGGCGGGCGAAGTTTTCGAGCCGATCACCGCCATGCGCCGCGGCGTGATGGAGCACATGCGCCGCTCGCTCGACATGTCTGCGCACGTGACGACGGTGTTCGAGGTCGACCTGACGCGCGTTGTGGAGATCCGCGCGCGGCTGAAGCCCGAGTACGAGCGCGCGTACGGCGTCAACCTCACCTACCTCGCCTTCATCGCCCGGGCGACGATCGAGGCGATCAAGAACTGGCCCTGGGTGAACGGGGAGATCCGGGGCGACACGATCGTGACGAAGCAGTTCGTGAACCTCGGCATCGCCGTCGCGCTCGAAGGCGGCAAGGGCCTGATCGTGCCGGTGCTGAGAAATGCCGAGACGCTCAACCTGCTCGGGATCGCGAAGGGGATCGCCGACCTCGCCACCCGCGCACGGACGAAGAAGCTGACACCCGACGACGTCCAGGGCGGGTCCTTCACGATCACGAACCCCGGCGGTTGGGGGTCGATCATGGGCACGCCGGTGATCAACCAGCCGCAGGTCGCGATTCTCGACGTCGAGGCGCTCGTCAAGCGGCCGGTCGTCCTCACCGACGAGCACGGACGCGACTCGATCGCGATCCGCTCGATGATGAACCTCTGCCTCTCGTACGACCACCGGCTCGTGGACGGCGCCTACGCGGCCCAGTTCATGAAGGAGCTGCGCGAGTCGCTCGAGACCTGGGACGAGACGCGCTATTAGCGCCACCGGCGCCTACCTGCTCGAGCTCGGAACCGTCCCGTACCTCGAGGCCCTGGAGCTGCAGCGCTCGCTGGCCGGCGCGGTCTCGCAGGGCGCGATCCCGGATACCGTCGTCTTCCTCGAGCACCCGCCGGTCGTGACGCTCGGGCGGCGCACCGACGAGGGGGAGCTGCACGTGCCCGTCGGCTCGGACGTCGAGGTCGTCGAGACGGATCGCGGCGGCAAGTCCACCTATCACGCGCCGGGACAGCTCGTCTGCTACCCGATCCTCGACCTCAAGCGGCACGGGCAGGACGTCAAACGCTACTGCCGCGACCTCGAGGAGGCACTCGTGAAAACGCTTGCAGCGTTTTCACTAGAAGGGCAACGAATTGACGGGCTGACTGGCGTCTGGCTCAACTCGCCGCCGCGAAAGATCGCCTCGATCGGGATCCACATCTCGAAGTGGGTGACGACGCACGGCTACGCGCTGAACGTCGACCTCGACCCGACGCCGTTCACGGAGTGGATCACCGCCTGCGGGCTCGAGGACGCGGCCTTCACGACGATGGCGCGCGAGCTCGGACGGCCGCTGACGGTGGACGATGTCCGCCCGGCCGCGGTGCAGGCCCTCGGCGAGGTGTTCGGACTAACCTTCGAGGTGCTACCCGCCGCCGACGGCGCCGGCCTGTGGCCCCAACCACGCCATGCATCCCTCGCTTCCCGTAGCTGACCGCCCACGCCGGCCGGAGTGGATGAAGGTCCGCGCGCCAAGCGCGGATTCACGCTACTTCGACGTCAAGAAGCTCATCCACGGTGCGAGCCTGAACACCGTCTGCGAGGAGGCGCGCTGCCCGAACATCGGCGAGTGCTGGGGCCACGGCACCGCGACGTTCCAGATTCTCGGCGACACCTGCACTCGCGCCTGCCGCTACTGCTACGTCACGTCCGGCAGGCCCGAGCACGCGCCCGACCCGCTGGAGCCCCTGCGGCTCGCTCAGGCGGCAGCGCAGATGGGCTTGCGCCATGTCGTGGTCACCTCCGTGGATCGCGACGACGTCCCCGACAAGGGTGCCGGCCACTTCGCCGCGACGATCCGGGCGCTCAACGCGAAGCTGCCCGAGGCGAAGGTCGAGGTGCTGACGCCCGACTTCCTCGGCGTCGAGGAGGAGGCGCTCGCGACCGTGCTCGGCGCGCGACCGGACGTCTTCAGCCACAACATCGAGACCGTGCGACGGCTGCACCGGCGGATGCGAGGCGCGAAGGTCTCGTACGACCAGGCGCTCTGGCTGCTCGCTCGCGCGAAAGAGGTTGCCGGCTACCCGGTCCTGACGAAGTCGGGGATCATCGCCGGCCTCGGCGAGAGCAACGACGAGATCGTCGAGACCCTGCGCGACCTGCGCGCGCACGGCGTGGACGTCGTGACGATCGGGCAGTACCTCCAGCCCTCGTCCAAGCACGCGCCGATCGACCGCTGGGTGCACCCGGACGAGTTCCGCTGGCTCCGCGAGCAGGGCGAGGCGCTCGGCTTCGGCTCGGTCTTCGCCGGGCCGCTCGTGCGCTCGAGCTACCGCGCCGACGAGCAGCGCCGTGCGGCCGAGACCGGCCTGGGAGCGGTCGCGTACTGAGAACGGCGGAGGGCCGCCCTGCGGCGGCCCTCCGATCGCGCTTCGAGGTTCTCGTCGCCTACGGCGTGATGCCGAACGTGGCAAGCCAGGCCAGGTCGTCTGCCCTGTCCACGCGATACACGCCGCCGGTACCGGCACACGTCCGGTTGAGGCCGAACGACGTGACCCCGGCGAGAACGTTCGACGTCCCGATGAAGTTCGGCCCGCCCGAGTCGCCGAAGCACGTGCCTCCCGTCGCGGCGTTGTTCGACAGCAGCAGCGCGAAGTCGCCCACGAAGCCCGTGTTGATCTGGTTCAGCTTCGGAGACGCGACCATCCGCGTTCTGAGCGCCACGTTCTTCCATGACGCCTGGAGCGGGAAGCTCTTCTGAAGCCCGTACCCGACCGCCGTGAACGTGACGTCCTGCTGGCCGCGCTGCGTCGCAAGCGTGTCGAGCTCGTTGAGCGTCGGGAGCTCGCCGTAGGTGGCCTTCACCACCGGTGCGCCGAGCTGGACGACGCCGAGATCGAACAGGAAGAACGCGTTTGGGTCGTACTGCGGATGCGTGAACGGCGTCCCGGACGCGTCCCCTGTGCACGGGTAACCGACGATTCCGGCGCACCGATTTAGCCCGGCCGCCGGATAGCCCGGAGCGAGCGGGATCTGGCTCGGGTAGCCCGAGTCGAACCAGATCGCAACCTGGGCAGCCGGAGGCTCCGTGCAGTGCCCGGCTGTCAGGAAGATCGTGGACGACATAAGCGTCCCGCTGCAGCGCCAGAGCGGGTTTCCATCTGCGCCCTTGGCGACCATGATGCCCACGTACGGGTGCCCGTCCATGTCGGGCGTACCGTCAGTAATGGCGCCGGCCGGCAGGATCCCGATCGCGAGCGCGGCGGCGAGCGCGGCACCCAAAGCAAGCAGTTTTCGCACTCTTCTCCCCTTTCGATTCACCCGGCCAACCCGGGCGACGCGCACAGTGTGGGCCGTCAGCTGCGATCCGTCAACCGGGAGGCAACGCTAGCCGTGCGGCTTGGCCATCGCGCGGTAGTCGAGCGCCTCGTCGAGGATCTCGTCCGCAACACCGGCGTCGCGGGCGGCCTCGCGCAGCGAGCGACCGCTCGAGGCGGCGGCCTTGACGATCTCCGCCGCCTTGTCGTAGCCGATGAACGGGTTGAGTGCCGTCGCGGCCGAGAGCGTCAGCTCGGCGTAGCTCTCGCACTGCTCGCGGTTCGCCCCGATCCCGTCGACGCACTTCTCGGCGAGCAGCCTCGAGGCCGACGCGAGCAGCTTGATCGACTGCAGGAGGTTCCGCGCCATCAGCGGCACGAAGACGTTCAGCTCGAAGTGGCCCTGCATTCCGCCGATCGCGATCGCCTGGTCGTTGCCGATCACCTGCGCGGCGACCTGCGTCACGACCTCGGGAATGACGGGGTTGACCTTGCCGGGCATGATCGAGCTGCCCTTCTGGAGCTCGGGAAGGAAGATCTCGCCGAGTCCCGCGCGCGGGCCGGAGCCGAGAAAGCGTAGGTCGTTGGCGATCTTCGTCAGCGAGACGGCGACGGTCTTCAGCGCCCCGGAGGTCTCGACGAGGGCATCGCGCGACGCGAGTGCCTCGAACGCGTCCGCCGGGGGCGAGATCGTGAGACCCGTCTCCTGGACGAGCCGGTCACGCACACGCCCCGCGAACTCGGCGTGCGTGTTGAGCCCGGTTCCGGTGGCGGTGCCGCCGAGGGCGATCTTGCCGAGCCGGGGCAGCGCGTCCTGAACGCGCGCGACGCCCTCGCGCACCTGCGCTGTGTAGCCGCCGAACTCCTGGCCGAGCGTGACCGGCACGGCGTCCATCCAGTGCGTGCGGCCCGATTTGACGACGTCGTCGAACTCCACCGCCTTCGCGCCGAGAGCGGCAGCGAGGCGCTCGAGCGCCGGCAGCAGGTCATGCGTCGCCTCGTCGAGGGCCGCCAGGTGCACGGCCGACGGGAAGACGTCGTTCGAGGACTGGCCCATGTTCACGTGGTCGTTCGCGTGCACGTCCTCGCCCGCGAGCGAGGCGATCACCTCGTTCGCGTTCATGTTCGACGATGTGCCGGAGCCGGTCTGGAAGACGTCGATCGGGAACTGGTCGTCGAGCTCTCCGGCCGCGACGCGGTCGGCCGCTGCGGCGATCCGCTCGGCCATGTCGGCGTCGAGCAGCCCGAGCTCGGCGTTCACGCGCGCGGCGGCGGCCTTGATCCGGCCGAGCCAGCGGGCGACGGGGACCGGGATCGGCTCGCCGGAGACCGGGAAGTTCGCGATCGCCTTCCGCGTCTCGCCGCCCCAGAGCTCCTGCCTCTCCGCCGCGCTCATGCGCGCCAGTCTAACGCCCGCTTTGCAAGACCTGATCGGTAGTTAGGCCGGATCGCAGGTGCGGAGAGTCCGCTAGGCCTGGTGCACGGCGCGGAGGTGGCGGTACTGCAACGGCCGGTCGCGCAGGCCGCGGCGCAGGCTCTCCGAGACGTCCTCGACGAAGGCCCAGCCGACGTAACGGCAACGCTGGCACTCGCCGGGCTCCGGGTGGCGCCCGGAACAGGCCGTGTACGGCCGCTGCTGGCCACAGCACAGGCACTCGATGACGGTCTCCACGCCCACATGGTCGGTCGCGGGGCCTTCTTTTTGAACCCCTGTCCGGGGGAACCCTTGCTCTTCGCTGGAGGAGCGCCGCTCCGGCCTAGTCGCCGCTGCAGGCGGTCGGACGCCCTCCCACGGCGAGGAGCTCGTCCCACGTGCACAGCTTGACCCGAGGGCGGCCCTGCTCGGCGCCGCGGGCCCGCTCGGCGGCATCGATCGCCTCCCAGCCTGCGTAGCTCACGAACTCGACGCCGCGCTCGGCAAGAAGCTCGACAACCTGTTCGGCCGACGCGTCGGCAGGGCGCGCCAGCAGACCGGCACCGGCGTCCTCGAGCACGTGCTCCACCGTCTCGGTCGCATCCTTCTTGTTCGTGCCGATGACCCCACTCGGGCCGCGCTTGATCCAGCCCGCGCAATAGACGCGCGGAAGCAGCTCGCCGCGCTCGTCGACCACGCGGCCCCCGCGGTTCGGCACCGTGGCGCTCGCGGAATCGAACGGGACGCCCGGCACCGGTGTGCCCTGATAGCCGACGCTCCGGAAGACGAGCCCACATGGGATGGTCTCACGCTCCTCCGTCGGCACGGCCCGAATCCTCCCGTGCTCGTCGGCGACAAGCTCGTTCCGGACCAGCTCGACGGCCTCGACGCGTTCGGCGCCGAGGATCGCCACGGGCGAAACGCCAAAACGCAGCCGCAGCACCTTCGGTTTGCCGGCCGGCTCACGGGCCGCGTAATCGCGCAGCACGTCCAGGTTGCGCCGGGCGTTCGTGTCGGTCTCGAGAGCCGCCTCGCTGACCGGATCGAGCTCGAGGTCGGCAGGGTCGACGGCGATGTCGGCGCCTGCCAGCTCGCCCAGCTCCTTCAGCTCGGGTGTCGTGAACGCCGCCTGCGCGGGGCCGCGCCGCGCGAGCAGGACGATCTCGCGGATCCCGGAGCCCACGATGGCCGCGATCGCCTCATCGGTCGTGTCGGTGCGGCGCAGCTCCTCAGCGGTGAGCGCAAGCATCCGCGCGACGTCCACCGCGACGTTTCCCGCGCCCACGACGACGACTCGCTCGCAGGAGAGGTCGAAGGACAGGTCCTGGAAGTCGGGGTGGCCGTTGTACCAGGCCACGAGCTCCGTCGCGGGCCACGAGCCGGGAAGATCCTCGCCGGGGATGCCCATGGCGCGGTCGGTCTGCGCCCCGACCGCATAGACGACAGCGTCGTAGAGCCGCAGCAGGTCGTCGTGCGAGAGAGCGCGGCCGATCTCGACGTTTCCGAAGAAGCGAAAGCCGGGCTGCTGCGCGATCCGCTCGAAGGCCCGCGAAACCTCCTTGATCTTCGGGTGGTCCGGGGCCACGCCGAGCCGCACGAGCCCCCACGGGGTCGGCAGCCGCTCGAACATGTCGACCTCGACCTCCACCTCGCTCGCAAGCAGCGCACCCGCGGCATAGAAAGCCGCAGGCCCGGATCCGACCACGGCCACGCGGAACTGAGTTCCCGAGCTCATCTCGGGACGATGCTACTCGGCCGCCGGAAGTGGCGGCAACCGTCTAGTGCGAGCAGCCGGAGCCGCAGCCGCCGGCGCCGTGCTCGTGGGCGCCGACCTCGGCGTCCGCACCCTCTTCGACCTGGAAGGAGTGCCCGCAGCCACAGGAGGACGCCGCGTTCGGGTTGTCGATCTTGAACCCGGACTCCTGCAGGCCGGTGAGGAAGTCCACCGTCGCGCCGCGGAGATACGGGGCGCTGTGCGGGTCCACGACCACCGTCACGCCGTGCATCTCGATCAATTCGTCGCCCTCGGCGGGGCCGGCATCGAATCCGAGCCCGTACTGGAAGCCGGAGCAGCCGCCGCCCTGAATCGCGACGCGCAGGACGAGTGCCCCGCCGTCCGGCTCCTCGGCCAGCAACTCCTTGATCTTCGCGGCCGCCGGCTCCGTCAGCGAGAGGGAGGCGGTGGGGCGCTCGGCGATCTCCATGAGAACATCGTAGCAACGGCCTCCGCGCGCGCCGCCTGTCGAGGCTTGTAACCGCATTCCTCGCCAGGGGAACGGCTTTGCACACCGCCTCGTGACAGCCTGCAACCATGCTAGTTTCCGTGAGGCGATACCACGAGAAAGGGCTCGCGCCGAACGAGTGCTGCATACCTGGCTCCCATTTCTGATCTACGCGGTCCTCGCGGCGGCGATCCCGACCACGATGATGGCGATGTCGTTTGTCTTCTCGACGCGTTCGGGCAGGCAGCACCCGCGCAGCCGCGCGATCCCGTTCGAGTCAGGCGTCTCGGAAGGGCCGCCGCCCCAGCAACGCTTCACGGTCAGCTTCTACCTGACCGCGATGCTCTTCATCGTCTTCGGGGTCGAGATCGTCTTCCTGTACCCGCTGGCGATCGTGCTCAACCAGCTCGCCTGGTTCGGCCTCGTCGAGTTCCTGGCCTTCATCGCGGTGCTCGCCGTCGCCTACGTCTACATCTGGCGCAAGGGAGCGCTCGAGTGGCGTTAGAGAGCGGCGGCGGGCTCGCCGGACTTGGCCTGCAGTCGGAACGGCTGCTCTGGCCGACGCGCGGGCCGAACGCGAAGGGACCCGGTGTCTTCGAGCAGGAAGTGGCAGCGCTCGAGCGGGCTCTCGGCCTGACGACGCTCGAGAAGGCGCTCGCGTGGGCGCAGTCCAAGTCCATGTGGCCGGACACGTTCGGCCTCGCCTGTTGCGCGATCGAGATGATGTCCATCGTCACGTCGCGGTACGACATCGCGCGCTTCGGCATGGAGGCCTGGCGAGCGTCACCGCGGCAGGCCGACCTCCTGATCGTCTCCGGCCGCGTCGCCCACAAGATGGCCGAGCCGCTGCGCCAGATCTACGACCAGATGCTCGAGCCGAAATGGGTGATCGCCATGGGCGCCTGCGCGAGCTCGGGCGGGATGTTCAACAACTACACGATCCTCCAGGGCGTGGACAAGATCGTGCCCGTCGACATCCACGTGCCGGGCTGCCCACCGCGGCCCGAGGCACTGATGGAGGGGATCGTCCGCCTGCACGAGAAGGTGCGGGCCGGCATCCCGCCCGCCTACGAGATCCGCGGGGTGGCCAGCTAGTGGACTACCAGGGTGTCCCTGGCCTCGCCGAGACGCGCGAGGCTTTCGGGGAGACGACGCTGGTCGTCGACCCCGTGCGCATCTTCGAAGCGTGCCTGCACCTCCGCGATGCCGAGGGCTTCAACTTCTGCTCCGACATCTCGGCCGTGGACTACCTCGGTTGGGGTGAGCCCGGGGTCGCCGGCTACATCGGGACACGCAGCGGCCGCGACCTCCATGCGCCCGGCTCGCAAGGCCACGCGAGGGTGCCCGAGCCGAAGCCGAAACGGTTCGCCGTCAACTACCACCTCCTCGCCATCGCAGACGAGCCCCGACGTGTCCGCGTACAGGCGTGGCTCGACGACGGTGACGAGCTCGCAAGCGTCGTCTCGGTCTGGCCAACCGCCGACTGGCACGAGCGCGAGGTCTGGGACCTGCTCGGAATCCGGTTCGCCGGCCATCCCAATCTGCGCCGGATCCTGCTGGACGACGACTGGGAGGGGCACCCGCTGCGCAAGGACTACCCGATCGGCGGCGAGCCCGTGCGCTTCTCGGAGGCGGAATGACGTCCGTCATCCCCGTGCGGGCGCCGATCTACGAGGGGACGCGAATCCCGTCTCCGATCCCGACCGTGCTCGCAGTGGATCCCGGAAAGCACGACCTCGAGGACATCCTCACGATCAACTTCGGCCCGAACCACCCGTCGATGCACGGTGTCCTGCGGCTGATCGTGGACCTGGACGGCGAGCGCATCGCCGGCCTCGAGGCCGTGATCGGCTACCTCCACACCGGCTTCGAGAAGACGATGGAGCAGAAGACGTGGTGGAAGGCGATCACGTACCCGTCGCGCGTTGACTACGTCGCCTTCCAGGCGAACGAGCTCGTGTTCGTGCTCGCGATCGAGCAGTTGCTCGAAATCGAGGTGCCGCGGAAGGCGACGTGGATGCGCCAGTGCCTCTCGGAGCTGACCCGCATCCACTCCCACCTCGTCTGGCTCGGAACCTCCGCGCTCGAGCTCGGGGCGATCTCGGTCTTCTGGTACGCCTTCCGCGAGCGCGACGTCATCCTCGATCTGTTCGAGATGGTCACCGGCGTGCGCATGCACACGCGCTACTTCCAGGCGGGCGGGCTCGCGGAGGACGTCCCGCCGGGCTTCTATCCCAAGGCGCGCGCGTTCTGCGAGCGGATGCCGAAGGCGGTGGACGAGTACGAGCAGCTGCTCGACTCCCAGCAGATCTGGCTCCAGCGGACGAAGCGGGTCGGGCTCCTCTCGGCCGCCGACGCGCTTGCGCTCGGCCAGTCCGGCCCGGTCCTGCGCGCCTCGGGCGTCAACTGGGACCTGCGCAAGAGCATGCCGTACCTCGCCTACGACGAGGTCGAGTTCAACGTCCCGGTGTACTACAACGGCGACGTCTACGACCGCTACAAGGTGCACATGGACGAGATGCGCGAGTCCACGCGCATCGTCGTCCAGTGCCTCGAGCGGCTCGAGGGAATGGAGGGCGAGCCGTGGATCGCCGACGACCGCAAGGTCGTGCTGCCGCCGCGCGAGGAGCTGCACACCTCCATGGAGTCCCTCATCCACCACTTCAAGATCGTCACCGAGGGCTACCGGGTGCCGGAGGGCGAGGTCTACACCGCGATCGAGTCGCCGCGCGGGGAGTCGGCGGTCTACGTTTGCTCCGACGGCGGCCCGAAGCCGTGGCGCGTGAAGTTCCGCGCACCCTCGCTCGTCGCGCTCGAGGCGACCGCCACGTGCATGACCGACGCCTACATCGCCGACTTCATCGCTGTCGTCGGGTCACTCGACTCGGTGATGGGGGAGACGGACAGGTGAGCCCGGCATCCCTGCTCGAGGCGATCCAGGAAGTGCAGGCCCTCTACCCGACCTCGCGCTCGGCGACCCTGCCTGCGCTGCGGCTCGCGCAGGAGCACTACGGCTGGCTCTCGCCGGACGCGCTGCGCGAGGTCGCGGGCGCGCTCGGCGAGACGCCGGCGTACTGCCGCTCGGTCGCCTCGTTCTACGACATGTTCCAGCTCGAGCCCGTCGGGCGCCACCTCGTCGAGGTCTGCACGAACATCTCCTGCGCGCTCGTCGGGGCCCAGCAGGTGCTCGAGGCGTTCGAGCGGGAGCTCGGCATCGCGCCCGGCGAGACGACACCCGACGGCGAGTTCACGCTGCACACGGTCGAGTGCGCCGGCGGCTGCGGCTGGGGGACCGTCGTCGCCTGCGACCACCGCTACCGCGA
This sequence comes from uncultured Gaiellales bacterium, assembly GCA_964351025.1. Lineage (GTDB taxonomy): Bacteria > Actinomycetota > Thermoleophilia > Gaiellales > Gaiellaceae > CAYGLV01. The sequence goes on along the minus strand of CAYGLV010000023.1, from coordinate 14,007 downwards.
GCGCGTCGGCGCCGCCGACGTCCCGGGGATCATCGAGGAGCTGCGCAATGGCTGACGAGCGCCGCCGGATCGTCCTCGCCGGGGCCGAAGAGGGGCGCGACCTCACCCGGATCGGTGAGTACCGCGCGATCGGCGGCTACGCGATGCTCGAGCGGGCGCGCGGCCTCGAGCCCCAGCAGGTGCTGGACGAGCTGCTCGCCGCAGAGATCCGTGGCCGCGGCGGCGCTGGCTTCCCGATGGGGCGCAAGGCGAGCTTCCTCGCCAAGGGCACCGGGAAGCCGACCTATCTCGTCGTCAACGCCGACGAGTCCGAGCCGGGCACGTTCAAGGACCGCGAGATCATGTTCACGGTCCCACACCGCCTCGTCGAGGGCTGCCTGATCGCCGCCCACGCCATCCAGTCGCAGCACGTCTTCATCTACATCAGAGGCGAGTACCTGGCGGAGTTCGAGATCCTGCGGCGCGCGCTGGACGAGGCGCGCGGCGAGGGGCTGCTGGGAGACGCGACGGTGGTTCTCCACCGCGGTGCCGGTGCCTACATCTGCGGTGAGGAGACCGGGCTGCTCGAGTCGCTCGAGGGCAAGCGCGGCCAGCCGCGCTCGAAGCCGCCGTTCCCGGCCGTGCAGGGGCTCTATGCGGCGCCGACGCTGATCAACAACGTCGAGACGATCACGACCGTCCCGAAGATCATCGAGCTGGGCGGTGCCGAGTACGCGAAGCTCGGCGTTGCGAACTCCGCCGGCACGCGCGTCTTCTCCCTCTCGGGAAACGTCGTCAGGGGCGGCAACTACGAGGTGCCGCTCGGCACGACGTTGCGCGAGCTGATCTACGACCTCGGCGGCGGCATCGCGGGTGGGCGGGAGCTGAAGGCGGTCATTCCGGGCGGCTCGTCGGTGCCGGTGCTCACGGCCGACCAGCTCGACACGGGCCTCGATTTCGACTCGATCGCCGGGGCCGGCTCGATGCTCGGCTCCGGCGCGGTGATCGTGATCGACGACCGCACCTGCATGGTGCAGCTCGGCCTGCGCGTCGCCCAGTTCTACCAGCACGAGTCGTGCGGGAAGTGCACGCCTTGCCGCGAGGGGACGCGCTGGATGGTGCAGCTTCTGCACAGGATCGAGGACGGGAACGCGACGGAGGCCGACCTCGAGCTGCTGCTCGACGTCTGCGACCGCATCCTCGGCAAGTGCCTGTGCCCGCTCGGCGACGCCGCCGCGATGCCGGTCGCGAGCTACATCGACCGCTTCCGCGACGAGTTCCGCGCACATCTCGAGCACGGCTGCCCGATGCGCGAGGGCTCGCCGCTCACCGACCTCACGGCCCCGGTCGACCGGCACCG
>CAYGLV010000023.1:0-12568 GCA_964351025.1 uncultured Gaiellales bacterium | reverse complement strand
CGATGCGCGAGGGCTCGCCGCTCACCGACCTCACGGCCCCGGTCGACCGGCACCGTCACACCGGCGAGGTACCCGCATGAAACATTCTTTGTCCGCGCCCTCCGCCCGCGCGTTCCTCGCCGGCGGCGGCGGAGCCGGACTTGGCCTGGCGGGAGCCGACGCCGGCGAGGGACGCGCGTGAGCGAGCTCGTCAAGGTCACCGTCGATGACCGCACCGTCGAGGTCCCGAAGGGCACCGGCATCGTCGAGACGGCCGCCGCCGCAGGGATCGAGATTCCCGTCTTCTGCTACGAGCCACGGCTCGGGGCGCCCATCGGGGCCTGCCGGATGTGCCTCGTCGAAGTCGAGGGCGTGCCGAAGCTGCAGGCCGGCTGCACGCTGACCGCGCAGGACGGCATGGTCGTGAAGACGGCCCAGACGTCGGCCAAGGCGGCCCAGGGACAGAACGCAACGCTCGAGTTCATCCTCGTCAACCACCCGCTCGACTGCCCGGTCTGCGACAAGGGCGGCGAGTGTCCGCTCCAGGACCTCACGTTCCGCTACGGGCCGGGACGGACTCGGATGACGTTCGCCAAGCGGACGTTCGACAAGCCGGTTCCGGTCTCGCCGCTGATCGCCCTCGACCGCGAACGCTGCATCCTCTGCTACCGCTGTACGCGCTTCTCGAGCGATGTCGCCGAGGACGGCCAGCTCGTCGCCGTCAACCGGGGTGCGCTCTCGCAGATCGCCACGTTCCAGGACGAGCCCTACCGCGCGGCCTTCTCGGGCAACGTGGTCGAGCTCTGCCCGGTCGGCGCGCTCACCTCGACGCAGTACCGCTTCGAGGCGCGGCCGTGGGAGATCCAGAATGTGCCGACGGTCTGCGGGCTCTGCCCCGTCGGCTGCAACGTCACCGCGACGACGCGCGAGGGCAAGGTGAAGCGGGTCATCTCGCGCAACCACCCGGAGGTGGACGGTGGCTGGCTCTGCGACAAGGGCCGTTTTGCCCTCCCGTACCTGTACGCCGAGGACCGGATCGTCGCGCCGCTGAAGCGTGTGCGTCGCTTGGGCTTCGACCAGGTCTCGTGGGACGAGGCGCTCGGCGAGGCCGAGCGCCTGCTGCGCGGCGCCCAGGGGCGGATCGTGACTGCCCTGTCCGGCTCGGAGACGGTCGAGCTGGCGTACGCGCTCGGCAAGCTGCTGCGCGGCGGGCTCGGAGCGCACAACGCAGTGTTGCCGGAGGCAACTTCGGACGCGCTCCAGGCCTTCTCGCTCCCCCTGTCGGCGATCGCGGAAGCAGAGCACGTCGTCGTCGTCGGCGACGACCGGGTCGTCGACCGCGCGCCCGTCGTCGACCTCTGGCTGAAGGCGGCAAGACGGCGCGGCGCCGACGTGGTCACGATCTCGCCGACAGGTGACGTGCACGTCGAGCCCGGCGCGGCTGCCCGCGTCTGCCGAGAGCTGGCCGAGCCGGGGCACGAGCTCGGAACACGCCTGCGCGAGTCGGAGCGCGTGATCCTGATCTGGTCGGGCCCTGGCGGAGGAGGAGGTGGGCGGCTCGCAGAGCTCGCACACGCACTCGGGCTCGAGAGCAAGTCGGGCTGCGGGGCCTTCCACCTGCCGTCAACGCCGAATGCGCGCGGCGCCGCCGAAGCGTGGGCCGCCGCCGCCGACGGCGACGAGCAGAGCCCGGAGCCGATCGGGCTGCTGATCGTGTCCGGCGACGACGCGGCCGCCGATCCGAGCGTCCGGGCACTCGCAGAGCACGCGGGCGCCGTGATCGCGCTGACGATGTTCCACGGTCTCTCGGTCGGCTGGGCCGACCTCGTCCTCCCGGGCACGGCGACGCTCGAGCGCGACGGCACTCTCCAGAATCTCGAGGGACGGCTACAGCGCGTGCGCCGCGCGGTCGGACCGCCCGTGCCCGACGAGCTCGAGTGGATCTCGAAGCTCGCCGCGCGGTTCGGAATCGATGTCCCGCCGCACGCCGCGGGCGTCTTCGCCGAGCTGTCGGCGAAGCTCTACGGCGGCATCGCCTTTGCCGCCGTCGGCGAGCAAGCGCCGCTGCCCGAGCGGGTCGGCTACGAGCCTCCGCCGCCCGGTGCCGGGCCGGCGCCTGCTCCTGCGCCGGTGGTCGACGAGCACTTCATCGGCAACCTGCGCCTGCTGCGCTACCGGCCGCTCTTCTCCGGTCCCGCCGTCGAGCGGGTCGACGGGCTCCAGTTCCAGCGTCCCGAGCCCGAGCTCGCGCTCGCCCCCGAGGAGGCCGCCCGGCGCCAGATCGCCGACGGCGACCTCGTGTCGGCTCGCTCGAACGGCACCTCGGTGACGCTGCGCGCCCGCGTCGACGGCTCGCTCGCGGCCGGAGTCGCACGCGTGGCCGAGGAGCATGCGGGCGAGTTGCATCGCGAGGTCGAGGTGCTGAAGGCGTGATCGCAGCCGCCGTCGAGACCTGGTGGGTGGGCGCGCTCAAGGCGGCGGTGATCATCAACGTGCTGCTGCTGTCGTTCGCCTTCCTCACATGGTGCGAGCGCAAGCTGATCGGGCGGATGCAGCGCCGCTACGGCCCGAACCGGGCCGGCCCGTACGGCCTCCTGCAGCCGTTCGCCGACATGCTCAAGCTGATCCGCAAGGAGGCCTTCGCGCCGGCCGCTGCGATCGACGTCCTCTACATCGGCGCGCCGATGGTCTCTGCCTTCACCGCGCTCTCGGCTTTTTCGGTCATACCGTTCGGAGAGGGCTGGACGGTCGGAGGCACGTACATCGCCGGCCAGGTGGCAGACGTCCCGATCGCGCTCATTCTCGTCTTCGCCCTCGGCTCGGTCGGCATCTACGGGTTCATCGTCGGCGGCTGGGCCTCGGGCTCGAAGTTCGCGCTACTCGGCTCGATGCGCACCTGCGCGCAGCTCGTCTCGTACGAGGTCTCCCTCGGGCTCTCCGTACTCGGCGTCGTACTCATGGCGCGCTCGCTCTCGCTCACCGACATCGTCAACGCCCAGATCGACTCCGTCTGGTACATCGTGCCGCAGGCAGTCGCCTTCGCCGTCTTCTTCCTCTCCGGCATCGCGGAGGCGAACCGAGCGCCGTTCGACCTGCCCGAGGCCGATTCCGAGCTCGTCGCCGGGTACCACACGGAATACTCGGGCATGCGCTGGGGCCTTTTCCAGATGGCCGAGTACATCAACCTGATCACGCTCTCCGCACTGGCCGTGACGCTCTTCCTGGGCGGCTGGCACGGGCCCTGGGCGCCGCTCGGACCTCTCTGGTTCCTGCTCAAGCTGGCCGCGCTGATCTTCATCTTCATCTGGATCCGGACGACCCTGCCGCGCCTCCGCTACGACCAGCTGATGCAGTTCGGCTGGAAGGTCCTGTTGCCCGTCGCGACGCTGAACGCCGTTGTGACGGCGATCGTGGTGGTGGCCGTATGAAACGGATCGGCGTGCACCCGGCTGGATCGATCAAGGGCTTCGCGGTCACATTCCGGCAGATCTTCCAGAAGCCGCTCACGCAGCAGTACCCGGAAGAAAAGCTGGCGGTCTATCCGCGCTTCCGTGGCCGGCACCGCCTCCATCTCCACGAGAACGGACTCGAGAAGTGCGTCGGCTGCTCGCTCTGTGCGGCCGCCTGCCCGGCCGACTGCATCCGCGTCGTGCCGGCGGAGAACACGCCCGAGAGCCGCGTCTCGGCCGGCGAGCGCTACGCGCGCATCTACGAGATCAACCTCAGCCGCTGCATCTTCTGCGGCTACTGCGAGCTGGCGTGCCCGTTCGACGCGATCACGCTCGGCAACGAGTTCGAGCTCTCCGAATACTCCCGCGACGACCTCATCTACACGAAGGACATGCTGCTCGCCCCGCCGATCAAACGAGTGCAGATCGAGGACCCGAAGGCCTACGACACCCCGATCCCCGCGTACAAGGCGCGGTCGTAGGCCGTGGCTACCTTCCTCGTCTGGCTCGTGTGGCTTGTCGCAGCGGGAGCGTGCCTCGGCTCCGGCGTCGCCGTCGTCCTGTCCGCGAACCCGTTCTACTCGGCGCTCGCCCTGATCGGGAACCTCGGCTCGCTCGCGGCGCTCTTCCTCCTGGCGTCGGCCGAGTTCCTCGCCGCGGCGCAGGTGCTTGTGTCTGCGGGCGCGGTGATGGTGATGTTCCTGTTCGTGATCGCGTACCTCGGCGGCCGCGCGGCGGCACCCCGGCGAGGCGGGCCGACCTGGGCTCAGGTCGGCGCGGGGGTGGCGGCGCTCGCGCTCCTTGTCGAGCTCGTCGTCGTCACCGCCCTGCAGGCCGATGGACGCCTCGCGGACTCGGCGCAGATCGAGCGCTCGTTCGGAAGCCCGGGCGAGATCGGCTCGCTCTTCCTGACCGACCACCTGCTCGCGTTCGAGATCACCTCGATCGTGCTGCTCGTCGCCGCGGTCGGCGGGATCGTGCTCGCGCTCGGGGAGCCCCGGAGCGAGGGCGAATGACCGGGCCCGGGATCGCCTGGTACATCGCCCTCTCGGGCGCCCTCTTCGGGATCGGTGCCCTCGGCGTACTCCTGCGGCGCAGCCCGCTGATCGTGTTGCTCTCGCTCGAGATCATGCTCAACGCCGCCAACCTCACGCTGATCGCATTCGCACGCCACCACGGCGGCGCCGACGGGCAGATCTTCGCGCTCGCGGTGATGGCCGTGGCCGCCTCTGAGGTCGTCGTCGGCCTCGGTCTGATCGTGGCTATCGCGCGCGGCCGGCTCGCCCTCGATGTCGACAAGCTGACCTTCCTGAGGGGATGACGTGACCGCCGGCGCCTGGATCTGTTTGCTCTCCCCGCTCGCCGGCTGCCTGGCGATCACCCTGGCGGGAGGGCGGATCAGCCGCCGCACGGCCGGGATCATCGCGACGCTCTCGGTGTTCGTCGCCTTCGCCGGTGCAGTCGTCTCCTTCGCCGCCCTCACGGGCAAGGACGCGGAGGAGCGCGCACAGCTCACCACCGCGTGGACCTGGCTCTCCGCGGGTACGTTCGACGTCGGCCTCTCGCTCCTCGTCGATCCGCTCGCCGCCGTGATGATGCTGATCGTCTCCGGCGTCGGCGGGCTGATCGTCTGGTACTCGATCGGCTACATGGCGGGCGACGAGAAGGAGCGCCGCTACTTCGCCTACATGGCTCTCTTCGTCTTCTCGATGCTGCTGCTCGTGCAGGCGGGGAACCTCGTTCTCCTGCTCGCGGGCTGGGGGCTCGTCGGCCTCGCCTCCTACCTCCTGATCGGCTTCTGGCACGAGCGGCCGCAGGCGGTCGCAGCCGCCAAGAAGGCTTTCGTGATGAATGCCGTCGGCGACGCGACGATGGCGCTCGCCTTCTTCGTGCTGCTCCTGCAGACCGGCACGCTCGAGTTCGCGGGCGCGTTCGCCGGCGCCGAGGGGTTGTCGTCCACGGCCGTCAACCTCGTCGCGCTCGGGCTGCTCGGCGGCGCGGTCGCCAAGTCCGCACAGCTGCCGCTGCACACGTGGCTCCCGGACGCCATGGAGGGCCCGACCCCCGTCTCCGCGCTCATCCACGCCGCGACGATGGTGACCGCCGGCGTCTACCTGATCGTGCGCGCTCACCCGATCTTCGAGCTGGCCCCCGCCGTGCAGGACCTCGCGGCCGGGCTCGGTGCTGCGACCCTGCTCGCCGCCGGGCTGATCGCGCTCGTCCAGACCGACATCAAGCGCGTCATCGCCTACTCGACGATGTCGCAGATCGGCTACATGTTCCTCGGTGCCGGCCTCGGCGCGTACGGCAGCAGCATGTTTCACCTGATGACGCACGCGTTCTTCAAGGCGCTGCTGTTCATGGGCGCCGGACTCGTCATCCACCGCCTTGCCGGCGAGCAGGACATGCGCAAGATGGGCGGCCTCAGAAAGGCCATGCCGCGGACGACGCTCGCCTTTCTGATCGGCTCCCTCGCGCTCGTCGGGATTCCGCCGCTCTCCGGCTTCTGGTCGAAGGACGCGATCCTGGCTTCCGCTCTGGCTGGCGGGGGCTTTGGCGCGGTGCTGTTCGTCGCGGGGCTGGCCGGCGCCTTCCTGACCGGGCTGTACACATTCAGGATGCTCTTCCTCGTCTTCTGGGGGGAGCCGTCAGGTCTCGTGACAGAGCACGCGGACGGTCACGGCCACGGGGAGGGGCCGCGTTCGATGACGGTGCCGGTGGGAATCCTCACCGGGCTCGCTGCGGTCGGCGGCCTGCTCGAGGTGCCCGGCCTCTGGCATGTCTTCGGCGACTGGCTGCATCCGGTCGCCGAGCCGCTGGTCGAGCCCTCGACAGGCCAGGACTACCTGACGAGCGTGCTGGCCGTCTCGCTCGGCCTCGCCGGAATCTGGGTGGCCTGGATCGTGTACGCCGCCCGCCGCAGAACCGTGCCCCAGGTGCCGTTCCTGCACCGCCTGCTCGAGCACAAGCTGTACTTCGACGAGCTCTACGACGCGCTCTTCTACCGGCCGGCGGTCGGCCTCTCCCGCTTCTGGCGCGGTGCCGTCGAGGAACCGCTGATCGACGGCTCGATCACGGGGATCGTGCTCGGCGCGCAGCAGGCCGGTGTCGGCGTCGGGAGAGCACAGACCGGATTCCTGCGCAGCTACCTGCTCGCGATCGCCATCTCGGCTGCCGTCCTCGTCGTCGTCTTCGTCTCGGTGAAGTGAGCCCGTGACCACTGCTCTCATCCTGCTTCCCCTGGCCGGCGCGCTGCTCGTCTGGGTCGCGCCCATGCCGCGACGGGTGCTGGGGCCGCTCGCCTTCCTCGTCGCGCTCACCGAGGTCGCGCTCTGGGTCACCGCCCTCGGCCGCTTCGACTTCGACGCAGGCGGTCTCCAGCTCGATCAGCGCACGAGCTGGTTCGGCGACCTCTCCGTCTCGTACCACGTCGGCCTCTACGGCTTCTCGCTCTGGTTCGCCGGGCTGACGACGGTCGTTGCAGCGGCCGCGATCGGCTACGCCTGCTGGGCCGGGCGCGAGCGGCCTCGGGCCTACTTCGGGCTGATGCTGTTTCTGCTCGGGGCGACCGTCGGTGTCTTCACGGCGCAGGACCTGCTCGTCTTCTACGTCTTCTTCGAGGCAATGCTGATCCCGCTCTACGTCCTCGTCGGCGTCTGGGGCGGGCCGCGGCGCGTCGCCGCCACGATCAAGCTAATCGTCTACACGATGGCTGGCTCGCTGCTGATGCTGGCCTCGATCGTCGTCTTCGGCATCTCGCAGGGAACATTCGACCTCGTGGAGTCGGGAGTCTCCGGGAACGACTGGGTCTTCCTCGGCTTCGCCGTCGCCTTCGCGGTCAAGGCGCCGCTCTTCCCGTTCCACGGCTGGCTCGTGGACGCCTACCGGCAGGCGCCGCCCGAGCTCGCGGCGCTCCTGTCCGGCGTCATCTCGAAGGCGGCCGTCTTCGGCTTTGTGCGCATCGCAATCGCGAAGTTCCCGGGCCCGGCGGACGACTTCCAGGTGACGATCCTTGCTCTCGCCGCCTTCGGCCTCATCTACGCCTCGCTGCTCGCCTTCCGCGCGCCCGATCTGCGCGGCGTGATCGCGTACTCCTCGTTGGCCCAGATGAGCCTGATCACGATGGGCCTCTTCGCGTTCAACGAGCGCGGCGCCGACGGCGCGATCCTTCAAGCGGTCGCCCACGGCCTCGTCTCGGGCTCGCTCTTCCTGCTCGCGGGGACGATCGAGCGTCGCACGTCGACCGGCGAGTTCGCCCACCTCGGCGGGATGGCGAAGGGACGGCCCGCGCTCGCCACCGTGCTCGTGACGACCGGAATCATCGCGCTCGCCGTACCGGGCTCCGCGACGTTCGCGGGCGAGTTCCTCATCCTCGCCGGCGTGTACTCGGTGGGCTGGGGCTGGGCTGTTGCAGGCGCTGCTGGGATCGTTCTCGCGGCGATGTACATGCTGCGGCTGATCTCGGCGGTGCTGCACGAGCGCGACGGTCGGGCCGTGCCGGGCGCGGCGCTCGACCTCCGCCCGGCGGAGCTCGCGCTGATCGTGCCGCTCATCGCCTTGTTGCTCACGCTCTCCGCCTGGCCCGCGGCGATCACAGCCCATTCCTTCGTCACGGACGTGCTCAAGTGATCCCGACGCCGAAGATCGACTGGCTCGCCCTCTCGCCCGTGCTCGCGCTGCTCGCCGCCTCGGTCCTTGCGCTGCTCGGCGCCGTGCTCCTCCGCGGCTCGGCACGGCGCAGCTTCGCAGCACTGATCACGGGAACCGGGTTCCTGCTCGCGGGCATCCTCGCCGGGGTCGTCTTCGCCGAGAGCGAGGCGCCGCGCGCGCTGATCGCCGAGTCCATGACGCGCGACCGGCTGGCCGCTCTGGCGCAGATCCTGATCGCGGGTGCGGGGGTGCTCGCCGCGATGATCGCCTGGGGCGAGCGGCGGCGCCATCACGCCGGCGAGTACTACTCGCTGCTCGCGGCCGCGGGGGCCGGGATGATCTTCCTCGTCTCGGCCTCGAACCTGATGACGTTGTTCCTGGGGCTGGAGTGGTTCTCGATCTGCCTCTACATCCTCTGCGCGATGGACTCCGGCCGCGCAACCTCGCTCGAGGCAGGGCTCAAGTACCTGATCATCGGCTCGTTCGGCTCCGCACTGCTGCTCTTCGGCTCCGCGCTCGTCTACGGGGCGACCGGGGAACTCGGGTTCGGGTCGATCGCCGAGGCAGTTTCCGCGCAGGGGCTCGCGGGTGACGAGCTGCTGCTCGCCGGGCTCGCGCTGGTGCTCGCCGGGCTCGGCTTCAAAGCCTCGGCGGCGCCCTTCCACATGTGGACGCCCGACGTCTACGAGGGCGCGCCCACCACGATCACGGGCTTCATGTCGGCGGCGACCAAGGTCGTCGCGCTCGTTCTCACGCTGCGCGTGCTGACGGTGGCGTTCCCCGAGCAGGAACACCTGTGGACGATCGCGATCGCAGTCCTCGCCTGCGCGTCGCTCGCGATCGGCAACCTCGCGGCCCTCGTCCAGACGAACGTCAAGCGGCTGCTCGCCTACTCGTCCGTCTCGCACGCAGGCTTCATGCTGATCGCGATCGCCGCCGCGAACGAGCTCGGCGGGCGGGCGCTGCTCTACTACCTCATTCCGTACGGCTCGATGTCGCTCGGCGCGTTCGCCGTGGTCGCCTCGCGTGAGCGCGAGCTGGGCCGCGCCGTGACGCTCGACGATCTGGCCGGGATGGGCTGGGAGCGGCCGTTCCTCGGCATCGCAATGTGGACGTTCATGCTGGGCTTCGCCGGCTTCCCGCTCACCGGCGGCTTCGTCGCCAAGCTCTACGTCTTCGCCGCCGCTTACGAGGCGGGCTGGTGGTGGCTGATCGTCGTCGGCGTGGTCGCGACGGCGGTGAGCCTCTACTACTACCTCGGCGTGGTGCGCGCTATGTACATGCGCTCGCCCGTGGCGGGCCTGGCCGTCGCGGGCGGCTCGCCGCCGCGCGACCCATGGCTTCTGGGGGCTGTCGGGTTCGCGCTCGTCGTCACGGTCGGCTCGTTCTTCTTCGTGCAGCCGCTGATCGACATCGCCCGCGACGCAGTCGCGGCGCTGCCGCTCTAGTGGGCTCGCCGCCGCTCCGCGGCATCCTCTTCGACCTCGACGACACGCTCGCCGACTCGTCCGGCGTCGAAGCGCGCGTGTGGGAAGACGTCGTCTCCGTGATCGCCGAGCACGTCCCCGGCGTCGACCGGGCCGAGCTGCGCCGCCGCTATCTGGACGTGCTCGAAGGTCACTACACGGAGCTTGCCGCGGGACGCGTGGACTTCCACACGTTCCGTCGGCGCCGGCTCACCGACGCCCTGAGCCCCTGGGCGCTCGTGGACGACGACCTCTTCCGAAGCTACACCGCCGCCAAGCTGCGCGTGATCGAGGAGCTCGTCCCCTTCCCCGACGCCGTGGCAACCCTGCGCGCTCTGCGCTCGCTCGGGCTGCGCCTCGGGGTGCTGACGAACGGGCCGTCGCTCCTGCAGCGGCGCAAGCTCGAGGTCTCCGGGCTTGCACCCGAGCTGGATGCGATCGCGATCTCCGGCGAGATCGGGGCGGCGAAGCCCGAACCGGCGGCGTTCGCGGCCGCGCTCGCGCTCCTGGGCACCGGGCCGGACGAGACGGCGATGGTCGGCGACTCGCTCGAGAACGACATCCTCGGCGGCCTCCGCGCGGGCCTTGCGGCTGTCGTCTGGATGCCCGGAGCCCGCGGGGGCGAGTTGCCACCCGGCGCCCACCTCGCCCGCGAGGTCGCGGAGGTCCCGCGACTCCTCGGGCTCGCCGACGAGAGCGTCTAGCGGCCGCGCAGCGCGGTGCGCAGTCGCTCGCGCGGCAGCGCAACCCAGCCCGCGAGCAGCACCTGTGCCGCGAAGACGACCAGGCAGGCGACGACTGCGGTGACGCCGAGCGCGGGGATGCCGTCCTGATTCAGGAGCGGGGCACGTACGGCGGCTGCGAGCAGGATGAGCGCGAGCGCCGACGCCTGCAGGAGGGCCTGCACACGCTCGGTACGCTCGTGCCCCTGCTCCTCGAGCAGATCGCCGAACCCGAGGAGAGCGGCGATCGCCGCCGCCGGGACGGCGCCGACGAGGGCGACGTAGCCGAGGTTGTGCCAGCCGGCGGAGTCGGCCAGGGCAGCGAGCAGGACGAGACAGACGGTCGTAACTCTCATGGTCATGCGCGCGAAGTTCGTCGCCCGCACCGAACCTCCTCTACTCTCCGGGACATGGCGACGAGAACGCTCACGTGGCTCGGGCATGCGGCCTTCCGGCTCGATACCCCGAGCGGCAAGCGGATCTACATCGACCCCTGGCTGAACGGCAACCCGACGTGCCCGGAAGCCGAGCAGCAGCCCGAGCGCATCGACGTGATCGCGCTCACGCACGGGCACTTCGACCACGTCGGTGACACGATCGCGCTCTGGCAGCGGTTCAAGCCGGCGCTGATCGCGCAGGTCGAGCTGCGCGGCTGGCTCGCCGGGCAGGGCGTCGAGGCGAACATGGCGCAGGCGCCGAACAAGGGCGGCACCGTCGACGTCGACGGGATCAAGATCACGCTGACCACGGCCAACCACTCCTCGAGCGCCGCCGACCTCACGTACCTCGGCGAGCCGTGCGGACTCGTGCTCGAGCTGGAGGACGGCTTCACGATCTACTTCGCCGGCGACACGAACGTCTTCGGCGACATGGCGCTGATTCGTCGGATCTACGCGCCCGACATCGCTGTGCTGCCGATCGGGGACCACTTCACGATGGGGCCGCGCGAGGCGGCGGTCGCGCTCGAACTGCTCGGCGTACGGCGCTGCGTCCCCTGCCATTACGGCACGTTTCCGCTGCTGACGGGAACGCCCGAGGCGCTGCGAGAGATCGCGCCTGCAGGTGTCGAGATCCTCGCCCCGGCACCGGGGGAGACGATCGCGCTGTGAGAGAGCGCTGGTTCGGTGCGACAGGCCGCCGCGTGCCTGAGATCGCGGTCGAGGGCGAGATCGACGTCGAGGGCGTGCTCATGCTCGATTCGGTGGAGGATGGGGCGCGGATACACGCCGCCCACGAGGCCGGCACGCCCGTGGTCGTGCGCGCCTCGACGCCCGGAGCGGTCAAGGAGGCGCTCGCACGGCCCGAGGTCGCCTGCGTGCTCGTGCCGGTCGATCGGTCTGACCTGCTCGACCTCGATCTGACGGAGCTGACGTACGGCTAGGCCGGTCAGCACCTACTCGATCGTCGCCTGCGACCTCGAGGCGGGGCAGTGGGGCGTCGCAACGCAATCGAAGTTCCTTGCCGTCGGCTCGGTCGTGCCCTGGGCGGCGGCGCAGGTCGGCGCGGTCGCGACGCAGTCGTACGCGAACCCGCAGTACGGGCCCGACGGCCTGGCGTTGCTGCGCGAAGGGCTCGCCGCGGAGGACGTCGTTTCCCGGCTGACCGCAGCGGACGAGGGCCGCGAGCAGCGCCAGCTCGGCGTCGTAGACGCATACGGCGGCTCCTCGACCTTCACGGGCTCCGAGTGCCACGCCTGGGCCGGCGGCCGTACGGGCGCTTGTTACGCGGCGCAGGGGAACATCCTCGTCTCCGGGGCAACAGTGGACGCGCTGGCAGAGACGTTCGCCGCGACGGCCGGCGAGCCGCTCGCCGCGCGTCTCATCGCCTGCCTCACGGCCGCCCAGGCCGCGGGCGGCGACAGCCGCGGCCAGCAGTCTGCCGCCCTGCTCGTCGTGGAGCGCGGCGGCGGCTATGCGCACCTCTCCGACACGCTTGTGGACCTGCGCGTCGACGACCACGCGAGGCCGATCGAGGAGCTACGCCGCCTCTTCGGGATTCATCAGGCGCTCTTCGGCAGGACGCCGCGCCCGGAGTGGCTCCCGGTCGACGAGAGCCTGCGCGCCGAGCTCGATGAGCGGCTGGCGCGCCTCGGCTATGAGCGCCTTGCCGACTGGGCTGGAGTCGAGAACCTCGAGGAACGGGTGGACGGCGAGGAGACGATCGACCCCGTCGTGCTCGCCGAGTTGCGGCGGCTCTCGCCCTAGATGATTGATTCCTAATCGGCGTGCCCTCAGGGAGGGCATGGGTCAAGCAGCGTGGTCGACTCGAACGGTGCCAAGGCTGGTTGCCTTGGTGCCGGGCG
>CAYGLV010000022.1:10073-36131 GCA_964351025.1 uncultured Gaiellales bacterium | reverse complement strand
CCAGGGGCGAGCGGACATGCGGATGAGAGGACTTGAACCTCCACGCCCCTAAGGGCACACGGACCTGAACCGTGCGCGTCTACCAATTCCGCCACATCCGCTGGCGGCGATCATTCTAGCCGCAGCCTTCCGCCCGGTTCGGACGTCTCACCTCGTACGATGGCCGTCGTGAGACAGGGTCTGCTTGTCGTGGTCGCGCTCCTGCTGCTCGCGGGGCCTGCCCAGCCGCGGCCGGACGAAGCAGGCCCGCTCGTCGAGGTCGTCGTGACGCTCGACGCTCCTCCCCTCGCGCGGGCACGACCGGACCGCACGATCTACTCGCGCCCGCAGCGGCTGCGGCTGCGGGCGCCCGCGAGCGTCTCGTACCTCGACGCTCTCGCCTCGGAGCAGCGCCGACTCGAGGGCAGAATCGCCGACGCTCTGCCGAGCGCGACCGTTCGCCGCCACTACCGGATCGTCGCGAACGGGCTCGCCGTCGTCCTGCCTGCACGGCAGCTCGAGCGCCTCGAGCGGCTGCCGGGCGTGCGTTCCGTCTACCCGAGCGTCCGCTACCGCGCGCTCCTGGACGACAGCCCGCGGCTGATCGGTGCGCCGGCGCTCTGGGGCGCGACCCTCGACACCGCCGGAAACGGGATGAAGATCGCGATCATCGACCAGGGGATCGACCAGACCCACCCGTTCTTCGACCCCTCCGGCTACACGATGCCCGCGGGCTTTCCGAAGGGTCAGACCGCCTACACGACGGCGAAGGTGATCGCGGCGCGCGTGTTCGCCCCGGCCGGCCGCAAGGCGGAGAAGAAGCCCTTCGAGCCCGAGAACTCGGAGCACGGCACCCACGTCGCCGGGATCGCGGCGGGAAACGCCGGCACCGTCCGTGCCGGCGGCGCGGTTCTCTCCGGCGTCGCCCCCAGGGCCTACCTGGGCAACTACAAGGCGCTCACGGTTCCGACCGACGGCGGCGTCGGGCTCGACGGCAACTCCCCGGAGCTCGTCGCGGCGATCGAGGCGGCCGTCGCTGACGGGATGGACGTGATCAACCTCTCGATCGGCGAGGCCGAGATCGAGCCCTCCCGCGACATCGTCGCGCTGGCACTCGACGCGGCGGCCGACGCGGGCGTCGTTCCCGTCGCCGCAGCCGGGAACGAGTTCACCGACTTCGGCGGCGGCTCGATCAGCTCGCCCGGAACGTCGGCGAAGGCGATCACGGTCGCCTCCGTCTCGGCGTCGCGCGCCGGCGCGCCCGGGGTCGTCTCGAGCTTCTCGTCGGCCGGGCCGACGCCGGTCTCGCTCCGGCTCAAGCCTGATGTGAGCGCGCCCGGCTCGGGAATCGTCTCGGCAGTCACCGGCAGCGGTTGGGCCGAGCTCTCCGGCACGAGCATGGCAGCGCCCCACGTCGCCGGAGCCGCTGCACTCCTGCTCGAACGCCATCCCGGCTGGACCGTGGCGCAGGTGAAGTCGGCGCTCACCCAGACCGGAGTCCCGGCCTACACGGACGCTGCGCGCACACGCGAGGCACCAACGACGCGTCAGGGGGGCGGCCTGATCGCGCTTTCCCGCGCCGATCGCCCGCTCGTGTTCGCCGCGCCGACCGGGCTCTCGTTCGGGCTCCTGCGCAGAGGCGAAAGCGCCGCGCAGTCGGTGGAGCTGAGCGACGCCGGGGACGGAGCCGGCGAGTGGGCCGTCAGCGTCGAGCCCCGCCAGGCTCCGGCAGTCGTCTCGGCCCCACCGGTCGTGACCGTGCCCGGCTCGCTCGTTGTCACGGCGACGGTCGCGGGCGATGCGAAGGACGGAGAGGCCACCGGCTTCGTCGTCCTGACGCGCGCCGCAGAGCGGCGGCGGATTCCCTACTGGTTCCTCACCTCGGTTCCACGGCTGCCCGACGCGAAGGTGACGCGCCTCACCACACCCGGCCTGTACCGCGGCGACACGCGGGGCCGCCCCGCCCTCGTCAAACGCTACCGCTACCCCGATAGCGCCCGCCAGGGGTCGGCGCTCTCCGGCCCCGAGCAGGTCTTCCGGGTAACCCTCGACCGGCCCGTCGCCAACTTCGGCGTCGTGATCACGCGCCTCGGCCCGGGCGCGAAGGTCGAGCCGCGGATCGTTGGAGCCGGCGACGAGAACCGCCTGCTCGGCTTCGCGGCACTGCCCGTCGATCTCAACCCGTACCTGAGCAGTTTTCAGGAGCGCGTGCTCGCGGCCGGCGCGCTGGAGCCCTTGCCGGGCGCGTACGACGTGGTCTTCGACGGCGCCCGCGCCGGAAGCTTCACGTTCCGTTTCTGGATCGACGACACGAAGTCGCCGGCTGTCACGTTCCTCAGGCGGACCGTGGCGAGGGGAACACCCATCGTCCTGCGCGTCACCGACTCCGGATCCGGCGTCTACGCACGCTCGCTCTCGATCGAGGTGGACGGCGAAACGCGGCGGGCGAGGCTCGGGTCCGACGGAACTGTGAGGCTCGCCACGGGAGGGCTCGCCCGCGGACGCCACGCGCTCCTCGTTCAGGTCTCCGACGTCCAGGAGAGCCGCAACATGGAGAACGTCGCGGCGATCCTGCCGAACACACGCGTCCTGCGGACGAGCTTCACCGTCCGGTAGCGGTACAGCCCGCGTTCAGACGCGGTCGTTCTCGTCGATCGTCGGCAGCCGCTCGAGGTCTCGCTGGACGCTTGCGACGAAGTCGTCGTTCTCGCCGCTGACCACCTTTAGCTGCGCCTTGCGCCGCCGGCGGTCGCGCGCCCGCCGCGCGTCGGGGCCGACACGAACGCTCACCCGCGACCACTCCGCGCCGACCAGCACGACGGCTGCGAGGGCGAGCAGAGCGATCCAGGGCCAGCTCACGTCCTGGATGGTAGCGACCGTCCGAGCAGGCTTCGCCCCACCCGGTGCCGATCGGCTAGTCAATTCCGGGAGCCTGATCGATTCTGCTCACGAGAACGGGGCGGCACTCCGAGATGCTCCGCGCGACGTCTCTGACATGACACCGAGCGGGAGAGGACGACTGTGGCGAGGGCAATGAAGGAGCGCGAGCAGGAGTCAGATCGCTGGGTGCGCAGCGTCTGCAAGATGTGCCTGCACACGTGCGGCATCCTCGTGCACGTCGAAAACGGCGTCGTCACGAAGATCGAGGGCGACCCGACGAACCCCGACAACATGGGCAAGCTCTGCCCGAAGGGGAACGTGGGCATGCTCCGCCTGTACGACCCGAAGCGGATCAAGGCCCCCCTCGTGCGCACGAACCCGGAGAAGGGCCCCGGCATCGATCCGGGCTGGAAGGAGATCTCCTGGGACGAGGCGATGGACCTCGTCACCGAGAAGCTCAAGCCGATCCGTGAGACCGATCCTCGCAAGCTCCTGGTGGCGAGCGGCGACTTCAACCGCATCTTCAACTGGGCGTGGCCCGCGGCGTTCGGCTCCCCCCACTTCTTCAGCACGGTCGGCCAGTACTGCGGTGCCGCCTACCACCCGATCAACGGCATCACCGACACGAGCTTCGCCGTCGTCAATGACTACGAGTACTGCAACTACTGGCTGCAGATCGGCTCCGGCGACGGCTTCTCCAGCCACCTGCACCTACCCGGCTCGGCGAGCCGGATGGCCGACGCCAGGATGCGCGGCATGCGGGTCGTCACGGTCGAGCCTCGGATGTCGCCGGCCGCGGCGAAGGCCGACGAGTGGGTGCCCATCCGCCCCGGCACGGACCGCGCGTTCGCCCTGGGCCTGATGCACAGCATGGTCTTCGAGCACGAGCTCTACGACCGCGACTTTCTGAAGACCCGCACGAACGCCCCGTACCTGATCGCGCCCAACGGCTCGTACGCGCTCAGCGCCGACGGCAAGGCGATGGTGTGGGATCCCGCGGCCGGGAAGGCGCGGGAGTGGGACGACCCGGAGATCGCCGACTTCGCCCTCGAGGGCCGCTACGACGTCGACGGTGTCCCCTGCGCCCCGGGCTTCCAGCTCTTCCGGGACATCATCGAGGATCACGCCCCGGAGCGGATGGAGGAGATCTGCACGGTCCCCGCCGCGACGATGCGACGCATCGCTCGCGAGCTCGGCGAGGCCGCCCGCTTCGGCGACACGATCATGCTCGAGGGCAAGGAGTACCCGTTCCGGCCGGCGGCGGTCAACTACTACCGCGGCGCGATCGCCCACGCCGACGGCGGCCTGGACTCCATGGCGCTGAAGATGCTGAACACGCTGCTCGGCAACATCGACGTGCCCGGCGGCCACCTGGGCGTGCCGCTCGACATCCGCGGCTTCTTCATCGAGCCCGGTGAGCACGGCATGTTGAAGCCGAACCCCCACATCCTCCACCCGCCGGTGCCGTTCAAGTTCCCGGCGGACAGCCTGCAGATGATGGAGTGGTTCCCGCTTGGGATGGACGCCGGCCACATCGCGGTCGACGCGGTGCTCAACCCGGAGCGCTACCGCCTCGAGTACGTGCCCGAGGTCCTCCTGACCTACCACTCGAACCCGGTCTGGAACATGCCGGCCCAGGAGAAGGTGCGCCGGGCGATGGCCACGTTCACATACGTCATCTCGATCGACGTCGTGGTCAACGAGACGACCGAGTGGGCCGACCTGATCCTGCCGGACCACACCTATCTCGAGTCCACCCTCGCCGTCACCTGCGAGCCGCCGGTGGTCAAGGGCCTCGCGCTGCGCCAGCCCGTCATCCCGCCCATGTACGACACGCGGGACGCGACCGACATCCTGATCGACATCGCCGACCGGTGCGGCTTCCTCGACGTGTGGAACGGCTTCCTGAACTTCCTGCTCGGCATCACCGCGCGCGAAGACCTCATGCTGGCGCCGGACCGGAAGTACTCCAACGAGGACATCATGGATCGCTTCTGCCGGGCGACCTACGACGACGAGCACGACCTCGAGTGGTTCAAGGAGCACGGCCACATGGTCACCAAGCGCAACGCCGCCGAGACCTACCTCCCCTACGACGGGCTGCGCATCCCGTTCTACTACGAGGTGATCAAGACGGCGGGCGACGACCTGCGGGCGCAGTTCGCGGGGACGGGCTACGAGTGGGACACGTCGAACTACGTGCCGCTGCCCTTCTGGAAGGACGGCCCGATCCACGGCGAGGATCCCGACTACCCCCTCTACGCGATCACGTTCAAGACGGCCGAGACGAACTTCGCCGAGAACATGTCGATCCCGATCATCAGCAAGCTCACCTCCGGGGCGGCCCAGACGAGGGGGGTGCTTCTCAACCCGGTGACGGCCGGCAGGCTCGGCGTCGCCGACGGGGACCCGATCGCGATCGTCTCGCGCTTCGGCCGCGTCGAGGGCGACGCCGCCCTCAGCGAAGGCGTCCACCCTGACACCGTCGCGGTCTCCAACGCCCTCACGCGCTCCCTGGGCGGCAAGAAGGGCACGCACTTCAACACCCTGCTGCCCGCCGAGCTCGAGTACACGGACAACTTCAGCGGTGCCCTGGAGTCGGTCGCCCGCGTGCGTGTGGAGAAGGCCGGGAAGGACGTGGCGGCATGACCCGCTGGGGGATGGTGATCGACCTCGCGCGCTGCATCGGCTGCAACGCCTGCACAGTCGCCTGCAAGGTCGAGAACGGCACTCCTCCCGACTCGTACTGGGCGCGGGTCTACACCGAGGAGACGGGCACTTACCCGGACACGAAGACGACGTACGTCCCGGCGCTCTGCAACCACTGCGAGGACGCGCCGTGCGTGACCGTCTGCCCGACGAAGGCGAGCTACAAGCGTGACGACGGCATCGTCATGATCGACGAGAACCTCTGCATCGGCTGCCGGGCCTGCATGATGGCCTGCCCCTACAGCAACCGCTTCTATCTCCGGAAGGGTGCCCTCGAGACCGGCTACCACGGCGAGCGCACCGACTTCGAGGAGCTGAAATGGGCATGGTTCCAGGAGGGCACCGTCAACAAGTGCACGTTCTGCGCCCACCGCGTGGACGAGGGCCTGGAACCGGCTTGCGTCATCACCTGCCCGACCGACGCCCGCATCTTCGGTGACCTCGCCGACGAGGACTCGAACGTCAGCGTGCTGATCCGCGAGCGCGACGGCCGGCAGCCGTCGCCGGAGCTTGGCACCAACCCGTCCGTCTACTACGTGGAACAGAGATAAGGAGTCCAGGATGTCCGCAGAGCGGCCGCTGGTGCTCGCGCCCAACCAGTTCCTGATCGGCTACCAGCCCCAGCGGGAGTGGGCCTGGCTGATCGCGGCGGCGTTCTTCCTCGGCAAGGTCGGAGCCGGCGTGTTCCTGATCTCCTACTTCAGCGACTTCAAGCTCGGCGCCGTCGCCGGGCTGCTCGTCGTCGGCGTCGGCAAGACGACGGCCCACCTGCTCTACCTCGGCCGGCCGCTGCGCTTTCTGCGCGCGATCGTCGGCTGGCGCACCTCGTGGATCTCCCGCGGGATCATCGCCATGGGCCTCTTCGTCACCTGCGGCCTCGTCTACGTGGCGCCGTACCTGGGCGTCTCGTTCGTCGGAGACGGTGTCGCGAGCGCCTTCGGGATCGTCGCCGTGATCGCAGCTGCCTTTGTGATGGTCTACGACGGCTTCGTGCTGAAGGCGTCGCGCGGTGTTCCGCTCTGGGACTCGTACCTGATGCCCGTGCTGGTTCTGTTCTACGCGCTCCTCGGCGGCGTCACGCTGACGCTGACGCTGGAGGTGCTCAGGGGCGAGGCGACGACGGGACGGCTCGACTGGCTCCAGGTCGCGCTCCTGGCGCTGAACCTCGTGCTCATCGCGATCGTCGTCCTCAACGCGCAGGTCCGGCATGCGGCCGCGCAGTACGGCTCGACGCTGCTCACGAGCGGGCCGCTGGGCTGGCTCTTCCTCGCCGGCGCGGTGGGGGTCGGGCTCGCCGGCACGCTCGTCCTCGCCGGCATCGCCATCTCCACGGGCAGCGACGTCGCCCTCGTCCTCGGCTCGATCACCGATCTCGCGGGACACTTCTTCGTCTTCTTCTCGATTCTCCGCGCGGGGCTCCACGCGCCGATCCGACCGCTGCCGCTGCGCCGCGCGGCCGCAGCCGCCGGCTAGAACCGCCTCAGCGCTCCCAGAGGTAGATCTTCATCGGCAGGCGCGAGAGCGGCACGCCGCCGGCGGCCGTGACGAGCCACGTGTCCTGCATGTAGAGGCAGGTCTCGCCGTCGGCAGAGATCGCGTGCGGGTGCATCGAGAGCACCATCCCCTCGCGCAGCTCGACATCGATCCCCTCACCGATCCGCGGGTGCTCGATCATCGTCATCCCGATCGAGTGGCCCGTGACATGGCCCAGGTTCCAGCCCCGCCCCGAGAAGCCCTTCGAGACGGCGAGGTGCGCTTCGTGAGCGGTCCCGCCGGCCCGCAGCGCCTGCTTCGCCGCCTCGTAGTACTCGTCGTAGGCCTCCATCATCCGCAACGTCTCGCCGCTCGGCGGCCAGGCCCCGGCGATCGCACGCGAGACCTCGACCCAGTGCATTCCGGGCCCGGCGACCTCGAGCGACGGCAGCACGAAGTCCCCGATCACGGCGTCGCCGCGCGCGATCTTGAACTCGGGCGGGGCCGCCCCCGGGCGCCCGCCGGCGAGCACCATGTTCATGGTCAGCCGGCCACACCCGGCGCGCACGAACAACTCTTCGGCAGGGGCCATGATCTCGGCGGCGGTGCGCCCCGGCCTGTAGGCCCCGAAGAACGCCTCGAAGCCCTCCTCGTTGATGCGCACGCTGTCCCGCACGGACTCGAGCTCGGCCTCGCTCTTGACCGCCCGCGCAAGGTCGAACTCTTGGTCGAACGGAACGAGCTCGAGCCCCGCGGCCTCGAGGGCGCGGAAGTCGCGCACGGTCATGATGTAGTCGAGGCCGTAGACGCCGACGCGCTTCCAGCCGCGGTCGCGCGCGGTGTCGGCGATGTGCTGCCCCGGAAGATCGGCGAAGACCTGCTCGAGCTGCGCCGTGCCGTGCTCGCCGACGTAGCGCGCCTCGACCGGGAAGACGATCTGCGGCGCCCCGTCCGCCGGGACGACGACGTACGCGTAACGGTGCACGATCTGAAAGCCGGAGAGGTACGTGACCGACCCCTCGAAGCCCGAGTACTCGCTCCCCGAGACGACGAGTGCGTCCAGCGAGTGCTCGGCCATTGCGGCCCGCACACGTGCGTAGCGACGGTCGAGTTCTGCTCTCAGCTCCACGCGTTCTCAACTCCCTTGATCAGCGCCGTGACGGCGTCGTTGAGCGGCGTCGGCACGTCGAGCTCGCGACCGAAGCGCGCGATGCCGCCATTCAGGTAATCGATCTCCGTCGGGCGGCGGGCCTCGACGTCCTGGAGCATGCTCGACCTGTGTCCGTAGGCGACGTCCGGGCGGGCGGCATAGTCGATCAGCTCCTCCGGGTCGGCATCGAGCACGATCCCCTGCGCGGCGGCGACCCTCTTTCCCTCCGCTACGAGCCCACTGACGAGAGCCCGCAGCGCCCCGTCCTCACAGACGCGGCCGTGCGTCAGACCGGTGAGCGCGCCGATCGGGTTCGTGGAGGCATTGAAGATCACCTTGCGCCACTGAGGGCCGCGAGCGTCCGCGACCGCCTGCGCAGGCATTCCGGCGCGAGTGCACGCGTCGGCGAGCCGCCGCATCTCCTCGTTCGGCGCGGGGCTCGGCTCGAAGGGGCCGAACGTGGTGTCGCCCTTGACGTCCCACTGCACGTGCCCCGGCTCGACGATCTTCCCGGCCGGAAAGGTCGTGCCACGGATCACGCGCTCGACATGACGCGCGAGCGTCTCCTCGTTGCCGACCCCGTTCATGACGGAGGCAACGCAGCCGTCGGCGAAGGCATGCGCGGTCGCCTCGACGGCGCCCTCGGCGTGCATGGCCTTCGTCGCGACGATGCCGAACTCGCACGGCGGCAGCTCGAGCGCGTCCGCCGTCGCGCGCAGGCGCGCCACGACCTCGCCGGCGCCCGAGAGGCGCAAGCCGTGCTCGTTGATCGCGGCGACGTGTGCCGCATTGAGGTCGTACGCCCAGACCTCGACGTCGTCGAGTTGCGCGAGGTTAGCGGCGAAGAGGCTGCCGACAGCACCGCAACCGACAATGCAGACTCTCATCCTGCCCCCTTTCCGCGGCGGACGCGGTGTGGCAGCCGGAGCGAGAACTCTCGCCCACCGGTGATGCCGCTGGGTCGCAGGATCAGGACGAGCGCCATCAAGGTGCCCACGACGACGAGGCGCGTCCCGGCCGGAAGATCGAGGGTGAGACCGCCGACGTCGAGACCGTTCTCGGACTGCGCGAGCAGCGAGTCGAGCCCGCTCACCGCGAGAGCACCGACGACAGCGCCCCAGAGGCTGGTCATCCCGCCGATCACCAGCATCGCGAGCGTGATGAACGTGAGATCGAGGTACAAGGTCTCGGTAGTGATCGGCAGCAGGTGGACGTAGAGGCCGCCGGCAAAACCAGCGAGCGCGCCGGAGAGCGTGAACGCGACGAGCCGCTGGCGGTAGACCGACACGCCGACGGCCCGCGCGGCGGCGACGTCCTCACGCGTTCCGCGCAACAGGCGCCCGAAACGGCTGCTCTGGTAGGCAAAGACGATCGCGATCACGATCACGGCTCCGACGGTGGACTGCCACAGGTCGGTCGTCTCCGGGACGGACGAGAACGCGTTCGAGCCCGGGCCGATCTTCTCGTAGTAGCGGAGCACGTTGTGCGTGATCTCGAGCACGCCGAACGTCGCGATGCCCGCGGTGAGGCCCGACAGGCGCATCAACGGCAGGCCGATCAGGAGCGCGTAGACACCGCCGACGGCGGCCGCGATCGCGAGCGACGGGATGTTCCCGACGGTGTGGTCGCGCAGGAACGGGAACAGGTACTGCATGATCGCCGGCTTCTCGCCGCGCGGCACCGACAGCACGCCGGCCGTCCAGGCTCCAACAGCGACGAAGCTGATGTGGCCGAACGAGAGCACGCCCGAATTGCCGACGAACGCGTAGAGCGCTACGACGATCGAGACGGCGACGAGCGCGTTGATGAAGTAGACCTCGGTCGAGGACGAGGCGGCGCCGCCGAGCAGGGCCGCCACGACGACGAGCAGCACGGGACCGCCGAGCTGGGCCAGGGCACGACGATTCATACGCGCTCCATCGGCCCTTGGCCGCGGGAGAAGAGCCCGCCCGGGCGCACGAGCAGGACGAGGATGACGAGTCCGAACAGAAACGACGGCAGATACTGGCTCTGGTCGGTGGGCAGCGCGCCGCCGAGCAGCCCCGACACGAAGCCGATCGCGAAGCCCCCGAGCGTGGCGGAGAGCAATCGGTGCATCCCTCCGACGACGACCCCGGCCAGGACGACGATCGTGTCACGAAGCGCGAAGTCGGGTGTCACGAGCGGGTTCTGCACAGTCAGGATCACCGCGACGGCGGCGGCGAGCAGCGCCGACACGAGCACCGCCGAGCCGATCACGCGATCCGCCATGACGCCGAGCAGGCGCGACGTGCGGAAGTCCATTGCGGCCGCACGCATGTGCAGCCCAACAGTCGTCCGCTCGAGCAGCAGCACGAGCGCGATCAGGCAGAACGCGGCAACGACGATCGCGACGAGCGTGATCTTGCGGATGTCGACACCGCCGACGGAGACCGCCCGGTTGAGGTAGCCGAGCGACGACGCCGCCTTGCCGAGCGGCCCGAACGCGAGCAGCGCGATGCTCTGCAGCAGGAATGCGACGGAGAACGTCGCCACGAGCATGACCGCAGGCGATTGCGCCCTGAGCGGGCGGAACACCGCCCGGTCCATCGCCAGCGACAGCGCGATCACGACCGCGAAGCAGAGCGCAACCCCCGCCCACAGCGGCCAGTCCCATTGCGACGCGAAGGCGAGCGCGTATGCCCCGGCCATGATCAGCTGCCCGTAGGCGAAGTTGACGAGGCGAAGGACGCCGAAGACGAGCCCGATCCCGACGGCCATCAGCGCGTAGACGGCCCCCAGGCCCACGGCGTCCACCAGCACCTGCCAGTCGATGGTCAGGGCAGCGAGCGGCAGCGAGGCGGTCAGGAGAGGTACGCCGCCACCATCTTCTGTGTGTCGGCCGCGTCGGCCGGGGTGAGGGTCAGGCGAAGCTCCCCGTTGGCGAGCACGTATGTGCGGTCGGCGAGCGCGACGGTGCGCTGCGCCCGCTGCTCCACGAGCAGAACCGTGACGCCGCGCTCGCGGATCGCCGTGAGCGCCCCGAAGACGACGTCGACGACGGTCGGCGAGAGCCCGAGCGACGGCTCGTCGAGCAACAGGACGTCGGGTGCGGCAACAAGAGCACGCGCGATCGCGAGTTGCTGCTGCTGCCCGCCGGAGAGGGCCCCTGCCCGTCGCCGGCGAAACTCCTTGACGATCGGGAACAGGTCGTAGACACCCTCGACGTCGGCGCCGGCGCCTGCCGTGCTGCGCCGGCCGGCGAGCCCGAGCCGGAGGTTCTCCTCGACGCTGAGGTCGGCGAAGATGCGCCGTCCTTCGGGCACGAGTGCGACGCCGCTCCGGGCGACGCGCTCCGGAGAGCGACCGCGGAGCGAGCGGCCGGCGAGCAGGATCTCCCCCTCGCGGGCCGGCACGAGCCCCATGATCGAATGCAACGTCGTCGACTTGCCGGCACCGTTCGGCCCGATCAGGCCGACGATCTCGCCGCGGCGCACCTCGAGCGACAGACCGCGCACCGCGGCGACGCCACCGTAGGCGACTCCGAGGTCACGCAGCTCGAGGACGACGTCCGAAGAGCTCACGCGTCCGCCTCGCTGACCGCGCTCTCGCCGAGGTAGGCGGCGGCGACGTCGAGGCTGCCCCGGATCTCGTCGGGGGTGCCGTCCGCGAGCGTTCGCCCCTGGTCGAGAACCTGGATCCGGTCGCAGACGTCCATGATCAGAGCCATGTTGTGGTCGATCAGGAGCACACCGGCGTCGTAGTCGTCGCGCACCGAGCGGACGACCGCCGCGAACTCCGGTACCTCCGCCTCCGGGAGGCCCGCGGCCGGCTCGTCCATGAGCACGAAGGACGGACCCGTTGCGAGCGCGCGCGCAACGCCGAGCCGTCGCTCGGCGCCGTGCGGGAGCGCGCCGGCCGGAACGTGCTCGTAGCCTGCGAGACCGAGCAGGCCGAGCAGCTCGTCAGCGCGGCGGCGAGCCGCGCGCGGCCCGGCGCCGACGCCGAGCGCCGCCACCTCCACGTTCTCCCGCACCGAAAGCGAGCGAAAGGCGTGGCTGTGCTGGAACGTGCGAGCGAGGCCGTTGCGGCCGCGCCGGTGCGCGCTCCAGCGCGTGATCGCCCGCCCGCCGAGCTCGACCTGCCCCTCGGTCGGGAAGTCGAAGCCGCTGAGGACGTTCACGAGGGTGGACTTGCCGGCCCCGTTGGGACCGATGAGGCCGACGACCTCGTGCCTGTGCAGCTCGAGCGAGACGCCCTGCAGCGCGAGCACCCCCGCGAACGAACGGGACACGTCGACGGCCCGGAGCGTTACTCCGGGCCGTCGACCTTCCTGCACGTGATGCTCTCCGTCGGTCAAGCCGGTCAGATCTTCGGAACGACCTTCGCGACGACCGAGCCGACAACCCTCGCCTTGTTGTTCTGGATCTTGACCACGCGATACTGCCGGCCGAAGACCGAGTGCAGGCTCGGCGAGAAGCTGACGAGGCCCGACAGGGTCGGCACCTTCTTGAACTTCTCGAGCGTGGCCGCAAGGGTGGCCCCGCTGGTCGAGCCGCCGCTGCGCTTGATCGCCGTGACCACGCCGTCGATCGCCGCAGAGCCGGTGATGAAGCCGCCGGTGCCCGCCTTGACCTGCTTCGCGAGCGTATTGACAGCCTTGTTGGGATCGTCACCGAAGATCGATGCGTAGGTGACGAAGTAGTAGTTCGTCACCGCCGGATCCTTCGTCACCCAGTACGTGCCGTCGCCGGCCCACGAGTTCAGCACAGCGGTGTCGTTGCCGAGCGAGCGCAGCCCGGCGATCATCGACGGCAGCGCGCCGAAGGCGCCCGCCGTCGAGGTGACGATCACGTCAGCGTTCACGCGGTTCAGGCGGCTGACGGCGTTCTGGATGTTGTTGCCACCAAGCGACTGGTAGCTCTCCTCGGCCACGATCTTGCCGCCGAGCTGCGTGAAGCGGGCCTTGAACGCCTTCACCACGTCCTTGAAGTAGACGATCACCGTGTCGGTGGCCAGCGCCGCGGTCTTCCAGCCCTTGGCCCGCGCGTATTGGGCCATCGCCGAGCCCTCGTCCTGTGCGACGTTCCCGAACGAGAAGGCCAGCTTGCCCTTCGCGCCGAAGCGCTTCGGGCCCATCTGGTCGGTGCCGATGCACGGCGCGACGGTGAGCTTGCCAGCGTTGATCGCTTCCTGCACGACCGGGGCCGCGAAGTCGACGTCACACGTAGTGAAGATGATGTCGGCTTTCTGACCGATCAGCTTCGCCGCACACGCCTTCGCGATGGCGGGCTTGTTGCCCTGCGTGTCGCAGGTGATGATCGAGAGCTTCCGACCCTTGACGCCGCCCTTGGCATTCACCTGCTTCACGCGGATCTGCGCCGCCGCGAGCGCCGGACCGTCGAACGGCGCCATCGCGCCATTCGAGTCGAAAGCCCAGCCGATCACGATCGGCTTCGCCGCCGCGCCGCCGATGCTGGCCGCGACGAGCGCCGCAACGGTCAGCACCAGCACGAGCCCGCCGAACACGGGCGTCTTGCGTCCCTTCATGTTGCTCCTCCTCCTCGAGTGCATTGCGAGACGATGTCGGCTTCCTCTCACCACGAAGCCTCCTTGGCCTTGACGAGCCTGTAGAGAGCGGTATGCAGCGGCACAGGCACACCCAGCCGCGCCGCCTCCTGAATGAGTGCGCCGGTGATGAGATCGATCTCCGTCGGTCTCTCTGCTTCGACGTCTTCGAGCATCGATGGATAGTGCGCGCTCCCGCGCCGGGTCGCGTGCACGTTCATCTCCCACGGGTCCTCGTGGAGCTCGACGCCGGCGGCCGCGGCGACGGACTTCCCCTCCTCCACGAGCGCGTGCACGAGGTGGCCGAGGTCGCCGTGCTCGGCCCGCGCGGCAAAATGGGCGTCGTGTGGAAGGCCGGTGAGCGCTGCGACGGCGTTGACCGTGGCGTTGAAGATCAGCTTCGACCACTGCGCCGGACGGAGATCGGCGAAGGCGCGGGCCTTGAGGCCCGCGCGCTCGATCAGGTCGGCCGCCTCCTGGACGCGCTCGAACGGCGTCGCCTCGTACGGCCCGAGCCACGTCTCGGTGTCGAGGATGTACTCGACGTGCGTGTCGGAGTGCTTCGTGCCGCTCATGAACGTGACCCCGGAAACGATCGGCCAGTCGCCGTGCGCGCGCACGATCTCCTCGGCCCCGAGGCCGTTGAGGACGGTGACGATCGTCGCGTCCGGGAAGCGGCCCTGCAGCGACTCCGCCGCCGCCGTGAGCCCTGGCGCCTTCGTGGCGACGATCCCGAGGTCGAACGCGGGCAGCTCGTCGGGATCCGCGGCGGCGCTGACGCGGGCCGTGAAGTCGCTGCGGCCGGACACCCGTAGGCCGTGCTCGTTGAGAGCGTCGGCGTGCTCGGAACGGCGCGTCAGGACGCTGACCTCGACGACTTGGGCCAGATGGCCCGCGAAGAGGCTCCCGATCACGCCCGCTCCGATCACTCCGACACGCTCGATCAACCCTCTCCTCTCAGGCGCCGACGTGCGGCCTGACGGCGCTCGCGAAGAGCTCCTGGTTCTTGATCGCCAGCCAGTGCGGGGCGCCGCCCGCGTTGACCGTGATCGCGATCTCGGAGATGCCGGCACAGACCTCGCGGGTGGCGGCGATCCGCTCGAGAATGTCCTGCGGCGTGCCGACCCAGACGTAGTCTTCCGCCACCAGCTGCTCGAACGGCGTCGCCGCGAGCCGTTCCATGATTCCGGCGGCGTAGAAGCCGTAGCCCGCCTTCACGAGGTCGTCGGTGGGAGGCTTGTCGTACTCGGTGAGCGGCGAGCAGTTGCCCTGGATGAACGCCGTGATCCAGCCGCGCGCCTCGCGCAGGGCGGTCTCGCGATCCTCGTCGAGGTGGCAGGCGTGGATCCAGACGATGTCGGGCGTCGTGCCGTGTTCTGCGCACTTGGCACGGTAGAGATCGAGCTGCTCGGCCAGCGCGGCGTAGGGCAGGAGCGGAGGCACGGCGACACCCCAGCCGTGCTCGGCAGCGAGCTCGTACGTACGGTCGGAGGTGCCGCCGAGGAAGATCCTGAACTTCCGCTTCGGGAACGGGACGATGTGGGAGTCCTCGACCTGGAAGTACTCACCCTGGTGGGAGAAGCGCTCGTTGCCGAGCGCCTTGAAGAGAAGGTCGACCGCCTCCTCGTAGCTCGGGCGGGCATGCTCATCGAGGGCGACGCCTGCCTTGGTCGGGATCCAGCCGTGGCCGCGGCCCACGCCCCACTCGTAGCGGCCACCGGTGAGGATGTCGGTGGCGGCGATCGCCGAGGCCAGGACAAGCGGGTTGTGGTACGGCAGGGCGTGCAACATCGTGCGGAAATGGATGTTCTTCGTCCGTTGCGCCGCCGCTGCGAAAAAGGCCGTCGGGTTCGTGGAGATCGAGAACTTCGGGAAGAAGAAGTGCTCGACGACCGCGTAGGCGTCGTAGCCGAGCCGGTCCGCGTTGACGACCTGCTCGAGCACCTCGGCATACAGCTGCTCCGGCGTCTGCCCCGGATGCTGCTGAATCTCCGAGTAGATGCTGAACCTCATCGGCGCTCCTCGCTCGGTCGCTGCGCGGTGACATGTCTCCGCAAGGACCGGAGCATCCCAGGTCCTGACATGTCAGTCAATGAGAGCGCAGAACTCCCTGTCGGAGACGAGCCCGCGCTTTTCCGCGCCCAACCGCTTGACCGCGGCGAGCAGCTCCGGGAAGCGCTCCTCGGGCACGTCGAGCCCGAGCTCGGCGACCTTGATCCGGATCGAGTCGAGGCCGCTCTTCTTGCCGAGCACGATCCCCCGCTCCGCGCCGACGAGCTCCGAGGAATACGGCTCGATCGCAGGCGGATCGTGGAACTGTGCCGCGACCGCACCGCTCTCACGCGTGAAGAGGTTCTCGCCGGTCAGCGGCTTCCACGGCTCGAGTGCGTAGCCGGAGCGCTCCTGGACGAGCGCCGAGAGAGCGCGAATGCGGTCGAGACGGAGGTTCGTGGTAATCCCGTAGAGCCCCTCCAGGGTGAGCGCGACCTCCCCCAGGTTCGCGTTGCCGCCTCGCTCCCCCATCCCGTTGACCGTGCCCTGCACCCAGGTCGCGCCTGCCTGGACGGCCGCCACGGCGGCCGCGGTCGCGAGGCCGAAGTCGTTGTGGCCGTGCCAGTGGACGGGGATCTCGGGCCCGAGCCACTCCACCGTTCGCCCAACGAGGTAGGCGGCCGCCTCGGGCGTCGCGATCCCGAGCGTGTCCACGACGACGACCTCGCTCGCGCCGGCAGCCACGGCAGTCTCGTAGGCCTGGTGGTAGAAAGCGAGCTCGGCGCGGGTCGAGTCGACGCCGAAGTACGCGACCTTGATCCCGCTCGCCACTGCGAACGAGACCGCATTCCGGATGCGCTCGAGCATCGTCTCGCGCGAGACGCCGAGCGCGGCCAGCTTGCCCTCGGAGATCGGCGATTCGATCACGCTCGCAGTGACGCCGAGCTCCACGAGCGCCTCGACGTCGCCCTGGACGGCGCGCGAGAAGCCCCACACCTCGGCGCGCAGGCCGGCAGCGGCGATCAGCTCGACCGCCCTCCAGTCGTCGTCTGAGACCCGCGGGAAGCCCGCCTCGATCCGGTCGATCCCGGCCTCGTCGAGCGCGCGCGCGATCTCGAGCTTGTCCTCGGGGCTGAGCACGACGCCGACGGTCTGCTCGCCGTCGCGTAGCGTCGTGTCGTAGAGGCCGATCGGCCCGCGTGGCTGCGGGTCGAGCGCGAGCCGGTTGAGGTCGCCCGTCCAGAGCTGTGAGCGGTCGATCGGCATCAGCAGCTCACAATCCCGTCGGGGAACGAAGAGAGCTTCTCGACACCCGTGGCGGTGACGAGGAAGTTGTCCTCGACGCGGAGGCCACCTCCACCCGGCCAGTAGATGCCGGGCTCGAGCGCGAGCACCATCCCCTCCTCGATCGTGCCGCCGCCGGCCTGGTGCGCGTACGGCGGCTCGTGCGCGCGCGCGCCGACGCCGTGGCAGACGGGATGCGAGGGCTGGCCGGGGTAGCCGGCAGCCGCGATCGCCTCGCGCATGCTGCGGTCGAGCTCGGCGAGGCTCGCTCCCGGCTTGCAGAAGGCGATCGCTTCGGCGTACACCGCCATCAGCTCCTCCTCGAGCTTCGCATAGTCCTCGCGCAGATCCGCGAGGACGAGGTTCTTCGTGTGGTCGCACCAGTAGCCGTCGGCGCAGACCCAGATCTCGAACAGTGTCGGCTCGGCCTCGACGACCGGCCGGCTCGTCGTTGCCGTGAACGTCCTGATCCCGGGACCCGACCAGACGAGGGAGAAGCCGAGTGCCAACTCCACCTGCCCACGCCAACCGGTGCCCTCGCCGTGGACGTACCCCTCCCAGAGCGCGCCCGCCTCGCTCTCGGTCATTCCGGGATGGAGGTTGTGCCGGACATGCTCCATGGCGGCGGCCGCGATCTCGTTCGCCAGGCGCATCCGCTCGACCTCCTGCGGCGTCTTCAGCGCGCGCGCCTGCGCCAGGAGTGGAGTTGCGTCCTCGATGCTCGCGCCAAACGCGTGGAACCAGTCGTGTGTGAACGTCGTCGGCTCGCCGGCCATGCGATCGGACGCCTGGGTGCCGAGCGAGAGCTCGAGCCCGATGCGCTCGTAGCCGCGCTCTGCGATCGCCGCCTGGGCGAGCTCCGTCGCTCGCGCCACCGGCGGGCGCGGGTCGGACGGGTGGTAGCCGGCGAAGAGGCGGACGTCGTCCGTCCAGGCAGTGCGCGCCGCGTCCTCTGCCGAGGGCTCGAGGCAGATCAGCACCGGCTCGCCCTCGCGCGGGAAGACGACGGCGTCGTACCCCTTCATCCCCCAGAAGTTGGTCAGGTAGAGGACGTTGTCGGGCGCGCGCACGACGAGTGCGTCGAGCCCCTGTTCGGCCATGAGCGCGCGCACCCGGTCGAGCTTGGCGTCGTCGCGCGGCCAGCTCACCAGCGCACGCGCGGCGGGGCGGGCGCGCCGTGCCCTTCCTGCCAGGAGATCACAGGGTTGCGCAGGACGCCGATCCGCTCGATCTCGCACTCCATCACGTCGCCGGGCTTGAGGTAGAGCGACGCCGCGTCCGGCGAGAAGCCGGCCACGCCCGACACCGTCCCGGTCGAGACGACGTCGCCTGCCGAGTAGCCGAGCGCCGAGTAGTGGCTGATGATCTCGGGAATCGTCACCGACATCTTCCCCGAGTGGGAGACCTGCCGTGACTCGCCGTTGACGCGAAGCTCCATCGCGAGGTCGTGCGGATCGGGGATCTCGTCCGGCGTCACGATCCAGGGCCCGAGCGGGCAGAACGTGCGGATCGCCTTGCAGAAGGAGAACACGCCGGAGCGCATCTCGCGCCGCTGGATGTCGCGCGCGGTGATGTCGTTGAAGATGACGTAGCCTCCGATGTAGTCCGGCGCCTCCTCAGGGGAGAACCACTCGCCGGCCTTCTTGATCACGACGGCCAGCTCGAGCTCGTAGTCGAGCTCCTCGGTCAGGTGCTCGGGGTAGATGACCGGCTCGTCGGGGCCGACGATCGCGTCCACGTTCTGGAAGAAGACGATCCACGGCGCGATCTCGTGCGACCAGCCGACCTGCTTCGACTCCTCCTCGTGCTCGCGGAAGTTGCCGGCGGTGTGGAAGAACTTCTTCGGCACGATCGGCGCCCGCAGCCGAGCTCCCCCGAGCGGAACGCGCTCCCCGGTCTCGTCCGCCCCGCCGCGCTCGAACCACTCGCGCATCGTCGGCACGTCGAGGACGGCGATCTCCTCACCGGCGACGTGGCCGACACGGCCCTCGTCGAACGTGACGAGCTTCACTCTGCCACCCCGCAGACGCGCATCGCCGCCAGCGCGTACACGTGCGCCATCTGTGCCAGCCCGTCGATGTCGAGGTTCTCGCCGTACTCGGTATCGAGCAGGCCTGTCGAGGTGCCGTAGTTGACCGTCGCGATCCCGTAGCGTGTCAGCACGGAGGCGTCGGAGAACCAGCGCGTGACGTCGCGCTCGGGCCGCTCGCCCATGACCTCCTCGTGCGCAGCGTCGATCGCTGCGACGAGAGGATGGCCCTCTGCGATCTCGGCGCCGGGAGCGGTGACGTAGACCTCCGCTTCGATCCCGTAGGCGGGAAAGCTCTCCGCGAGACCGCGCACCATGTCGAGCACCTGCGCCCGCGCAGTCGCCATCGGCTTGCCCGGTGGGACGCGCACGTCGAGGAAGAGGTCGGTGCGGTGCGGCGTGCGCGAGACGCGCCAGCCGAAGCCGCCCTGGATCGCACCGACGTTGACGATCGCCTTCGCGCCCCGATAGGCGTTCTCGGGGTCGTCCTCCCAGGATGGGATCCACTCCCGGACGGCGGCCAGCACCTCCTGCATGCGCAGGATCGAGTTCTGGTCGCTCTTGCCCTCGATGAAGGCCGTGTGGATGAAGTTGCCCTGGGTCGAGATGCGCAGCCAGAGCGAGCCGAAGTGCCCGAGCACGACCTTGCCCTCGGTCGGCTCGCCGAGGATGCACATGTCGGCGACGCCACCGTGAGAGACGAGGTAACGGGAGCCGGCGGCGTACCCGCGGTACTGTGCCCCCTGCGCGTCCCCGTACTGGGTCTTCTCAATCTCGCCGCAGACCGCCGCGATCATCACGTCGCCCTTCAGCCGCACGCCGGCGTCGTCCAGCGCCTCAAGCGCCGCGACGTAGCAGGCGAGCGCGCCCTTCATGTTCGAGATCCCGAGCCCGTAGAGGCGGCCGTCCCGGACGAAGGGCTGCGGCTGGAAGCCCGGCACGTGGCGCAGCCAGGGCTCCTTGCCGGAGTACGAGGTGTCCATGTGACCGTTGAACATGAGGCTCGGCCCGCCGCCCGCACCGGCGCGGATGCCGAGCACGTTCGTCCGTCCCTCCTCGATCTGCTGGCGCTGCACGTGCAGGCCCAGCTCCTCGAAGGTCTCCGCCATCAGCTCGGACATCGCCTGCTCGCTCCCCGTGAAGCTGGGGGTCGAGATTGCCCGGCTCGCCCAATCCACGAGCCGCTTCCGGTCGATGCGAATCCTCATCGGTCGCGGAAGTGCGGCAGCACCTTCTCCCCGAAGAGGCGGATCTGGTCGTGTCGCTTGTCGCCCCAGAGCTCGAGCATGACGTGCGTGCAGCCCGCGGCGCGGTACTCCTCGATCGCGGCGATGCAGTCCTCCGGAGTCCCGGCGATCGGCTTGCACTTGTCGAGGATCGCGTCGGTCACCTCGGCCTTCGCGGCGAGGCGACCGCCCTGCTCCATCGCCTCGGCGACCGGCCTGATCTCGTCTTGCTCGAGCCCGGCCAGGTCGAGCAGCGTGTCGGCCGAGCCCTGGATGTTCTGCACCTTGTTCGCGAGGTACATGCCGGCGATCTCGCGCGCTCCGTCGCGCCCGGCGTCGCGGTCGGACGCGTGGATCGAGGCGACGACGGTGCAGCCGACGTCGATGTCCGGCCCGACGAGCTCGCGCGTGTGCCGGACGAAGGCGGGTGTCGTGATCGACGGGGTGAGGCAGCCCTCGGCGATCTCCGCGGCGAGGCCCATCATCTTCGGCGCGGTCGCGGCGATGTACACGGGCGGCACGTCGCGTGGCGAGTGCGCCTCCGGCGACAGCGCGGGCACGTCCGCGCTCCAGGTCTCGCCTTCGTATTCGAAGCGCTCGCCGCCGAGCACGCCGCGCACGATCGAGACCGCGTCGCGCATCGGTCCGAGCGTCTTCGTCGTCTGCATCTTCGCGTTGTTGAGGAAGATCTTCGAGGTCCCGAAGCCGAGCAGGAACCTGCCCGGACCGGCCGCCTCCTGGACGACGCGCGCGTCCATCGCGACCTGCACCGGGTGGCGTGTGAACGGGGAGATGATCCCCCAGCCGATCGCGAGGCGCTTCGTCTCACGCGCCATCAGCGCCGAGACGACGGTCGAGGAGCGAGCCTCCATCTGGTGCTTGCGCCACCAGGGGTAGGCCTCGGCGAGCCAGATCGTGTCCATGCCGGCCTCGTCCATCACCCGCGCGCTCGCGAGCATCTCGTCGAGCGGCTCCATCGTCAGCTGCATCACGCCGATGCGGAACGGCACCGCCATCTGCCTCACCGCCTCTCTCTCGCCCGTTGTGGCACCGGGAAAACCCTATACGAGTCTGACATGTCACGGAAGTCCCGTCCGCCGGTACGTCAGCAGATGCGGGGCAGCGGGTCGCCGACCAGCATGTCGACGATGCGCGTTCCGCCCAGCGACGTGTCGAGGACGACGAAGCCCTCGGGCTCGTCGCGGATCTCGCCGACGAGTGCGGCGTCGGCGCCGAGCGGGTACGAGCGCAGGGCCGCGAGGGCGGCATCCGCCACGTCGGGGGCGACGATGGCGACCAGCCTGCCCTCGCTGGCGACGTAGAGGGGGTCGATGCCGAGAATCTCGCAGGCCGCGGCGACGACGGGGCGCACGGGAAGCGCCAACTCGTCGAGCGCGACGGCAAGGCCGGCCTGGGAGGCGAGCTCGTTGAGCGCGGTCGCGAGCCCGCCGCGGGTCGGATCACGCATCCAGCGCAGGCTGTCGCCGAAAGCGACGAGCGCTGCTGCGAGCTCGTGAACGGACGCCGTGTCGCTCGCAAGGTCGACCTCGAGCGCAAGCTCGCCGCGGGCGATCATGACTGCCATCCCGTGGTCGCCGAGCGACCCGGACACGAGGACGCGGTCGCCCGGCCGGATCTGCTCCGGGCCGAGCCGGACCCCGGCGTCGAGCGTGCCGACGCCGGCCGTCACGATGTAGAGGCCGTCCGCATTCCCCCTTTCGACGACCTTCGTGTCGCCGGCGACGACCGCGACGCCGGCGGCCCGTGCGGCCTTGCCCATCGAGGCCGCGATCCGGCGCAGGTCGGCGACTGCGAAGCCCTCCTCGATCACGAACCCGGCCGAGAGCCACAGCGGGCGGGCTCCGACCACGGCGAGATCGTTGACGGTGCCGTTGACCGCAAGCTCGCCGATGTCCCCGCCGGGGAACGTAAGCGGCTTGACGACGTAGGCGTCGGTCGTGAACGCGAGCCGGCCGGCGCCCGGGATGACGGCCGCGTCGGCAAGCGGTGCGAGCTGCTCGCTTCCGAGCTCCTCGAGGAAGAGCCCCTCGACGAGGTCGCGGGTCGCCTTGCCGCCTGCGCCATGTGCCAGAGTGACGAGCTCGTCGCGCAGGACGCGGCGGCCCGTGCGGCTACGCACCGACGGGCTCTTCTTGCGGGCGCCGCAGCCGGCCGTAGGCGTAGAACGCGGCACAGGCGCCCTCGCTCGACACCATGCACGTCCCGAGCGGCAGCTCCGGCGTGCACGCGGTGCCGAAGACCTTGCACTCCCACGGCTTGATCTTGCCGGTCAGCACTTCGCCGCACTGGCAGGCCTTCGGGTCCTCGACCCGCACGCCGGGCAGCAGGAACCGCACCTCCGCGTCCCACTCGGAGAACGCCTCGCGCAGGCGGAGCGCGCTGCGTGGCAGCATCCCGAGGCCGCGCCACTCGAACGTGTCGCGCAGCTCCATCGTCTCGGCGATCGCTGCGAGCGCGCGCGGGTTGCCCCGCGCGTGGACGACGCGCGTGTACTGGTTCTCGACCGCGCAGCGTCCCTCGCGAAGCTGCCGCAGGAGCATCGCCACCGCTTGCAGCAGGTCGACCGGCTCGAACCCCGAGACGACGACCGGCCGGCCGAACTCCTCGGGAATGAAGCGGTACGCATCGGTGCCGATCACGGTCGAGACGTGACCCGGGCCGACGAAGGCGTCGATCGAGAGCCCCGGCGTCTCGAGAATCGCACGCAGAGGCGGCTCGATCGTGACGTGGTTGCAGAAGACGGAGAAGTTCCGGATGCCTTCCGTGCGGGCGCGCAGGAGCGTCACCGCCGTGGCGGGCGCCGTCGTCTCGAAGCCGACCGCGAAGAAGACCACGTGCCGGGCAGGCTCCCGGCGGGCGAGCGCGAGCGCGTCGAGGGGCGAGTAGACCATGCGCACGTCGGCCCCGCGCGCCTTCGCCTCGAGCAGCGAGCCGCGCCCTCCGGGGACGCGAAGCATGTCGCCGAACGTGGCCAGAGTGACACCGGGCTGCTCGGCAAGCGCGATCGCGTCGTCCACGCGGCCCATCGGGATGACGCAGACCGGGCAGCCGGGCCCGTGCACGAGCTCGACCTCGGGCGGCAAGAGATCTTCGAGGCCGTGCCGGTAGATGACGTGCGTGTGGCCACCACAGACTTCCATCACCCGGACGGGAGCCCGTCCACGGACGAGCGTGGCAATCTCAGCCGCGAGCGCCCTTGCGAGCGGGGGCGAGCGGTACTCGTCCACGTACTTCACGCCGGCACACGCTCCAGGCGCTCGAGCGCGATGCCCGCGTGGCAGAGCAGGATGTCGCCCGGCGCGGCGTCGGGAACGAGGTCGAGTGCGACGCGCCCAACCACGCCGTCGGCCACGATCAGGGCCTCATCGCCCTCGACGGCGGTGACGCGGGCGGCGACCGCCGCATCGGAGCACGTCACGCACCGCTCCGGCGTCAGCGTCACGTGACCGTCCCTGCGCGGAGCTCGTCGAGCTCGTGCTGGAGCTCAGCCGCCTGCGCGAGCAGCTCGAGCGTGGCACGGGCCTCCTCCTCGTCGATCCGCGCGAGCGCGAACCCGACGTGGACGAGCACCCAGTCGCCGAGCTCGACCGGAGCCGCGGGCTCGTGGACGAGGGCGATGCTGATCTCGCGGCGCACACCGGCGATGTCCACCTTGGCGAGCCCGGCTTCGGGGTCGGTCAGCTCGATGACCTGTCCTGGGATGCCTAGGCACATGCCGAAAGCCTCGCCGCCGCCACCGCGGCCTGGCCGTAGCTTACGCCACCGTCGTTCGGGGGCACGAGCCGGTGCGAGAGGACCCGGAAGCCGTGCTCCTCGAGCCGCCGGCGCAGCGAGCCGAGCAGCCGGCAGTTTTGGAAGCTGCCGCCGGACAGGACGACCGTGCACGGGTCGCCGGCCTGCGCACAGGCTTCTGCGAACGCGCTCGCCACGCCCTCGTGGAAGGCGGCGGCGATCTCCGCGCGCGGCCTCCCGCCGGCAAGGTCGTCATGTGCGGCTGCGACGAGGTCTGCACCACGTATCACTCCCCGCTCGCGCCGGCATGGGTAGGCCGCAGCCGGCACGTCCGCGGCCAGGTACTCGAGCTCGATCGCCGCCTGACCCTCGTAGCTGACTCGTTCGCGCACGCCGAGCAGCGCGGCGACGGCGTCGAACAGCCGGCCGGCCCCCGACGACAGCGGAGCGTTCACCTTCAGGCTCTCCCGCACGAGCCCCCAGCGCTCGAAGGGCACGGGCCGGCCGGCCTGCTCGAGGTAGGCCGCTGCCATGCGCCAGGGCTCGCGGATCGCCGCCTCTCCGCCCGGGAGCGGCACGGGCTCGAGGTGGGCAACACGCTCGAACGACGTGAGGTCGCAGCGGAGCAGCTCCCCACCCCACAGCGTCCCGTCGGAGCCGTACCCGGTGCCGTCGAGCACGACGGCGAGCGCCTCACGCGTCTCGCCGTGCTCCGCGAGACAGGCTGCCGCGTGCGCGTGATGGTGCTGTACCTCTATGAGCGGAAGCCCTTGCTCGTGTGCCCACTTCGTCGCCCGGTACTCGGGATGGAGGTCGCACACGACCGCCTCGGGCGTGACGTCGAGCATGTGGAGGTAGAGCTCGAGATCGGTGCGGAACGCACGGTAGGAGAGCTCGTCGTCGAGGTCGCCGAGGTGCGGCGAGAGGAAGGCCTCGCCGCCGCGAGCGACGCAGAAGGTCGCCTTCAGCTCGGAGCCGGCGGCGACGAGCGGCCGCGGGGCAGCGACCGGCAGCGGCAGCCCGGACGGTGCGTACCCGCGCGAGCGGCGGAGCGGGAAGGCCGCCCGCACCACGGAGTCCTCGCAGCGGCGGTGGATCGGACGGTTGTGCGTGAGGAAGGCGTCCGCGATGCCGCCGAGACGCCGGCGGGCGTCCTCGTCGTCGAAGGCGATCGGCTCGTCGGAGCGGTTGCCGCTCGTTAGGACGAGCGGGACGCCGGCGTCGCCGCAGAGAAGATGGTGCAGCGGCGTGTACGGGAGCAGCAGCCCCAGCCACGGCGAGCCGGGCGCCACGGATGGGGCGACGGGCGAGTCCGGCCGGCGGCGGACGAGAACGATCGGGCGCGCGGGGCCGTGCAGGAGAGCGTCTTCCTCGGGCTCGAGCAGCGCGAGCGAGGCGGGAGCCGGAGTCATGACCGCGAACGGCTTCTCCTCGCGCTGCTTGCGCGCGCGCAGGCGGGCGACGGCGTCCTCGTTGGACGCGTCGCAGGCCAGGTGGTACCCGCCGAGCCCCTTGACTGCGACGATCCGGCCGTCGCGCAGCAGGCCGACCGCCTCCGCCAGCGGCAGCAAGAGCCTCGGCCCGCACGCGGGACACGCGATCGGCTCGGCATGGAAACGGCGGTCGGTGGGATCCTCGTACTCGCTGCGGCAGTCGTCGCAGAGCGGGAAGCCGGCCATCGTCGTGCTCGCCCGGTCGTATGGCACCTCACGGACGATCGTGAAGCGCGGCCCGCACTGCGTGCAGTTGACGAAGGGGTAGCGGTACCGGCGGTCGGCTGGATCGTCGAGCTCGCGGAGGCAGTCGTCACACGTGGCGACATCCGGCGGAACGAGCGCGCCGCGGTCCGCGGACGCGAGGCTCGGCAACACTGCGAAGGTTCGCTCGCCGCGCGCCTCGACCGGCTCGGCCGCGACCGAGTCCACGCGGGCAAGGCCGGGGGCTTCGGCGGCAACGGCCGAGACGAACGCATCGAGCGCAGCCTGCTCGCCCTCGACCTCGACCACGACCCCGCGGCCGTCGTTCAGCACGAAGCCGCCGAGACCATGCCGCCCCGC